>NZ_JACBZD010000001.1:2235000-2552500 GCF_013407765.1 Allostreptomyces psammosilenae
GCCGCTGCCGGACGCGGGTGCGGCCCGGGCCGTGCCGTACCGGGTGCTGCGCGACGCCGTGGTGGCCCGCTGGCGCGCGGACCTGCTGGAGGCGACCGGCCGGGAGGCGGTGGAGGCGGCGCGCCAGCTCGCCGACCGGGCCGAACTCGTCCACGCGGCGTGCACGGTGACCCACCACGCCGTGCTGCTGCCGGACGGTTCGCCCGCGGCCCACTGCGACCTGTACCGCGACGCGGGCGTTGCGCAGGTGGAGAACGTGCTCACGCACCACGGCCACGAGCGGCGCGGCCACGCCCGGGCGGTGATCGGCCACGCCCTGGCCACCGCGCTGGCCGGGGACGGTGCGCCCCCGGCGGACCTGGTGTACCTGCGGGCCGACGCGGCGGACTGGCCGCGGCACTTCTACCGGCGGATCGGGTTCCGCCAGATCGCTCGCGGGGCCTCCTTCCTGCGCTTCGGCTGACGGTCGGCCGCGGCGGGTCCCAGCACCCCGTGACGTCGTCGGCCCCAGGGGACGGCGTGGGAGGTGGGTGGTGCTCCTGGAGGAGCCCGATCTCAGCCGCGGGCCAGGCGGGCGGTGAGGCGGTCCCGGGTGGCCGGCCACTCGCTGGCCAGCAGGGAGAACACGACGGTGTCCCGCCAGGTGCCGTCCGGGCGGCGGCGGTGGCGGCGCAGCGTGCCCTCGCGCACCGCGCCGAGGCGGGAGATCGCGGCCTGGGAGCGGGTGTTGCGGTGGTCGGTGCGCAGTTCCACGCGCCCCATGCCCAGGTCGTCGAAGGCGTGGGTGAGCAGCAGCAGCTTGGCCTCGGTGTTGGTGGCGGTGCGCCAGTGGGCGCGGCCGTACCAGGTGGCGCCGATCTCCAGGCGCTCGGCCACCGGGTCGATGTCCAGGTAGTGCGTCCAGCCGACGGCGCGCCCGCCGGCGAGGTCGACGACGGCGAAGCCGACGGCGGTGCCGGCCTCGTACTGCCGGGCGTAGGACCGGTGGGCGGCCAGCAGCTCCTCCTCGGTCATCGGGGTGGGGACGGAGAGCCAGCGCCAGACCTCCGGATCCTGGCCGCCCGCGGCGAACAGCTCCGGGATGTGCGCCTCGGTGACCGGTTCCAGGCGGACGTGACGGCCGGTGAGGACGGTGGGGACGGGTGTCTTGGCAACCATGTGCCCACCCTAGCAGCGTTTGCATGCATACAGACTTGTGTATGTACTAGGTCAATCACACGGCCGGTGATCCGTTGTCGGCGGAACGCGGTACGTTCGACTCCGTCGCGCCGAACCGGCATCCGTGCCGGGCGGCGCGCGGACCGCACGTCGCACCCGATGGGGAGGAACCGCCGTGACGATGGCGTTGCCCGCGTCCTGGCAGCCGGTGCTCGCCGGCGAGACCGACAAGCCGTACTTCGCCGAGCTGAGCCGGTTCGTGGCCGAGGAGCGGGCCAGGGGGGAGGTCTTCCCGCCGGAGGACGAGGTGTTCGCCGCCCTGGAGGCGACCCCGTTCGACCGGGTGAAGGTGCTGATCCTGGGTCAGGACCCGTACCACGACAACGGCCAGGCGCACGGCATGTGCTTCTCGGTGCGCCCGGGCACGAAGGTCCCGCCCTCCCTGCGCAACATCTTCAAGGAGCTCCGCGACGACCTCGGGCTGCCGGTGCCGGACAACGGCTACCTGATGCCGTGGGCCGAGCAGGGCGTGCTGCTGCTCAACGCGGTGCTCACGGTGCGCGCCCACGAGGCCAACTCGCACAAGAACCAGGGCTGGGAGAAGTTCACCGACGCGGTGATCCGCGCCGTCTCCGAGCGCCCCGACCCGGCGGTGTTCGTGCTCTGGGGCAACTACGCCCGCAAGAAGGCGCCGCTGATCGACACCACGCGGCACGCGGTGATCGAGGGCGCCCACCCCTCCCCGCTGTCCGCCAAGAAGTTCTTCGGCTCCCAGCCGTTCTCCCAGATCAACGAGGCGCTCAAGAGCCAGGGCCACGACCCCGTCGACTGGCGCATACCGGACCTCGGCCCCGCCGCGTAGGGCGGGCTGCCGCGCGCCCCGGCCGGCCGGGCCTAGCCCTGCGCCAGGTCGGCCCGGGCGCGCACCTCGGCCTCCAGC
This sequence comes from Allostreptomyces psammosilenae, assembly GCF_013407765.1. Taxonomy (GTDB): domain Bacteria; phylum Actinomycetota; class Actinomycetes; order Streptomycetales; family Streptomycetaceae; genus Allostreptomyces; species Allostreptomyces psammosilenae. The sequence goes on from NZ_JACBZD010000001.1 coordinate 2,237,099, forward strand.
GCGCCGACCGTCTCGTCGAGCAGACCGCGCAGCCGTTCCGCGTCGCGCGGGTCCAGCCGCTCCTCCCACTCCCCCAGCACCGACAGGTGCGCCGTCACCTCGCTGGTGCCGGAGGCGCTGTCGGCCACCTGGAACCAGCCGGTGCAGGAGTCCGCGCCGGCCACGGTCCACTCCAGGCGCCGCTGGCCGGGCTCGGCCCGGTACAGCAGTTCCCGGTCCACCTCGCGGTCCAGCACCCGGCCGGTCAGGCGCAGCCCGCCGTCCGGGAGCGGGTCGAAGGCCATCCGCAGCGGGAGCCACCCGCCGGTGCGCGGTGCCTCCTGGAGCAGGTGGAAGGCGATCTCCGGCGAGCCCGGCAGGGTGCGCGCCGACTCGAATTCGGCCATGGGTCTCCTCGCTCCGTCGTCGTCGGTCCGTGGTGTCCTCACCGGCCCTCGGCCGTGGCGGTTCAGACGGAGATCGTCGGCTCCACGGTGAGCTCGCCGCCCCGGACGTCGACCACCACGTGCTGCCCGCGCCCCAGCCGCCCGTCCAGCAGCAGCCGGGACAGCCGGTTGTCCACCTCCCGCTGGATGGTGCGGCGCAGCGGGCGGGCGCCGAACTCGGGCTGGTGCCCCTGTTCGGCCAGCAGGTCGATCGCCGCCGGGGTGAACTCCAGCTCCAGGCCCTGGGCCCGGGCCCGGCGCCGGGTCTCGTCCAGCAGCAGGTCCGTCACCTGCCGCAGCTCGCCGGCGCGCAGCTGGTGGAAGACGATGATCTCGTCGATGCGGTTGAGGAACTCCGGGCGGAAGGAGTCGCGCAGCCGCCGCATCAGCCGGTCGCGCAGCCCCGCGTCGGCCCGGCCGCGGGCCGGGGTCTCCGCGCCGCCGGGGGCGAAGCCCAGCGCGCCGCCGCCACCGAGGATCAGCTCGGAGCCGATGTTGCTGGTCATGATGAGCACGGTGTGGCGGAAGTCCACCGTGCGTCCCTGGCTGTCGGTCAGCCGGCCGTCGTCGAGCACCTGGAGCAGGATGTTGAAGACGTCCGGGTGGGCCTTCTCGATCTCGTCCAGCAGCACGACGCTGTAGGGCCGGCGGCGGACCGCCTCGGTGAGCTGCCCGGCCTCCTCGTAGCCGACGTAGCCGGGCGGGGCGCCGACCATCCGGGAGACGGTGTGCCGCTCCTGGAACTCGCTCATGTCCAGCCGGATCATGCGTTCCTCGCTGCCGAACAGCGCCTCGCTGAGGGCGCGGGCCAGCTCGGTCTTGCCGACGCCGGTGGGGCCGAGGAACAGGAAGCTGCCGATCGGCCGATCGGGGTCGCCCAGTCCGGCGCGGTTGCGGCGCACCGCCTCGGCGACGGCCGCCACGGCGTCCTCCTGGCCGACCACCCGGCTGCGCAGCCGCTCCTCCAGGTGCAGCAGGCGTTCCTTCTCCTCCTCGGTGATCTGGTTGACCGGGATGCCGGTGGTGCGCGACACCACCTCGGCGACGTCCTCCATGGTCACCTCGGGCACCTTGGGCACGGCGCCCGTTCCCTCCGTGCCGTGCCGGCTGCGGTCGAGCTGTTCCTCCACCTCGCGGATGCTGTCGCGCAGCCGGGAGGCCCGCTCGTACTGCTCGTCGGCGACGGCCTGGTCCTTGTCCCGGCGCAGCCGCTCCAGGTCGCGCTCCAGCCGGCGGACGTCGCCGCCGGGGGTGAGGGTGCGCAGCCGGACCCGGGCGCCGGCCTGGTCGACCAGGTCGATCGCCTTGTCCGGCAGGAAGCGGTCGGTGATGTAGCGGTCGGACAGTTCCACGGCCGCCAGCAGCGCCGCGTCGGTGATCCGCACCTGGTGGTGGGCCTCGTAGCGGTCGCGCAGGCCGTGCAGGATCTCGACGGCGTCGTCCACGCTCGGCTCGGCGACCAGGATCGGCTGGAAGCGGCGGGCCAGCGCCGCGTCCTTCTCGATGCCCCGGCGGTACTCGTCGAGGGTGGTGGCGCCGATGACGTGCACCTCGCCGCGGGAGAGCGCCGGCTTGAGCATGTTGCCGGCGTCCATGCCGCCCTCCTGGCCGCCGCTGCCGGCGCCGACCATGGTGTGCAGCTCGTCGATGAAGACGATCAGCTCGTCGGCGTGCTCGCGCATCTCGTCGATGAGCTTCTTCATCCGCTCCTCGAAGTCGCCGCGGTAGCGGGTGCCGGCGACGACGCCGGACAGGTCCAGCTGCATCACCCGCTTGTCGGCGATGGTCTCCGGGACCTCGCCGTTGGCGATGCGCTGGGCTATCCCCTCGACGATGGCGGTCTTGCCGACGCCCGCCTCGCCGATCAGCACCGGGTTGTTCTTGGTGCGCCGGGAGAGCACCTCCACGGTCTGGTCGATCTCCTCGTCGCGGCCGACCACCGGGTCGATGGCGCCCTCCCGGGCGAGCTCGGTGAGGTCGCGGCCGAACTGGTTGACGGTGGGGGTGGCGGAGGGGCCGCGGGGCTCGACGGTCGGCGCGGGACGTCCCGTGGCGGCCTGCTGCAGCGCCTCGGGGGTGACCTGGGCGCCGCTGAGCAGCCGGCCGGCCGTGGAGTCCGGGTTGCTGGCCAGGGCGAAGAGGATGTGCTCGGGGCCGATGTAGCTGGAGCCCAGCGCTTGCGCGATGCGGTGCGAGTCCAGCAGGGCCCGCTTGGCCGCCGGGGTCAGCGCCACCGACGTGCTGGTCCCCTCCTCGCCGCCGGGGCGGCCGGGGTCGAGCTTGCCGGCGATCGCCCGCGGGTCGGCGCCGGTGGCCGCGACCAGCCGGGCCGTGGTCTCCAGTTGCAGCGCCGCCCACAGCAGGTTGTCGGTGTCCAGGTCCTTGCTGCCGCAGCGCACGGCGTGCGAGGCGGCCCTTGAGACCAGCGCGCGGGCCTGCTCGCTCATGAACCTCCCGATGTCGACCCGCTGCACCGGCCGTCGGGAGGCGCCGCCGAAGAACCGGGCGAGGAAGTCGTCGAAGGACTCGCCGCCGGTTCCGCTCGGCTCGTTGAAGCTGCTGGACATCCCGTACTGCTCCCCTCGGCCGAATGCGTACTCCTCACGGGTCGGCGGGTGCCCCACGGGGGCGGCGTTACACATGGTGCGGGGCGCCGCCGGGCACGCATGGGCCGCCGCATCGGGGGTAGCGGACGGTAGCTACGTCGTGACGTTCCGCCACGGCGAGCGGTCGCGGACCGTCGAGGAGGGTGCTCGTGGCGTTGCGGAGCTGGATCGAGGGCTGGCCGGTCTACCGCCAGCTGACCGGCGACGACCGGTTGGGGCGGGGCGCGGCGGCGCGGTCCCCGGCGACCGCCGCGCTGCGCCCGCGCACCGCCACCGCCGACCGGGTGGTGAAGTCGGTCTGCCCGTACTGCGCGGTGGGGTGCGCGCAGAACGTGTATGTCAGGGACGGCCGGGTGGTGCAGATCGAGGGCGATCCGGACTCGCCGGTCAGCCGGGGGCGGCTGTGCCCGAAGGGCTCGGCCAGCCTCCAGCTCACCACCGGCCCGTCCCGCCGGCACACCGTGCTCCACCGGCGGCCGTACGCCGCCGACTGGGAGGAGCTGGACCTGGCGACGGCCATGGAGATGGTGGCCGACCGGGTGCTGCGCGCCCGCCGCGAGGGCTGGCAGGACGAGCACGACGGCGTGCCGGTGCGGCGCACCCTGGGCCTCGCCAGCCTCGGCGGCGCGACGCTGGACAACGAGGAGAACTACCTGATCAAGAAGCTGTTCACGGCGCTGGGCGTGGTGCAGGTGGAGAACCAGGCCCGGGTGTGCCACAGCTCGACGGTGGCCGGGCTCGGCACCTCCTTCGGGCGCGGCGGGGCCACCACCTTCCTGCAGGACCTGCAGCACGCGGACTGCATCGTGATCGAGGGGTCGAACTTCGCCGAGGCGCACCCGGTCGGTTTCCAGTGGGTGATGGAGGCCAAGGCCCGCGGGGCCACGGTCATCCACGTCGACCCCCGGTTCAGCCGGACCAGCGCGCTCGCCGACCTGTACGTGCCGATCCGGGCCGGCACCGACATCGTCTTCCTGGGCGGCCTGATCAACCACGTGCTGACCGAGGAGAAGTACTTCCGCGAGTACGTGCTGGCCTACACCAACGCGGCGACGCTGCTGCGCGAGGAGTTCCGCGACACCGAGGACCTCGACGGGCTGTTCTCCGGCTTCGATCCGGACAGCCGCTCCTACGACGTCACCACCTGGCAGTACCGGGGCGCGGAGGTGGCCGCCGCCTCCGGCGCCCGCGACCAGCTGTTCGAGGAGCGCCGGCGGCACGGCCGGGCCATGGACGAGGCGGGGCACGCGGAGAGCTTCGGCTCCGGCGGGCCGGCGCTGCGCGGCACGCCGGAGCGGGACGAGACGCTGCGCGACCCGCGCTGCGTGTTCCAGGTGCTCAAGCGGCACTACGCGCGCTACACGCCCGAGATGGTGGAGTCGGTGTGCGGCGTCCCGCGGGAGCTGTTCGCCCGGGTCTGCGCGGAGATCACCGCCAACTCGGGGCGGGAGCGCACCACCAACTTCTCCTACGCGGTCGGCTGGACGCAGCACACGGTGGGCGCCCAGTACATCCGCGCCGCCTGCGTGCTGCAGCTGCTGCTGGGCAACATCGGGCGTCCCGGCGGCGGCATCCAGGCGCTGCGCGGGCACGCCAGCATCCAGGGCTCCAGCGACGTGCCGACCCTGTTCGACCTGCTGCCGGGCTACATCCCGATGCCGTACGCGCACGCCGAGCAGTCGCTGGACGCCTTCGTCACCGGCGACGCCGCGCAGAACGGCTACTGGGCGAACATGCGGGCCTACCTGGTGAGCCTGCTGAAGGCCTGGTGGGGGGAGCACGCCACCGCGGACAACGACTACCGCTTCGACCACCTGCCCCGGCTGACCGGGTCGCACAGCACCTACGAGACGGTCCTCGCCCAGCTCGACGGGGTCTGCCGGGGCTACTTCCTGATGGGTGAGAACCCCGCGGTGGGCTCCGCGAACGCGCGGCTGCAACGGCTGGGGATGGCGAAGCTGGACTGGCTGGTCGTCCGCGACTTCTCCCTCATCGAGTCCGCCACCTGGTGGAAGGACGGGCCGGAGATCGAGACCGGGGAGCTGCGCACCGAGGACATCGCCACCGAGGTGTTCTTCTTCCCGGCGGCGGCGCACATCGAGAAGAACGGGAGCTTCACCAACACCAACCGGATGCTGCAGTGGCACTTCGAGGCGCAGCGGCCGTCCGGCGACGCCCGCAGCGACCTGTGGTTCGTGTACCACCTCGGTCGGATCCTGCGGGAGCGGCTGGCCGGCTCCACCGACCCGCGGGACCGGCCGCTCCTGGAGCTGACCTGGGACTACCCCACCGAGGGGCCGCTGGAGGAGCCGAGCGCCGAGGCGGTGCTGGCGGAGATCAACGGGTTCGACGCCGAGGGCCGGCCGCTCGCCTCCTACGAGCAGCTGCGCGACGACGGCTCCACCTCCTGCGGCTGCTGGATCTACTGCGGCGTGTACGCCGACGGCGTGAACCAGGCGGCGCGCCGCAGACCCGGGCGGGAGCAGGACTGGATCGCCGCCGAGTGGGCCTGGTCGTGGCCGGCGAACCGGCGCGTCCTCTACAACCGCGCCTCCGCCGACCCGCGGGGGAGGCCGTGGAGCGACCGCAAGGCGCTGGTGTGGTGGGACGCGGAACGGCGGGAGTGGACCGGGCACGACGTCCCGGACTTCCCGGCGGGCCGGCCGCCGGACCACCGGCCACCGGACGGCGCGCGCGGGGTGGACGCGATCGGCGGCACCGACGCCTTCGTCATGCAGTCGGACGGCAAGGGCTGGCTGTACGCGCCGGCGGGCCTGGTGGACGGGCCGCTGCCGACGCACTACGAGCCGCAGGAGTCCCCGTTCGCCAACCCGCTGTACGGGCGGCAGCGCAACCCCGTCCGGCAGGTGTTCTCCCGTCCGGCCAACCGGTTCCACCCCAGCGGGGAGGAGCCCGGCGCCGGCGTCTTCCCCTACGTGCTGACCACCTACCGGCTCACCGAGCACTTCACGGCCGGCGGGATGAGCCGCTGGACGCCGTACCTGGCCGAGCTCCAGCCGGAGATGTTCGTCGAGGTCTCCCCCGAGCTGGCCGCCGAGCGCAGCCTGGAGCACCTGGGCTGGGCCACGGTGCTCTCGGCGCGGGGGGTGATCGAGGCGCGGGTGCTGGTCACCGAGCGGATGGTCCCGCTGCGGGTGGCCGGACGGACGCTGCACCAGATCGGCGCCCCCTACCACTGGGGGCCGAACGGGTACACCCGGGGCGACGCCGTCAACGAGCTGACCTCCGTCGCCCTCGACCCCAACGTGCACATCCAGGAGGTGAAGGCGTTGACCGTGGACATCCGCCCCGGGCGGCGGCCGCGTGGGGCGGACGTCCCGCGGCTGCTCGCCGACTACCGGGGGCGAGCCGGAGTCGGTGAGCGCACCGGAATGGGGGCGTGACGATGGCGGGCACCGGGAGCGAGGCCGGGCACCGGCTCGCCGGGCCGCTGGCGGACGTGGCCGCGGACGCCGGCTGGCGGGAGCACCCGCCCCGGGTGGGCTTCTTCACCGACACCTCGGTGTGCATCGGCTGCAAGGCGTGCGAGGTGGCCTGCAAGGAGTGGAACGCGGTACCGGAGGACGGGCTGGCGCTGACCGGGATGTCCTTCGACAACTCGGTGGGGCTGGGCGCGGACACCTGGCGGCACGTCGCCTTCGTCGAGCGGCCGAACCCGGCGGCGCCGCCGGCGGCCCCGGGCGGGACGGACGGGCCCGCCGGGCCGGAGGGCCGCGCCGAGCCGCGCTGGCTGATGTCCTCCGACGTGTGCAAGCACTGCACGCACGCCGGCTGCCTGGACGTCTGCCCCACCGGCGCGCTGTTCCGGACCGAGTACGGCACGGTGGTGGTGCAGCAGGACGTCTGCAACGGCTGCGGCTACTGCGTGCCGGCCTGCCCCTACGGCGTCATCGACCAGCGGGAGGGCGACGGACGGGCCTTCAAGTGCACCCTGTGCTACGACCGGCTCGGCGACGGGCTGGAGCCGGCCTGCGCCAAGGCCTGCCCGACCGACTCCATCCAGTTCGGGCCGCTGGAGGAGCTGCGGGCACGGGCGGCCGAGCGGGTGCGCCGACTGCACGAGGCCGGCACCCACCAGGCCCGGCTGTACGGGCACGACCCGGACGACGGGGTCGGCGGCGACGGGGCGTTCTTCCTGCTGCTGGACGAGCCGGAGGTGTACGGACTGCCCCCGGACCCGGTGGTGCCCACCCGGGACCTGCCGGCCATGTGGCGGCACGCGGGCCTGGCGGCGCTGACCATGCTCGGCGGGATCGCCCTGGCCTTCGCGGCGGGGAGGCGGCAGCCGTGAGCGGGACCGACGCCACGCCGGGCACGGTGGGCCGGCGGCGGCCGGGGCGGCCGGACCGGCCCGCGGCGGGAGCGCCACCCGAGCCGCGCTCCGCCTCCTACTACGGGCGGCCGATCGTCCGGCCGCCCAACTGGGCCGCCCTCGACATCGCCGGCTACTTCTACGCCGGCGGCCTGGCCGCGGGGTGCGCCGTGCTGGCCGGCGGGGCGCAGCTGACCGGGCGTCCGGCGCTGGCCCGGGCGTGCCGGCTGGGCGCGCTGGGCGGGGTCGCGCTCTCCCTGGTCGGCCTCGTCCACGACCTCGGACGCCCGGGGCGCTTCCTCAACATGCTGCGGGTCGTCAAGCCGACCTCGCCGATGAGCATGGGCAGTTGGATCCTGTGCGCCTTCGGCCCGCCCGCCGGGGTGGCCGCGGTCTGCGAGCTGACCGGGCGGCTGCCCCGGCTGGGGCGCCTGGCGACCGGTGTGGCGGCGCTGGTCGGGCCGGCGGTGGCCACCTACACGGCGGTGCTGCTAGCGGACACCGCGGTGCCGGCCTGGCACGAGGGCCGCCGGGAGCTGCCGCTGCTGTTCGCCGGGTCGGCCACGGCGACGGCGGCCGGGCTGGGGATGCTGGCCGCCCCGGTGGCCCAGGCCAGTCCGGCCCGGGCGGCGGCGGTGTTCGGGGCCGGGGCGGAGCTGCTCGCGGACGCCCGGATGCGGCGGCGCCTGGGGCTGCTGGCCGAGCCCTACCGAACCGGCCGGGGCGGCCGGCTGACCCGCGCCGGCCGGGTGCTGACCGCGACCGGCGCGCTGGTCGGCGCCTGCGCCGGGGCGCTGCCCGGGCGGCGCGGCCGGCTGGTGGCGGCGCTGGGCGGGGCGGCGCTGCTGGCCGGGGGCGCCTGCACCCGGTTCGGGGTCTTCGCGGCCGGCGTGGCCTCGGCCCGGGACCCGAAGTACACGGTGCTGCCGCAGCGCGCGCGCCTGGCCGCCCGCCGCCGCGGGGAGGAGGCCGCGCGGGACGCCGCGGGGGAGGCGGGGGCGGACGGCGCGGGGTGAGCGGATCGTCAGTCGGGCAGGTCGCCGCCGCGCAGGGCGACGGTGCGTTCCGGGCGCCAGTCCATGGCGAACGGCGCGTCCCGGTCGCAGCGCAGCACGCCGTCCACCACGGTCAGCTCGGCCACCTGCACCCGGGTGGGTCGGTCGCCGCCGGGCGAGGTGAAGTAGACCAGGTAGCCCTCCTCGTCCTGGGCCAGGCACATGCCGTGGTTGCCGACGGCGTCGTCCCCGGGGCGCCTGCCGGGCGCGTCCAGGAGCGGCTCGGCCTGCCGGTGCCAGGTGCGCAGGTCGTCGGAGCGGTGCACGGCCATCCCGGCCCAGACGTCGGTCACCAGCCAGTACCAGCCGCCGAGGGAGAAGACGCTCGGCCCCTCCTGGGCGCGGTCGGTGAGCACCGGCCCGGTCGGGGTCCAGGAGTACAGGTCCGGGGAGTCGGCGGCGTGGATGGAGCTGCCGTCCGCCTCGTCCTTGTACCACATGCGCCAGCCGCCCTCCGGCAGCGGCCAGACGGCGGCGTCGATGACCCGGTCGCTGGACAGCTCCAGGCGGGAGGCCAGCGTCCAGTCCCACAGGTCGGCCGAGGTGTAGTGCAGGATGTGCCGGTCGCCCACCCAGGCGTGCGGCACTCCGGTGATGTAGGAGACGTAGGCGTGGTAGGTGTCGCCGTGCCGGATCACCTCGGGCGCCCAGAAGGTGTTGCGTCCGGGCTGGTGCTCCAGGCCGCGGGCCGTGCCGCGGTAGAGCCAGGAGCGGCCGCCGTCCCGGCTGCTGGCGATGCCGAGGTCGGTGCCGTGCACCCAGCCGAAGCCCGGGCCGGGCGCGTCGGCGCGGCGCTGGGTGTAGAACATCCACCACTCCCCCGCCTCCGCGTTCCACACCACGGTGGGGTCGGTGGCCCCGTCGTGCATCGGGTCGCGGAACAGCGGCGCGTCGGGGATCCGTTCCCCGGGTTCGGGGGCGGTGGCCGTCGGGTCGGACATCTGGGGGCCTTTCCTGGCGGGTGGGGCGGGGTCAGCGGCCGGCCTCGGCCGGCGGCCGGAGCGAGGAGTCCCGCACGACCAGCTCGGGCGGGAAGACCACGCGGCGGTGGGTGTGCGGGCCGGCGTCCTCGGCGGTCTCCTCCATGAGCAGTTCGGCGGCGCGCCGGCCCATCTGGACCGCCGGCTGGCGCACCGAGGTGAGCGGCACGGCGGCCGCCGCGGCGAACTCGATGTCGTCGTAGCCGACGATGGCCAGTTCCCCGGGGACGGAGACCCCGGCCGCGTACATGGCCTGCAGGACGCCGAGGGCGATCAGGTCGTTGGCGCAGAAGACGGCGGTGGGCCGGCCGGCCAGGCCGAGCAGTCGGGCGCCGGCGTCGCGCCCGGCGGCGACGTCGAGGCGCTCCACCTCCAGCACGGTCAGGGCGTCCGCCGGCAGCCCGGCGGCGGCGACCGCGGCGCGGGCGCCGGCCTCCCGGTCGCGGCACTGGGGCAGCTGGCTGGGGCCGCTGACGTAGGCGATCGCGCGGTGGCCGGCGGCGATCAGGTGACCGACCGCCAGCTCGCCGCCGGCGACGTCGTCGACCGAGACCGAGCATGCCTGGTGGGAGGGCACCACCCGGTCGACGAAGACGAACGGGATGCCGCGGCGGCGGAAGGAGGCGAGGTTCCGGCCGGTGGTGTCCGCGGGCGTGATCAGCACGCCGCGCACCCGCTGCTCGGCGAAGAGCGAGAGGTAGTCGGCCTCCTCGGTGGCGCTCTGCGCGCTGTTGCAGAGCATCACGCCGAGGCCGGCGGCGCGGGCGGCCTTCTCGGCGCCGCGGGCCATGTCGACGAAGAACGGGTTGGCCATGTCCAGGACGAGCAGGGCCAGGATCCGGCTGCGGCCCATGCGCAGCTGCCGCGCCGACTCGCTGCGGACGTAGCCCAGCCGGTCGATCACGGCCTGCACCCGGCCCCGGGTGTCCGCCGAGACCAGGTTCGGCCGGTTGATCACGTTGGACACGGTGCCGACCGACACCCCCGCCTGCTCGGCGACGTCCTTGATGCTGATCATGTGTGCTGCCCCACCGCCGTCCTCGCGCGGGCGGCCGCCCCCGCCGTGCGCCGGCCTCGGTCGGCGGCCACCGGGCCGCGGCCGACGGGCGCCGACGGGGTCGGCGGCTGATCCTGTCGCTGTATGAATCTCACTGCATGAATCGTCGGTCTGGCCCCGGAAATGCGCTTTGACGCACATCGCACCATGGCAATTGCGTACACGTCAACGAATGACTTCGGCTGGGTGCGGACAATTCCCCGCGTTGACATCGGCGCCGCCGGGCCCTAGCGTCGCGCGGGGAATTATGCCCGGGTCGCCCCGCCCGGGAAAACCATGGAAAGGATACCGTTGAGCACCGAGGTGGATGGAAGTCAGCACTCGCTTTCCTGGCCGATCGGGGGCCGCGGATTGTCGTTCGGCGGTGACTACAACCCCGAGCAGTGGCCCGAGCGGGTGTGGGACGAGGACGTGGCGCTGATGCGCGAGGCCGGGGTGGACCTGGTGAGCGTCGGCATCTTCTCCTGGGCGCTGCTCCAGCCGGGACCGGACGAGTTCCGCTTCGACTGGCTGGACCGGGTGCTGGACAAGCTGTACGCCGGCGGGGTGCGGGTGAGCCTGGCGACGGCGACCGCCTCCCCTCCGCCCTGGCTGACCCGGGCGCACCCGGAGATGCTGCCGGAGCGGGCCGACGGCACCCGGCTGTGGCCGGGCGGCCGTCAGGCGTTCTGCCCCTCCTCGCCGGTCTACCGGGAGCACGCGCTGGCGCTGACCAGGGCGATCGCCGAGCGGTACCGGGAGCACCCGGGTCTCGCGGTCTGGCACGTGGGCAACGAGCTGGGCTGCCACAACGCGCACTGCTACTGCGACGTCAGCGCCGAGGCGTTCCGCCGGTGGCTGCGGCGGCGCTACGGCACCGTGGAGGAGCTGAACCGGGCCTGGGGCACCCGCTTCTGGTCGCAGGCGTACGGGGACTTCGCCGAGGTGCTGCCGCCGCGGCAGAACCCGGCGATCGGCAACCCCACGCAGGCCCTGGACTTCCGCCGGTTCTCCAGCGACGAGCTGCTGGAGAACTACCGGCTGGAGAAGGCGGTGCTGCGGGAGGTGACCCCGCACGTGCCGGTCACCACCAACCTGATGGTCGCCGACAACGTGCGGGACATGGACTACTGGTCCTGGGCCGGCGAGATGGACGTGATCGCCAACGACCACTACCTGGAGGCGGCCAACCCGCGGGCGCACCAGGAGCTGGCGTTCAGCGCCGACCTGACCAGGTCGCTGGCCGGCGGCCGGCCGTGGATGCTGATGGAGCACTCCACCAGCGCGGTGAACTGGCAGCCCCGCAACCGCGCCAAGGACCCCGGTGAGCTGCGGCGCAACAGCCTGTCGCACGTGGCGCGGGGCGCCGACGCGGTGATGTTCTTCCAGTGGCGGGCCTCCCTGGCCGGCGCCGAGAAGTACCACTCGGCGATGCTGCCGCACGCCGGCACCGACACCAAGGTGTGGCGGGAGACCGTCCGGCTCGGCGGCGACCTGGACCGCCTGGCCGAGGTGCGCGGCAGCACCGTGCGCGCCGAGGTCGCCATGGTGTTCGACTGGCAGGCCTGGTGGGCGGTGGAGCTGGACTCCCACCCCTCGGTGGACGTGCGCTACCTGGACCGCCTGCACGACCTGTACCGCTCCCTGTGGGAGCGCGGGGTGACGGTGGACTTCGTCCACCCGGGCGCCGACCTGGACGGGTACCGGCTGGTGCTGGTGCCGACGCTGTACACGGTCGCCAACGCGGACGCGGCGCGCCTGGCGGAGTTCGTCGCGGCCGGCGGCACGGCGCTGGTCACCTACTTCAGCGGCATCGTGGACGAGAACGACCACGTGCGGCCCGGCGGCTACCCGGGCGCCTACCGGGAGCTGCTGGGGGTGCGCACCGAGGAGTTCCACCCGCTGCTGGAGGGCGAGCGGGTGCGGCTGGACGACGGCACCGAGGCGGACGTGTGGACGGAGGCGCTGCACCTGGCCGGCGCCGAGGCGGTGACCCGCTACCTGGACGGCCCGCTGCCCGGCACGCCGGCGGTCACCCGCCACCGGCACGGCGACGGAACCGCCTGGTACGTGGCCACCCGCCTGGCCGAGGAGGCCACCGACGCGCTGGTCGGACGCCTCCTGGAGGAGGCCGGCGTCACCCCCGCCGCTCCGACCCGCCCCGGCGTCGAGGTGGTCCGGCGCACCGGCGCCGACGCGGAGTACCTTTTCGTCCTGAACCACACCGACACCCCCGCCGAGGTCCCGGCCGAGGGCGCCGAGCTGCTCACCGGCACGCCGGTGACCGGCACCCTGACCGTTCCGGCGGGCGAGGCGGCGGTGGTGCGAATGATCCGATAATAACCCAGAGTGATCGCTCCGATACGATACTCCCCTGGCGACCCGAGGTGCCCCGACCATGACCGTGCCCGACAACCGGCTGCTGGAGATCTTCGAGTCCTTCGACTTTCCGGAAGGAGTGCGGGTGGAGTACATCGGCGGCGAGATCATCATGCAGGCCAGCGCCCTGGCGCTGCACGACCGCATCGGGATGCTGATCGCCCAACAGGTCCCGGTGGCGCGCTTCGACTGCCTGATCGCGCACGGCGTCCGCTTCGACCACCGCGACGACCGGCCGGAGCCGGACGTGATCGTCTTCGACAACGACCTCGACCTCCGGGGCGTGCGGGAGATTCACGCCGGAATGCTGCGTCTGGCCGTGGAGATCTGCTCCGAGAGCAACTTCCGGCGGGATGTGGAGGTGAAGCCCGCCCTGTACGCCGAGGGCGGAATTGCGAACTACCTGATCGTGAATCCCCGCGAGGGCACCTGGACGCTGCTGTCCAAGCCGAAGAACGGTGAATACGTGGAGCGGGAGACCCGGGAGTTCGGAATTCCGATCCAGCTTCCGGAGCCCCTCGGATTCACGATCGACACCAGCCGGTTCCAGCGTTATCCGTCCTGAAGAATTCCGGCCCCTCCGGAGCACGGAGCAGGGACGATGATTCCGCCGGCCGCGGGGATTTTTCACCGCGGCCGGCGGAAGTGTTTCTCCGCCGCTGCGTCCGCCGCTATCGGCCCAGGCGCCGCTCCACCGCCACCGCGGCGGCCGCCAGGCAGCCGAGGGCCGGGGCGACCAACGGCAGCATCTGGCCGGCCGCGACGACCGTGACGGCCAGGCCGCCGAACAGCAGCAGCGAGCCGCCCGGGTCGGTGACGACGGCCCGCCGGCCGGCGTCGGCCAGCAGGTCCCGCCACCGGGCCCCCGGGGTGAAGGAGGCCGCGGCGCGGATCGCGACGACCAGCGCCGCCGCCACCCCCGCCCAGGTCAGCACCGCGACGACCGACCCGCCCGGCAGGCCGGAGCGGGCGATCGCCACGTTCAGCAGCAGCACCGCCAGCAGGACCGGCAGCGCGAGCCCCACCTTCCACCCGGTGCGCAGCGCCGCGCCGAGGTCGGCGAGGAACTGGCGCATCCCGGCGGGCCGGGCCTCGAGGTGGCGGCGCAGGTGGCCGCAGGCCGCGGCCAGGGCGGGCAGGGCGGTGACGACGCCGAGCGCCGCCACGGTCAGCCACACCCCGGCCAGCAGGCATTCGGCGAAGAGCGCGAACCTCTCCCGGCTCCGCCCGGCGCGCGGGGAGTCGGCCGCGTCGCGGGCGGTGCCGCGGGCGCGGGATCGGGGGGTGTGCTGTGCGGCGGCGTCGGCCATGGTCGTCTCAGCCCTTCAGTCCCTCGGTGGCCACCCCGTCGACCAGGTACCGCTGGAAGGCGAGGAAGAACAGCATCACCGGCAGCAGCGCGAGCATCGACATCGCGATCATGGCGCCGTAGTCGGAGTTGCTCTGCTGGTCGATGAAGAGTTGCAGGCCCCGCGACAGCGGGAAGGTGTTCGGGTCGTTCAGGTACAGCAGCGGCCCGAGGAAGTCGTTCCAGCTCCAGATGAAGGAGAAGATCGACGCGGTGATCAGCGCGGGCCGCATCAGCGGCAGCATGATCGACCAGAAGATCCGCACGTGGCCGCAGCCGTCGATGCGGGCCGCCTCGTCCAGCTCGCGGGGCAGGCCGCGCATGAACTGGACCAGCAGGAAGACGAAGAACGCCTCGGTGGCCAGGAACTTGCCGAGCAGCAGCGGCACGAACGTGTTGATGAGCTCCAGCCGCTGGAAGATGATGTACTGAGGGATCATCAGCACGTGGAACGGCAGCAGCAGGGTGCCGATCATCATCGCGAAGAGGACCCCGCGGCCGCGGAAGCGGATGCGGGCGAAGGCGTAGGCGGCCAGCGAGGCGGACATCACCGTGCCGACGACCGAGCCCACCGCGATGATCAGCGAGTTGCGGAAGAAGGTCAGCACCGGGACGCCGGCGATGCCCTCGACCGCGCTGGAGTAGTTGTCGAACGTGGGCGAGGTCGGCAGCAGCTGGAGGTTGCCGATGATGTCGTCCGAGGGCTTGAACGACGCGCTCACCAGCCAGAACACCGGGTAGAGCACCACGGCGAGAGCGGCCAGGGCGGCGACGTGCCATATGACGGACCCGGTGGTGCGGCGGCGCCGCGTCGGGTTCCAAGCGCCGCCCGGGGCGGCCTGTTCGATCGTTGCGGTCACCGAGACTCATCTCCCGAGTAGTGCACCCAGGCGTTGGAGGTGCGGAACAGCACCAGGGTCACCAGGCCGACGCCGAGCAGCAGCATCCAGGCCATCGCGGAGGCGTAGCCCATGCGGAAGTCCTCGAAGCCGCGCTCGTACAGGTACAGCGTGTAGAACATCGTGGAGCCGGCGGGGCCGCCGGTGCCGTTGCTGACCACGAAGGCCGAGGTGAACACCTGGAAGGCGTGGATCGTCTCCAGCAGCAGGTTGAAGAAGACGATCGGCGAGAGCATGGGGACGGTGATGGAGCGGAACTGCCGCCACCAGCCCGCGCCGTCCACCGAGGCGGCCTCGTACAGGTCGCGCGGGATCTGCTTGAGGCCGGCGAGGAAGATGACCATGGGGGCGCCGAACTGCCACATGGACAGCGCCACCAGGACCCACAGGGAGAGCTGCGGGTCGCCGACCCAGCCGTCGTTGCCGAGGCCCACCAGCGACAGGGTGCTGTCGACCGCGCCGTCGTCGGAGAACAGGGCCCGCCACACGATGCCGATGGAGACGCTGGCACCGATCAGCGAGGGGGCGTAGAAGGCGGAGCGGTAGAAGCCCTGGCCCCGGCGCGGGCGCACCAGCAGCATGGCGACCGCGAGGGCCGCGATCAGCTTCAGCGGGGTGGCGATCAGGACGTAGCCGAGGGTCACCCGCACCGACTGGAGCCACCGCTCGTCGGAGAACATGGTGGTGTAGTTCTCCAGACCCACCCACTCCGGCGTGGTGAACAGGTCGTAGTCGGTGAAGGAGAGGTACAGCGACGCCAGCATCGGGCCGAGCGTGAGCAGCAGCATGCCGATGCACCAGGGCGACAGGAACAGGTAGCCGGCGAGCGTGTCGCGGCTGGTGGAGCCGGAGCGGGAGCCGCGCCGCGCGCCTGACGCGGGCTTGGCCTCCTTGGCCCCGGTCGGGCGCCGCCCGTCGGGGGGCGCCTCCGTTGAGAGCTGGGTCTGTGCCACGAGGTGGCTCCTCCCGGTCGTCATGAGGAGAGTGCTTGCTCCGCCTCGGTGAAGAACTGGTCGACCGCCTCGTCCACCGTGATGGTGCCGAACGACGGGTCCTCGTGGATCCTCAGGAAGGCGGCTTCGATGGTTCCGGCGCCGGGCGGCGGCACCGGGGGCAGACGTGATGACGCCCGTCAGCGGGCCAGGATGTCCTCGGCCTCGCTGAAGAACTGGTCGACCGCCTCGTCCACGGAGATCTCGCCGAAGGAGAGGTCCTCGGTGACGCGCAGCAGCAGCGCCTCGATGGAGCCGGCACCGGCCGGGGGCACGGGCGGCGCGGGCTGCAGGGCGTCGGCGACCGACTCCTCGTAGGCGGCGACGGCGGCGTCCACGCCCTCCAGCTCCACGGCCTCGAACTGGGCGTTGGTGGCCGGCAGGCCGCGGTTGGCCCCGAGGATCTTCCCGGCCTCGACGTCGTTGATCAGGAAGTCGATCAGCTTGGCCGCCTCGGCGGGGTGCTCGGTCCGGGCGGAGGCCGAGAGCATCAGCGACGGCTTGAGGTACTGGCCGGTGTTGGCCGGGTCGAAGGTGGGCACCGGCGCGAGCTCCAGCTCGGCGTCGGTCTCACCCGCGAAGCGGACCAGGAAGTTGTCCCAGGTGAACTCGGAGGCGTCCAGGCCGGAGCCGAGCGGGGAGATCGGCTTGACCTCGACGATCTTCTGCGGGTCGACGGCGAGGCCGTCCTGGCGCAGCCGCTCGCCCTGCTCCAGGTACTCCTTGAACTGCTCCCGGGTGAAGCCCAGCTCGCCCTCCTCGGTGAACAGGCTGGCGCCCTGCTGGCGCAGCTGCAGCTCCAGGACCCAGATGATGCCGGTGTAGTCGGCGCCCGCCTTGACCTCGGCGTCGGGGCCGAACGTCTCGTAGGTCTGCCAGAACTGCTCCCAGCTCCACCCGGCCTCCGGGGCCGGCGCGCCGGCCTCCTCGAAGGCCGCCGGGTTGTAGACCAGGGTGAAGGTGTTGCCGCCGACCGGCACGCCGAAGAGCTGGCCGTCGATCTCACCGGCGGTGGCCAGGCCGCCGCGGAAGTCGTCGGTGTTGAGGTTGGCGGCGGCCTCGCCGGAGGCCAGGTCGAGCAGCACGTTCTTGTCGCTGTACTCGCGCAGGTAGGAGACGTCCATCTGCATGACGTCGGGGGCGCCGCCGCCGGCGGACTCGGTGGCCAGCTTCTGCCAGTACGCCTCGTACTCGGAGAACGTCGGCTGGACGTCGATGTTCGGGTTCTGCTGCTCGAACAGGTCGATGGCCTGCTGCATCAGCTCCGCACGGTCGGCGTTGCCCCACCAGGAGTAACGCAGGGTGACCCGGCCGTCGTCACTGCCGCTGCCCCCACCACAGGCGGCCGTGGCACCCAGCACCACGATCGCCGCGAGGCCGGCGCCGGCGGACCGGATCCGGCGTCTGGCGGCCGGGGTGGAGGAGAGGATGCGAGGACGCATGGCTTGGTCCCTTCGGAGATACGGAATGAGGCGCTGGTCACTGCGAGTGAGGGCAAGCGCTTGCGTTGAAACGTTAAAGAGAGGTTCCTGGGACGTCAACGGGTCAGACACCACGGGTTTTTATCGATCCGGACAAGACGGCTGGTGTCCCGGCGGACAACCTTTCAATTTCGCGGCGGATGCGTACCGCGACAGTAGCCCTGACCGGGAGAAAGCGCTTTCGCTCACCGGGGGGCCGGATCGTCCAGATCCGGCCAGCCCGAAGCGGGCGGCCGCGCCGCGCGGCCGCCCGCTTCGGGCTGCGGTGCCCGCCCGCCCGGGACGGGGTGTCGGTCCGTCAGGAGAGCGGCAGCTCCGCGAGCCAGCGCAGCTGCTCGGTCTTCTGGTGGGCACCGCCGCCCTCGTGACCGTTGTACGGCCACACCCGGATGTCCTTGGGGCCGGCGTAGTGGTTGTAGGCCGCGAAGACGGTGGAGGCCGGGGTGATCGGGTCGCGCAGCGCCACCGAGAACAGCGCCGGGACGGTGGCCCGGGCCGCCATGTTCAGGCCGTCGACGTGGTCGATGGTGTCCAGCACGGTGTCCACCAGGTGCGGCTGTGAGCGGAAGAAGCGGCTCAGCTCGCCGTAGGGCTCGTCGTCGGTGATCTCCACCGCGTGCCGCACGTGCGTCATGAACGGCACGTCGATCATCGCCGCGCGCACGCCGTCCGCCAGCGCCGCGGCGGCCAGCGCGATCCCGCCGCCCTGGCTCCCGCCGGTCACCACGATCCTCCCGCCGTCGACCGCCGGGTGCGAGCGGGCCGCCTCCACGGCGCGGACGGCGTCGGTGTAGAGCCGGCGGTAGTAGTACTCGTCCGGGTCCAGGGCGCCGCGGGTCAGCTTGCCGGGCGTCTCCGGGCCGCTGCCGGGCGTCGGGTCGGGGGTGCCACCGCCCGACCAGCCGCCGGCGCCCTGCCCGCGGGTGTCCATGACGAACGTCGCGTAGCCGGCCGCCGGCCACAGCAGCCAGTCGTGCGGCAGGCCCCGCCCGCCGCCGTACCCGATGTACTGCACCACGCACGGCAGCGGCTCGGCGGCCCCGGCCGGCACCAGCAGCCAGCCGCCGATCCGGTGGCCGCCGAAGCCGGCGAAGGAGGCGTCGTGGACCCGTACCGAGGCCAGGTGGGTGTCACCGAGTTCGGTGAACGCGGGAGCCAGCGCGTGGCCGCGCGCCTCCTTCAGCGTCCGCTCCCAGAAGGCGTCGAAGCCCGCGGGCTCGGAGCGCTCCGGGCGGTACTCGCGCAGCTGGGCCAGCGGCATGTCCACGAACACGGGTGGGCCTCCCCATGGTGTGTTGGGCCCGCCACCCGCCGGACGGGCGGCGGTGCGATCGTCCGACGTGCGATCACCGGATTATGTCGGGCGAGGACGCCGGGCCCTAAGGGGTCTGGCACATAGCGGCCAACTTCCCGCCGGTCCCCCGGGCGGTCGATCTGCCCGGAAGGCACCCGTAGCAGGGCCTTACGCCCCCTTTCGTCCCGGGCGGGCATGTGACAGCGTGGCCTGCGGCTTGTCCGGACGTCCCCAGGGGAGCTCATGACCGGTCCGCTTCGTCGCCGCACCTTCCTGACCAGCACCGGCGCCCTCGGCGCCGGTGCCGTCATCGGGGCGGGAGCCCCCGCCGCCCGGGCCTCGGCGCCGCCGGCCCCCGGCGCGACGACGACCCGGACCACCCCGGTCGCCGCCCCCGGGGCGGGCACCGTGGCCGTCGGCGAGGCCGGCGTGGTGGCCACCGTGGACGCGGACGCGACCCGGATCGCGGTGGAGCTGCTGGCCGCCGGCCGCAACGCGGTGGACGCGGCGGTGGCCGCCGCCGCGGCCCTGGGCGTCACCGAGCCCTACTCCTGCGGGCTGGGCGGCGGCGGGTACTTCGTCTTCCTGGAGGGCCGCACCGGGCGGGTGCGCACCCTCGACGGCCGGGAGACCGCCCCGGCCCGGATGCGCCGCGACTCCTTCCTGGACCCGGCCACCGGCCGGCCGGTACCGTTCGCGGAGGCGGTCACCTCGGGCCTGTCGGTCGGCGTGCCCGGGACCCTGCTCACCTGGGCCACCGCGCTGGAGCTGTGGGGCTCCCTCAGCCTCGCCCGGGCCCTGGAGCCGGCGGCCCGGCTGGCCGAGGAGGGCTTCGTGGTGGACGCGACCTTCCGGCAGCAGACCGCGGACAACGAGGCGCGCTTCCGCCGCTTCCCGGACACCGTGGAGCTGTTCCTGCCCGGCGGGCGGCTGCCCGAGGTCGGCAGCCGGATGTACAACCCCGACCTGGCCGCCACCTACCGCACCATCGCCCGCCGCGGGGTGGGCTGGCTGTACGGCGGGCGGCTGGGCACCGAGGTGGCCCGCACCGCCGCGCGCCCGCCGGTGGCCCCGGGCGACTCGGTCCGTCCCGGCCTGCTGGCCGACGGCGACCTCGCCCGCTACCGGGTGCTGCGGCGCGACCCGACCCGGATCCGCTACCGCGGGCGCGAGGTGTACGGCATGGCGTCCTCCTCCTCCGGCGGCAGCACGGTCGGCGAGGCGCTGAACATCCTGGAGCGCTTCGACCTCGCGGCGGCGGACGAGGTCACGGCCCGCCACCTGTACCTGGAGGCCTGCAGGCTGGCCTTCGCCGACCGCAACCGCTGGGTCGGCGACCCGGAGTTCGTCGAGGTCCCCCGCGAGGAGCTGCTCTCCGACGAGTACGCCGCCGAGCGGGCCTGCCTGATCTCCCCGGACCGCGCGCTCACCTCGCCGGTGGCGCCGGGGGATCCCACCGACGACCTCTCGGCCTGCCCCCCGGCCGGGGTGGGCGCGGCCGGCGAACCGTACGAGGGCCGCTCCACCACCCACCTGGTGGTCGCCGACCGCTGGGGCAACGTGGTCGCCTACAACCTGACCATCGAGCAGACCGGCGGGTCGGGCATCACGGTGCCGGGCCGCGGCTTCATCCTGAACAACGAGCTGACCGACTTCTCCTTCGCCCCGCTCTTCGAGGGGGTGCCGGATCCCAACCTGCCGGCGCCGGGCAAGCGGCCGCGCAGCTCGATGGCGCCGACCATCGTGACCGAGCGCGGCCGGCCCCTGCTGGCCTGCGGCACCCCCGGCGGCGCGACGATCATCACCACGGTGCTCCAGCTGCTCACCGACCGGCTCGACCGCGGCCTGTCCCTGCCGGACGCGATGGCCGCGCCGCGCTGGTCGCAGCGGAACAACGCGACCACGCAGGGCGAGCCGGAGGCGCTGGCCTCGCCGGTCGCGGAGGGCCTGACCGCCCTCGGCCACTCCTTCGCCGCCACCCCGGAGATCGGTGCCGCCTCCGCCCTGGAGTTCCTCGGCGACGGCCGGGGCGTCATGGCGGTGGCCGAACCGCGCCGCCGCGGCGGCGGGGCCGCCGGAGCCGCCTGACCCGCCTGACCCGCGCCCGCGCGTGGTAGGAGGTGGCGCATGAGACTCGTCTGTGTACTCGACTGCGCCGATCCGGACCGGCTCGCCGCCTTCTGGGCCGCCGCCCTGCGCTACCGGCGCCAGGGCGACGGTCCCGCCGCCCAGTACGTCTCCCTCCTGGATCCCCTGGGCCGCGGCCCGGAGCTGCTGCTGCAGCGGGTGCCCGAGCCCAAGGACGGCAAGAACCGGATGCACCTGGACCTGCGCGTGCCGGGCGCCGAGGGCGAGCTGGACCGGCTGCTCCGGATCGGCGCCACCCGGCTGCGCGGCCCCTTCGACGAGGACGGCTGGGTGACGACCGTCCTCGCCGATCCCGAGGGCAACGAGTTCTGCCTGGTCGTCCCGCCCGAAGGGCCGGAACGCTCGGCCGCCGCCTGACCGCCGTCCGGTGGAGCGACCGTCTCCGGAAGGCCGGACGCTCGTTGTCCCTGGCAGCACGGGAACGCCCCGCCGGTGCTGTCGGGGCGGCGACGAGAGGACGGCTCAGGGATGCGGCTACGGTGGGTGACGCTGATGGCGGGGTGTGTGGTGGCGATGAGCGGGTGCTACCAGGTGGACGACGCCCCGGGCGGCCCCGGCCCGGCCCCCGGGGGCGACGAGCCCACCGCCACCGACGCCTCCGTGCCGGCCGGCGCCGCCTCCCCGACCCCGCAGGGCGAGGTCACCCGGCAGGAGGGCACCGCGCACGTGGAGCTGATGACCGTTCCGGACCGGGCCTCCGCCGCACCGGGCGAGGAGGGCGGCGGCCCGGTCGCCCACGAGACGGCGGGCCCCTCCTCCTCGGGAGCCGGCGCCCCGGCCGGGCCGTCCGCCCCGCGGTCGGGCCCGGCCACGGCCGGCGGCGGCCAGGGCTCCGCGGACCACGACCGGGAGGAGCAGCGGCCCGCCGCGCCGCCCCAGTCCCCGGCGAAGCCGCCGCCCACGCCGCGTCCGCCGACCGCGCAGCGCCCCTCCGCCTCCTCCGGCGGTGGCGCCGCGCCGGCGCCCACCCCGGGGCCCGCGCCGCAGGTCGACCCGGAGGAGCTGTGCGCCTGGGGCGAGGCGGTCGGCATGTGGGATCCGAACGCTCCGATGGCCAGCACCTGCCGGGACGGCATGCGCGCCGGCATGGGCTGAGACCGCGGGTCGGCCGGGGGCACGCTCGGCTGCGGCCCCGCGCCGGTCAGCCGTTCCGCTCGCGCGGGGGCAGCAGCGGTTCCGGTTCGGCCGGCTGCACCGACACGCTGGGGAAGTCCTCCAGGGAGCCCTCCGCGGTGAGGTCGAACTGGCGGAAGGTCAGCTCCGAGGTCAGGTAGACCGCGAGCAGTTCGGCCACCCGCACCAGCCCGTCCAGGTGGGTGCGCTCGTGGCCGTGGCTGGCGTCCACGCCGAAGCCGACCAGCGCCGCCCGGCACTCCAGGCCGGACTCGATCGCCGGTGCCGCGTCGCTGCGGTAGTGGTTGAAGATGTCCCGCCGGACCGGGATGCCGTGCTCCTCGGCCAGCCGGATCAGCCGGCGGGTCAGGTGGTAGTCGAACGGGCCGGTCGAGTCCATCATCGCGATGTTCGCGGCGAACGCGCTGGAGCGCTGCCCCGGCGCGATGACCGCGTTGTCCACCGCCACCAGTTCGGCCACCGTGTCGTCGAGGCCGTGGGTGGCGCCCATGCCGATCTCCTCGCCGACGGTGACCAGCAGGTGCGCGTCGACCGGCAGCGACCGCCCCGCCGCGCGCACCGCCTTGACCGCCGCGAGCAGCGCCGCCACCCCGGCCTTGTCGTCCAGGTGCCGGGACTTGACGTATCCGGCGGGGGTGAGCTGCGGCGCGGCGTCCAGCGCCACGAAGTCGCCCACCTGGATGCCGAGCGCCACGAGGTCGGCCGCGCTGGTGACCGGCTCGTCCACCCGGATCTCCACCAGCGGCCAGCCGACGCCCTGGGTGTCCACCTCGTCCCCGTAGGTGTGCCCGCTGGCCATCAGCGGCAGCACCGTTCCGGTGTACCGGCGGTCCAGGTCGTCCAGGAAGATCGTCACGTGCGCCCCCTCGGCGAACCGGGCGCTGTGCGTGCCGACCGGCACCACCTCCAGGCGGCCGTTGTCCTTGAGCCGCTTGACCATGCACCCGATGGTGTCGGCGTGCACCACCACCGCGCGGCCGACGTCGGACCGGTCGCCCGGCAGGGTGGTGCGCAGCAGGCCGCGCCGGGTCACCGACATGGGCAGGCCCAGGGCGGCGATGTGCTCCCCGATCAGTTGCATCACCGCCCCGGTGCGCCCGGAGGGGCTGGGGGTGAGCAGCAGGTCCATGAGGGTGTCGCGCAGGTAGTCGGTGTCGATGGGGGGCGGGGTCATGCGGGTGCGCTCCTAGCCGGGTGGCGTGGGGACGGGCACGGGGGTGGGCCGCCGGGCGGCGCGGCGCGGGCGGCGGGCCGGGGTCAGCCGGCGCGGTGGTCGTGCGGGGCGGCCCGGGGGCGGGACGGCGCGGCGGACCACGGCGTGGCCCGGGTGCTGGGGAACAGCAGGTCGACGAAGCGCTGCACCACCGGCTGCGGTTCGTGGTTGGCCAGGCCCGGCCGCTCGTTGGCCTCGATCAGCACGTACTCCGGCTCGTCCACCGCCGGCACCAGCAGGTCGAGCCCGGTGACCGGTATGTCGATGGCCCGGCTGGCCCGTACCGCGACCTCGGCCAGCACCGGGTGCAGGTCGGCGGTCACGTCGTGGATGGTGCCGCCGGTGTGCAGGTTCGCGGTGCGGCGCACCGCGAGTTCGACGTCGCGCGGCAGCACGTCGTCCATCTCGTAGCCCCCGGCCCGCGCGGTGGCGGCGGTGTCCTCGTCCAGCGGGATGCGGGACTCCCCGCCGGTGGCCGCCGCGCGGCGCCGGCTCTGCGCGCGCACCAGTTCCCGGACGGTGTGCCGGCCGGTGCCGACGACGTGCGCCGGCCGCCGCACCGCCGCGGCCACCACCTCGTGGCCGATCACCACCACCCGCAGGTCCTCTCCGTGGGCCAGCTCCTCCAGCAGCACGTCGGGGCAGTGCGCGTGGGCCGCCCGGACCGCCCGGCGCAGCTCGTCCGGGTCGCGGACGCCGACCGTGATGCCGCGTCCCTGCTCGCCGCGGGCGGGTTTGACCACGACCTCGCCGACCTCCTCCAGGAAGGCCAGGTCCTCCTCGCCGGGTTCCTCCCCGGCGGTGCGGCCCCGGGGCACCCGCAGGCCGGCCTCGGCGAGGATGCGCCGGGTGACCCGCTTGTCGTCGCAGCGGCTCATCGCCACCGCCGTGGTCAGCTCGGAGAGCGACTCGCGGGTGACGATCCGGCGCCCGCCGTGCGCCAGGCGCATCT
Organism: Allostreptomyces psammosilenae; assembly: GCF_013407765.1. Taxonomy (GTDB): domain Bacteria; phylum Actinomycetota; class Actinomycetes; order Streptomycetales; family Streptomycetaceae; genus Allostreptomyces; species Allostreptomyces psammosilenae. The sequence continues at coordinate 2,261,374 of NZ_JACBZD010000001.1, forward strand.
CGCCCCACTCGGGGTCGAGGACCTCCACGGCGATGCCGCGCCGGCGCGCCTCGTCGGCGATCACCCGGGCGTAGGGGTTCAACCGTTCGAACGCGGCGTCCGGGGGACCGGCGAACAGCGGCTCGTTGATCGGGTTCTTCCGTTTCACGCAGAAGACGGGCACCCGCTCGAAGCCGAGCTTGTGGTACAGCGCGATGGCCGGGGCGTTGTCGTGCAGGACCGACAGGTCCAGGTGGTCGCGGCCGGCGGCGCGGTAGTGCTCGACCAGGGCGCACACCAGCGCCCTGCCGACGCCGGGCAGGGTGGTCTGCGGGTCGACGGCCAGGCACCACAGGCTGCACCCGCCGTACGGGTCGCCGAAGGCCCGCACGTGGTCGACGCCGGTGACGGTGCCGACCACGGCGCCGCTGCGCCGGTCCTCGGCGACCAGGTAGTGGAAGGTCGCGTCCTCCCGGTTCTTCCACACCTGGTCGGGGTCGGCGGTGACCATGCGGCAGGCCGCGTAGATGCGGTTGGTCTCCGCCACGTCCTCGGGGCTGGCGACCGGGCGGACCAGCACCCCGGTGTCGTCGGGCGGGGCCGCCGGGGCCGGGCGCGGTCCGGTGGCGGCGCCGACCTCGTCGCGCAGCCGCAGCCGGTAGGTGTAGGAGGGGTCGACGAACAGCTGGTCGGGGGCCTGCGAGACCAGTACGTGCGGGTCGGTGACGTACATGCAGATGTCGCGGTGCCCGGCCGCCTCGACCCGCAGCGCGTCGAGCACCGCGGCCAGGTCGGCGAAGGTGTGGCCGAAGACCAGCCGCCCCCATCCGCACTCCAGCACGACGTCGCGGGCCGGGGGCGGGGTGGGTGCGGGTGCCGGGGCGCCGGCGTCGGGGAGTGTCGCCCGGTGCTGGGCGTGGGTTCCGGGTTCCTGGGTCGCGCTCACGCGGGTCGCCTCCCTCACCGCACGTCCTGGGCCTGGAGCCACATCTCCAGCAGGCCGAGCTGCCACAGCTTGTTGCCGCGCAGCGGTGTCAGTTCCTCGTTGGGCCGGGCCAGCAGGTCGTCGACGTAGGAGGGGCGGAACAGCGCGCGCTGCTTGGCCTGGGGGGCGGTCAGCGCCTCGCGGACCCGTTCCAGCACCGGTCCGCGCAGGAACTTCAGGGCCGGCACCGGGAAGTAGCCCTTGGGGCGGTCGATGACCTCGGCGGGCAGCACCGTGCGGGCGACGTCCTTGAGCACGCCCTTTCCGCCGGAGGCCAGCTTGTGCTCCGGTGGCATCCGGGCCGCGAGCTGCACCAGGTCGGTGTCCAGGAACGGCACGCGGGCCTCCAGGCCCCAGGCCATGGTCATGTTGTCCAGCCGCTTGACCGGGTCGTCCACCAGCATCACGTGGGTGTCCAGGCGGAGGGCGGCGTCCAGGGCGGTCTCGGCGCCGGGCGCGGTCAGGTGGGCGGCCGCGAACTCCCGGCTGGCGTCGTGGTCGCACAGGTGCTCCGGGTTGACGACCCCGGCGACGCCGGCGTGGTCGCGGTCGAAGAAGGCGCGGGCGTAGGCGTCCACGGTCTCCCCGCGGTCCAGCCCGGCCAGTGGCGGATACCAGTGGTATCCGGCGAAGACCTCGTCGGCGCCCTGCCCGGACTGCACCACCTTGACGTGCCGGGACACCTCCTGCGACAGCAGGAAGAACGCGACGGCGTCATGGCTGACCATGGGCTCGCTCATCGCCGTGACGGCGTCGTCCAGCGCCGGGAGCAGCCGGTCGCCGCCGATGTGGATGCGGTGGTGGGCCGTCCCGAAGCGCTCCGCGACGATGTCGGACCACTGGAACTCGTCGCCCCGCTCGCCGCCCGCCTCCTCGAAACCGATGCTGAAGGTGCGCAGGCCGTGCTGGCCGGCCTCCGCGAGCAGCGCCACGATCAGGCTGGAGTCCAGGCCGCCGGAGAGCAGCACGCCCACCGGCACGTCGGCGACCAGGCGGCGCTCGACCGCGGTGCGCAGCGCGTCGTGGACGGCCTCGCGCCACTCGTCGGCGCCCATGGCGGCGTGCGCCGGGTCCCGGGTGTACTCCGGCTGCCAGTAGCGGCGTTCCCTGCTGCGGCCATCGGCCTCCACGACGCGGACCGTCGCCGGGGGCAGCTTGCGCACGCCGCGCAGCAGGGTGCGCGGGGCGGGGACGACGGCGTGCCAGGTCAGGTAGTGGTGCAGCGCGACCGGGTCGATGTCGGTGTCCACGTCTCCGGCGCGCAGCAGGGCGGGCAGGCTGGAGGCGAAGCGGAGCCGGCCGGGGGTCTCGGCGAGGTAGAGCGGCTTGATGCCGAGGCGGTCGCGGGCGAGCACCAGCCGCCCGGTGCGCCGGTCCACGATGGCCACGGCGAACATGCCGACGAGGTGGTCGACGAAGTCCTCGCCCCACTGCCGGTACGCCTTGAGCAGCACCTCGGTGTCGCTGGTGGAGGTGAAGCGGTGGCCGGCCGCGGCGAGCTCGTCACGGAGCGGCCGGTAGTTGTACACGCACCCGTTGAACACGGCCACCAGGCCGCCGTCCTCGTCCACCATCGGCTGGGCGCCGCGTTCGGACAGGTCGATGATGCTGAGCCGGCGGTGGGCCAGGGCGACCGGGCCGCCGGGTCCCTCCGACCAGGCCCCTCCGCCGTCCGGCCCACGGCGCCGCAGGGCGCCCGACATCCGTTCCACGGCCGCGGTGTCCGCTGGTCGGCCGTCGAACCTGATCTCGCCGCTGAGTCCGCACACAGTCCTCTCCGTCCTCCGGGTCGGCATCACGCGGCGACTACCCGGCCCCGGCCGATCCATGTCCGCTCCCCGCCGCCCCCTGGAAGACGGTTGCATCACACATCTAGGCTGGGGTGGCCTGGAAGGACCCGTTCCGCCGGTGCCCGTGGGCGTGTGGCGGGGAGTCGTCGCCGACGCGTCCGCGGCGCGTCGGAGCACCGACCCGATCGAGGACCCGCCCGTGGAATCCCAGCCGGATCCGCCCCCGCCCGCGCGGTCGACCCCCGTCTCCCCCGCCCGCACCGAGGACGGCGCGCCGGCCGCGCAGGTGTCGCTGCGCCGGATCGCGCCGTCGGCGTTCGGTCCCACGCTGGTCTTCGAGATCGGCCAGGGCGCGGCGGCCCCGGTGGTGGCGCTGGCGGCGCGGGACCTCGGGGCCTCCGTCGGCACCGCCGGGCTGGTGGTGGTGCTGCTGGGCGTGGGGCGGATCGCCGGGACGCTGCCGGCGGGGGTGCTGGCGGCCCGGTTCGGGGAGCGCCGGGCGATGCTGGGGGCCGCGCTGGTGGCGGCGGCGGCCGTCGCCGGGTGCGCGCTGGCCGGCCGGGTGGGGCTGCTGGCGGTGTGCGTGGCGGTGTACGGGATGTGCGAGGCCACCTTCGCGCTGGCCAGGCAGTCCTACCTGACCGAGGTGGTGCCGGCGCGGCTGCGGGCCCGGGCGATGTCCACGCTGGGCGGGGTGGCCCGGATCGGGGTGTTCCTCGGCCCGTTCGCCGGCGCGCTGGTGCTGGCCGGCGGCGACGTGCGGTCGGCGTTCTGGGTGTCGCTCGCCGCCTCGCTGGCGGCGGCCGTGGTGGTGCTGGTGGTGCGGCCGTTGCCGCCGCCGGCGACGCCGACACCGGCGGGGGACGCGGCGGAGCCGGGCGCCGGGGGCGGGGACGGAGACGGGGGCGGGGGCGGGGCGGGGAGCGAGCCGACGCTGCGCTCGGTGCTGTGGTCCTACCGCCGGGTGCTGGCGACCCTCGGGGTGGCCGTGGTCATGGTCGGCGCGGTGCGGGCGAGCCGGCAGGCGGTGCTGCCGCTGTGGGCCGACCAGATGCAGGTGGACGCGGCCACGGTCAGCGTGGTCTTCGGCGTCTCCGCGGCGGTCGACATGCTGCTGTTCTATCCGGCCGGCTATCTGATGGATCGTTTCGGCAGGCTGGCCGTCGGGGTGCCCTCGATGCTCCTGCTCGGCGCCGGGCACGCCCTGCTGCCGCTCACCGACTCGCTCACCGGGCTCGCCGTGGTGGCGATGCTGCTGGGCTTCGGCAACGGGATGGGCAGCGGGCTGCTGATGACGATCGGCGCCGACGTCTCCCCCCGGCGCGGTCGCGCGGCGTTCCTGTCCGCCTGGCGGTTGTGCGCGGACTCCGGCAACGCCCTCGGACCGCTGCTGGTGTCGGCGGCCGCCGCCGCGGGGAGCCTGACCGCCGGGGTGCTCGGCATGGCCGGCGTCGGCCTCGTCGCCGCGGGGGCGCTCGCTGTGTCTCTTAGGCGTGTGCGCCTCCGGGCCCCTTAGCCGCCATCTTCGCCCTCCTTGCCCGCCTTCGGGCAGCAGGGGCCCTTCGTCGCTCCGGCGCTCCGGTCTCCCTCCTTGCCCGCCTCCGGCAAGGAGGGGCCCACCTCCCTTCGCTTGTCGCTCCTCGGTCCAGATGCCGGCGGGCCCCCCGGCGCACACGCCTGGGGGGTAGGCGCGGGTCGGTCAGGGCAGGTGGCTCAGTCGGTGGTGGCCGTGGAGGTGGGGCGCGCGGGCGGCGGGAGCACCGGGGGCGCCAGGTGGATCGGCTCGGGCTGCTTGGGCAGCAGGGCGTCCCCGCTGGAGACCCCGCGCAGGCGGCGCCCGACCCAGGGCAGCAGGTGGCGGCGGACCCACAGCAGGTCCGCCGCCAGGTCCGCGCCACGGTCGCGGGGGCCGGCGGCGGCCAGCGGCAGGCGCCACCAGCCCGGCTCACCGCCGAGCAGTGCGGGCTCCGTCACCTCCAGCGCCTCCAGCACGGCCGCGGCCATCCGGGCGTGCCCGGCGGGCCCGAGGTGCAGGCGGTCCTCGTGCCAGAGCCGGCGGTCGGTGAAGACGGGGTGCGCGGCGGCGTCCACCAGCAGGCAGCCGTGGCGCTCGGCCACCGCGCGCACCGACGCGTTGAACCGGGCGAACCGGGCCGCCAGGCGCTCCGCGGTGCGGCCGCTGCCGCCGGCCCGCTCGATGACCGTGAACAGCAGCACGGCGCCGCCCCGGGCGCGCAGCCGTCCGACGGCCGCCTCGTACCGGGCGACCACCGCGTCCACGTCGACCCGCGGGCGGAGCACGTCGTTGCCGCCCGCGTGGAAGGACACCAGCTCCGGCGCCCGGCGCAGCGCCACGGGCAGCTGCTCGGCGACCACCTGGTCCAGCAGTCGGCCGCGCACGGCGAGGTTGGCGTAGCGCAACCCCCCGTGGTGGGCGGCGAGCGCGTCGGCGACCCGGTCGGCCCAGCCCCGGTGCCGGCCGAGCGGGCCCACCTCGTCGTGCAGGCCCTCGGTGAAGGAGTCGCCCAGGGCGAGGTAGCTGGCGTTCGGTCGGGTCAGATCGGGTCGCACCCCCTATTCCTACCGCATCGCGCGGCGGCCCGGCGCGGCGCCCCGGGGCCCGCCGGGCACCCGGGGGCTCTGGCGAGACTCTGGCAAAGGTGGCCGCGACATCTGTTCGAACCCCCGGTGGTATTCGGGGCCCGGGTGCCACGCTGACCGGGCCAGGGAACGAACGCGTCTGATCTCAGAGAGGGCTCACCGATGACGGTTGAAGCGGTAGCCGGTCCCCTCGTGCAGGAGCATCAACTCAGCTTCGAACGCACGGTCAAGCGATCTCTCGTACATCGGCGTGCGGTCAACGAGGTCTTCGTCACCGACCTGCGGGACGTGGACTCCTCGACCTTCCTGGTCGGCGCGCAGCTGCCGATGTCCCACGCCTACTTCCTGGACCACGCCAGCGGGCCGCCGCGGTACACCCTGCCGCTGCTGACCGAGTGCTGCCGGCAGGCCGCCACCATCGTGGCCCACGAACGGCACGGCGTGCCGTTCGACTGGACCTTCCTGATGATGGACACCTCGGCCCGGCTGACCAACACCGCGCCGCTGCTGGTCGGCGAGCGGCCGACCGAGCTGACCATCACCGTCGGCACGGAGGTGACCACCTCCCGGGGCGGCGAGGTGCGCGGTCTGCGGCACACCTTCGCCATGGCGATCGGCGGGGAGCGCGTCGGCCACGGGGACAGCGTCACCCGGTACGTGACCAACGAGGAGTACGAGTTCATGCGGGCCGCCGGGCGCACCGGCACCCCGCCGCTGTCGACCACGCTGCCGGAGACGGTGGGCGGCCTCGTCGTGCCCTACCTGGTGGGGCGGAGGGATCCGCGCAACGTCGTGCTGGCCGACTGCCACACCACCGAGGACGGCGCGCTCCAGGCCCGTCTCGCCGTCTCGGGTCGGCACCCGACGTACTTCGACCACCCGCTCGACCACTACACCGGGATGGTGCTGACCGAGGCCGCCATCCAGGCGGGGGCGCTGGCCGCCGCGGCGGAGGGCGAGCCCGCGGTGAACACCACCGTGGTCGGTCTGGAAGCGGGCTTCAAGCAGTTCCTGGAACTGGACGACGACGTCGTCGTCCGCGCCCGAGCGGGCAAGCCGGAGGACGACGCGGACGTCGGCCGGGTCCTCCCGGTGGAGATCGAGTTCACGCAGGGCGGGGCCGAACGGGCTCGGGTGCGCCTGCTGACGACTAGTGACGGGGAGCGCTCATGGCGTTGAACGCCGACGGCACCGTGCGTGCCGTGTGGACCGACTTCGGGGGCGTGCTGACGTCGTCGAACGACGAGACGACGGTCGCCTTCTGCCAGCGGGTCGGCCTGCGGCCCGACCAGTGGCTGGACGCGGTGACCAAGGTGACCAGGACCTACGGCACCACCGACCCGATGGAACCGCTGGACACCCCGATGGTCAGCGAGCTGGACTGGGCCCGCCAGGTCGAGCAGGTGCTGGCCCGGGACCACGGGGTCGAGATCGACCTCGGTGACCCGGGCGAGTACTGGTTCACCGACCGCCCGGTGAACACCGAGTGGCTCCAGGCCCTGCGCGCCCTGCGGGCCGAGGGCGTCTTCGTCGGCCTGCTGTCCAACATGGTGCCCACCTGGGACCGGCACTGGCGCCGGATGGTGCCGCCGGAGGGCCTCTTCGAGGGCCTGGTCCTGTCCTACGAGGTCGGCTGCCGCAAGCCCTCCAAGGAGATCTTCGAGGTGGCCGCCGGCGTCGCCCAGGTCCCGCCGGAGCAGTGCCTGCTGGTCGACGACCTCGCGCGCAACTGCGCCGGCGCGGAGGGCGCCGGCTGGCGTGCGGTCGAGTTCACCACCGCCGCCGAGGCGATCCCCCAGGTCGCCGCCCTCACCGGGATCAAGCTCGGCACCGCCGACGTCGTCGAAGAGGAGTCCTGACCGTGGCCCGTGCAGCCGTCCTCGCCGGTCTGTCGGCGTACCTGCCGCCCCGCGTGGTGCCCAACGCGCACTTCGCCGACCTGCGGCTGAGCGACGAGTGGATCTCCACCCGCACCGGCATCAGCGAGCGCCGCTGGGTGCAGGGCCAGTCCACCTCGGACATCTCCGTGGAGGCCGGCGCCGAGGCGCTGAAGTCCTACGGCTCCGACGACATCGACCTGGTCATCCTGGCCACGCAGTCGCCCGACCACTTCGCCCCCAGCAGCGCCCCCGCGGTCGCCAGCCGGCTGGGCCTGGGCGGCGTGCCGGCCTTCGACCTGGCGGCGGCCTGCTCCGGGTTCCTCTACGGCCTCGCCACCGCCTCCAGCCTGATCCGCACCGGCCAGGCCGAGCGGATCCTGTTCATCGCCGCGGAGACCGCCTCCCTCTACCTCAACCCCAAGGACCGCAACACGGCGCCGATCTTCGCCGACGGCGCCGGCGCGGTGGTGCTGCGGGCCGGCGAGGACGACGAGCCGGGCAGCCTGGGCGGCTTCGACCTCGGCAGCGACGGCGACCTCGCCCACCTGGTGCTGGTCCCCGGCGGCGGCTCCCGGGCCCGCGCCGACGGCTGGGCCCTCGACGACCGCGCCCACCTGGTGATGCAGGGCCGGGAGCTGTTCGTCAACGCCGTGACCCGGATGTCCGAGTCCTCCACCAAGGTGCTGGAGGAGGCCGGCTGGAAGCCGGACGAGGTGGACCTGGTGGTCGGTCACCAGGCGAACCGCCGGATCCTGGAGGCCGTCGGCCACGAGCTCGGCATCGAGCCCGAGCGCATGTACATCAACATCGACCACACCGGCAACACGGTCGCGGCGACCATCCCCATCGCGCTGACCGAGGCCGTGCGCGAGGGCGCGCTGCGCCCCGGACACCGTGTGCTGCTCACCGCGTTCGGCGCCGGCGCCACCTGGGGTTCCACCCTGCTGCGGTGGCCCGAGATCTCGCTGGCCTGAGCACTGAGCCCGACGTCGGGAAAGTCCCGAGACACCCAACATCACTCGGAGGAACACGTGAGCGAGCAGACCACCGACATCCAGGAGTTCCTCATCTCGACCCTGGGCGAGCGCTTCCGCGTCCCGGCCGCCAAGCTGTCGGCCGGGGCCCGCCTGTCCGAGCTCGGGCTGGACTCCCTCGGCACCGTCGAGCTGGGCATGGTCGTGAAGAAGAAGTACGGCGCGGTCTTCTCCGCGGGCGAGATCAGCATCGAGTTCACCGTGGGCGACGTGGCCGAGCTCATCGGCAAGAAGGTGGCCGAGGCCGAGGTCCCCGCGTCATGACCCGGCCGGCACACGGCCCCGACATCGTGGTCACCGGCCTGGGCGCGGTCTCCGCGGCCGGGATCGGCACCGAGGAGAACTGGCGGGGCGTCCGCTCGGGGCGGTCGGCGGTGGCCACCGACCCCGAGCTGGCCGGCCTTCCGGTCGACATCTCCTGCCGGGTGCCGGAGTACGACGTGGACGGCCTGATCGGCTGGCAGGAGGCCCGCCGCATCGACCGCACCACCCAGCTGGCCATCGTCGCGGCGCACGAGGCGCTGGCCGACGCCGGACTGGACCCGAAGACCTGGGACGGCGCGCGCGTCGGCGTGGTGATGGGCACCTCCAACGGGGGTGCCGGCACCATGGAGCGGGAGTACGTCACCTTCGTCAAGGAAGGCCACGAGTGGGTCTCCCCGCTGGTCGGCGTGACGGCTCCGATGAACATGCTCGCCGGCTACCTCGCCATCCACCTGGGCGCCTTCGGCCCCAACCTGGTGACGGCCACCGCCTGTGCCTCGGGCCCCACGGCGCTGGGCACGGCGCGGATGCTGCTGCGGTCGGGCGCGTGCGACGTCGTGGTCGCCGGCGGTGCGGAGGCGCCGTTGACCCAGATGAGCATGAGCGCGCTGCACCAGATGGGCGCGCTGTCCAAGCGGACCGACGACCCGGCCGCCGCCTGCCGCCCGTTCGACGCGGGGAGGGACGGCATGGTCGCCGCCGAGGGCGCGGGCGTGCTGATCCTGGAACGGGCCGAGGACGCCAGGGCCCGGGGCGCCCGCCGGCGGGCGCGGCTCGCCGGCTACGGCGCCTCCGCGGACGGCTACCACCTGTCGGCTCCGGATCCGTCCGGCGCCGGCGCGGAGCGGGCGATCCGGATGGCGCTGGCCGACGCGGACCTCGCGCCCGGCGACATCGACCACGTCAACGCGCACGGCTCCTCCACCCCGCTCAACGACCTGACGGAGGGCCGGGTGATCGGCCGGGTCTACGGCGACCGGGTCGCGGTCACCTCCACCAAGGGCGTGGTGGGCCACGCGCTCGGCGCCGCCGGGGCGCTGGAGTCCGTCTACACCGTCCTGGCGCTGGAGCACGGCGAGGTGCCCCCGACCGCCAACCTGGAGCAGCAGGACAAGGAGATCGAGGTGGACGTCGTGGCCGGCGCGGCCCGGCCCGTGCCGATCCGGGCGGCGTCCACCCATTCGTTCGGCTTCGGCGGCCAGAACGCCGTCATCGTGTTCGACTCCGCCGTCTGACGACGGGCCGAACCGTGCCGGGCCGGCCGACCGCGCGTCGGCCGGCCCGGGCGCCCGAGCCGCAAGGAGTGTGAAATGAACCGTTCAGTTCTGGTGTCCGGTGGGAACCGGGGCATCGGACTGGCGATCGCCCAGTCCTTCGTCAAGGCGGGGGACCGGGTGGCCGTCACCTACCGCACCGGCGAGCCGCCGGACGGCCTGCTCGGCGTCCACTGCGACCTGTCCCGGCCGGAGACCATCGAGTCGGCCTTCGACGAGGCCGAGCGGGTCAACGGCCCGGTGGAGGTGCTGGTGGCCAACGCCGGGGTCAGCCGGGACATGCTGCTCCTCCAGATGGAGGACCAGGACTTCCTGGACGTGGTGGACACCAACCTCACCGGGGCGTTCCGGATGGCCCGGCGCGCGGCCGGCGGCATGCTCGGCGCCCGCTGGGGGCGTCTGATCTTCGTCTCCTCGGCGGTCGCCCTGATGGGCGCGGCCGGGCAGGCCAACTACGCGGCCTCCAAGGCCGGTCTGGTCGGCTTCGCCCGCTCGCTCGCCTGGGAGCTGGGCAGCCGGAACATCACGTCGAACGTGGTGACCCCCGGCGCCATCGAGACCGACATGGTCAGCGGGGTCAGCCAGGCCCGCAGGGAGGCGGTCATCCAGATGACCCCGCTGGGCCGCACCGGAACGCCGGAGGACGTGGCGGGCGTGGTGCAGTTCCTCGCCAGCGAGGCCGCCGGGTTCGTCACCGGCGCGGTGATCCCGGTCAGCGGCGGCTTCGCCATGGGGCATTGACGGACAGCTGGCCCAAGGAACGGGCCCCGGGGGCCTGGCCGGGCCACGGGCGGCCCACGAATACATGAGGGGTGTCGTGGCTAAGGAAACAGAGGTTCTGGTCGTCGGCGCCGGTCCCACCGGCCTGACGCTGGCCGCCGGCCTGCTCCGGCGGGGGATCCGGGTGCGGATCATCGACCAGGCGGCGCGGTCGAACCCGCACTCCAAGGCGGTGACCCTGTGGCCGCGGGCCATCGAGGTGTTCGACGCCCTCGGGGTCGGCGACCGCATCTTCGGCATGGGCGTCAAGCTCAGCGCCACCAGTTACTGGACCCGGGACCGGCAGATCGGCCGGGTGCCGCTGCGCCCGCTGCAGCACACCCGGTACCCGGTGCCGATCTCGCTCCCGCAGAACCAGACCGAGGCCGTGCTGCGCGACGTGGTGACGGAGGCGGGCGGCAGGATCGAGTTCGGCCGCCGCCTGGCCTCCCTGGAGAACGGGCCGGACGGCGTGGTGGCCACGCTGGAGGACGGCGAGACCATCTCGGCCTCCTGGCTGGTCGGCTGCGACGGCGCGCACAGCACCGTCCGCGACCAGGTGGGGGTGCGCTTCGAGGGCGAGACCTACCCGCAGTCCTTCGTCCTGGTGGACGGCGAGTACGACACGGAGTACGTGCACGACGAGTCGTACTACGTGATGGGCCGCACCGGCGTGATGGTCGTGGTCGGCCTGCCGGGCGGGCTGTACCGGGTGTTCGCCAGCGTGCCGCCGGGCCAGAAGGTCGAGGACGTCGAGAAGACCGTCGAGGCGATCATCGAGGAGCGCTCGCCGCTGCGGCTGAGGCAGACGAAGTCCGCCGGCAGCGGCCTGTTCCAGATCCACCGCAAGCTCGCCGACCGGATGCGGGTCGGCCGGGTGCTGCTGGCCGGCGACGCGGCGCACATCCACTCCCCCGCCGGCGGGCTCGGCATGAACACCGGTGTCCAGGACGCCTACTCGGCCGCCTGGCGGCTGGCCGGCGTGCTGCGCGGCTCGCTGGACGCCTCCCAGATCGACGAGTGGGAGCGCGAGCGGCTGTTCGTCGCGCGCGGCGTCGTCACCGAGGCCGACCGGCAGACCCAGATGTGGATGATGCAGGGCTGGCAGCGCCAGGTGCGCGACGCGCTGATCCGGGTCGGCATCGGCAGCGGCGTGCTGGAGCGGGTCATGCCGCCCCGGATGGCCCAGATGACGCTGGTGCTGCCGGGCGGTGACAAGGCGACCGGGCGCCTGCGTCCGGGCGCCCGCATCCCGGACGTGGCGCTCGGCCCGGACCGGCTGTACTCCCGGCTGTCCGGCGGCGGCCACCTGCTGCTGCTGTTCACCGACGAGGTGGCGGCGGCGCTGAAGGCGCTCGGCATCGAGGGCAAGACCGACCCGGACCTGCTGCGGGTCGTCGCGGTCACCTCGGGCGCGCCGCGGGGCGGCGTCCCGGAGGCCGTCAGCGAGACGGTCACCGACGTCGGCGGCCGGATCCGCCGGGCCCTGGGCGCCCCGAGCGGAGCCGTCTGCCTGGTCCGGCCGGACACCGTGATCGCGGCGGCGGCCGTGGCCTCGGACGAGACCGGGCGGGCCGCGCTGCGGTCCAGGCTGCCGAGGCCGGCCGCCACCCCGGAACCGGAGTACCAGGCGGACTGACCCCGCCCGGCGCCCGGCGGGCACCCCCCCCCGTCCGTCGGGCGCCCCCTTCCCCTCCCCCGCGCTCCCAAGAAAACCGAGAAGGAGATCACAGATGACGGCGAGCGAAGCAGCAGCCGTGGGCCGGACCTCGCTGGGAGGCGACCTGGAGGTCTCGGTGCTCGGCCTCGGCTGCATGGGCATGGCCGAGTTCTACGGGGACACCGACGACCAGGAGTCGATCCGGACCATCCACCAGGCCCTGGACCTCGGGGTGAACTTCATCGACACCGCCTACATGTACGGCGGCGGGCGCAGCGAGGAGATCGTCGGCAAGGCGCTGGCCACGGTCCCCCGGGAGAACGTGGTGCTGGCCACCAAGTGCGGCCTGCTGCGCACCGAGGACGGGGTGAGGATCGACGGCCGGCCGGAGCACATCCGCCAGGCGATCGACGAGAGCCTCGCCCGGCTGGGCACCGACCACGTGGACCTGTACTACCTGCACCGGGTGGACCCCGAGGTGCCGGTGGAGGAGTCCATCGGCGCCATGTCGGAGCTGGTGACGGCCGGCAAGGTGCGCTTCCTGGGCATCTCCGAGGCCGGCCCGGACAGCCTGCGGGCGGCCCACGCCACGCACCGGATGACCGCGCTGCAGTCGGAGTACTCGCTGGGCACCCGGGCGCCGGAGTTCGGCGCGCTGCCGGTCTGCCGGGAGCTGGGCATCGGCTTCGTCGCCTGGGGCCCGCTCAGCCGCGGTCTGCTGACCGGCACGATCACCGGCGTGCAGGACTTCCAGGGCATCGACATCCGCCGCATCCTGCCGCGGTTCGCCGAGGACAACCTGGCGCACAACCTGGCGATCGTGGCGCGGGTCACCGAGGTGGCCGAGGAGCTCGGCTGCACCACGGCCCAGCTGGCGCTGGCGTGGCTGATCAACCAGGGCATCGTGCCGATCCCCGGCCCGAAGGTACGCGAGCACCTGGAGGAGAACGTCGGGGCGGCGTCGGTGGAGCTCTCCGACGAGACCATGAAGCGGCTCGACGAGATCCTCCCGCCGAACGCCTTCCTCGGCGACCGGTTCCACGGGCCGATGATGGACACCGTCGACCGCTGACGGACCCGGCCGGAACGATTCGGGCCCCCTCACCCAGCCCCGCGGGGCGGTGAGGGGGCCCGAATCGTTCCGGCCCGAGTCGTTCCGGCGCCGGGCCGTCGCTCGCGGGCGGGCCGGGCCGCCCCGCCACGCCACGCGCGCCGCGCCCGGCCGGAGGTGGTTCCGGCCGGGCGCGGCGGTGCGGACCGGGTCCCCGGGGCGGCGGGCCCTGTGGGAGGCGTCACTACCGCGACGCGGTGGTGCCGGTGCTCGCCGGGGAGACCTTGTTCAGCCCCATGGCGTTGGTGAGCATGCGGTCCCGCACGCCCAGCGGCAGCCGGGACAGGAAGCCGAGCAGGCGCGCGTCCGAGCCGGCGGTGTACAGCGGCTTCGGCCGGTTGGCCTCCACCGCCTTGACCACGACGTCGGTGACGACCTTGACCGGGGACGGCTTCTGGCCGGCCATGGCCTTCTGGATGGCCTCCAGCTGGTTGGCGTAGAGCGTCACCCGCTCCGGGTCCTCGGAGGCCAGGTTGGCCTGGGCGGCGGCCCCGGACTTGGACAGGAGGGTGGTGTCCACGGCGCCGGGCTCGATGATCACCACGGGGATCTTCCACGGCGCCAGCTCGACGCGCGCCACCGAGGAGAACGACTCCAGGGCCGCCTTGCTGGCCGAGATGGCGCCGAGGTACGGCATGGCGGTGCGGGCCGTGGCGGCGCTGAGGTTGATGATCCGGCCCTGCCCCTTGCGCACCAGCGGCAGGAAGGCCCGGGTGGTCTCCACGACGCCGAAGACGTTCACCTCGAACTGCTTGCGCACCTCGCTGGGGGAGAGCAGCTCCAGCGGGCCCTGCACGATGATGCCGGCGTTGTTGATCAGCGCGTGCAGGCCGCGGCCGCCGAGCCGGCGGCCCACCTCCTTGGCCGCCGCCGCGACGCTGTCCGGGTCGGTGACGTCGACCTGGACGAGCTCGACGTTGCTGCCGCGCAGGTGCGGGGCCTCGCCGCGGACGCCCGCGTACACCTGGAATCCGCGCTCGACGAGGGCCTTGACCGTCGCCGTTCCGATACCCCCGGCAGCACCGGTGATGAATACCGCTCGCGAGTCAGCCATTTCCTGGTACCTCACATGTCTGTTTGAACATGTCCCTTTGGACATGATGATCGACCTGGACGATGGTCCATGTCAAGATGAGCTGGTGATCGACCGAGCTGTTCGACCGAGCTGAAGGAGGCCGTGGTGTCGTTGGGGCACGGTTTGCTGGGTCTTCTCGCGGAGGGGCCGGCGAGCGGCTACGACCTGTCGCGCCGCTTCCAGCAGGAGCTGGGCCAGGTGTGGCCGGCGCAGCACCCGAAGATCTACGCCGAGCTTTCCCGTCTGGCGGAGGCCGGTTTGATCGAAGTCGACAGCCGCGGGCCGCGCGGGCGGAAGGCCTACCGGATCACCGACGCCGGCCTGGCCGAGGTCCGCCGCTGGCTGGCCGAGGACGAGGTCGACCACACCATGCGGATGGAGTCGCTGCTGCGCTCCTTCTTCTTCTGGCTGATGCCGCCGGAGGAGCTGGCCGCGCACCTGGAGCGCGAGCGCGCCTTCTTCACCGAGACCGCCCGGGTCTTCCGGCAGTTCGCCGCCGCCAAGGACCGCGGCGACTTCGGCAGCAGCCCGCACACCCAGTCCACCCGGGTGGCCATCGAGGCCGGCGCGCGGCTGTACGAGGCGCTGGCCACCTGGGCGGAGTGGGCGCGCACCGTCCCGCCGGCCGTCCCGCCCGCCACCGGGGAGGAGGCCGGCGGGGACGCCCCGGCCGCCGCCACGCCGGCGGACGACGTCACCGACGGCGCCCCGGCCGGCTGAGGCCGGCCGGCCCGGCGCGGGCCCCGCGAGGGGGCCCGTACCGGGCCGGCGACGGCGCCCACGGCGGCACCCGGGCGCGGGGCACGGCTCAGCCGACGCCGCCGGCGCCCTGGCCGCCACCGCGCCCGGCCACCATCCGGCCGACCGCGGCCCGCACGACGAAGACCAGCAGCGCCAGGGCCGCGAAGCCGGCGCCCAGCAGGCAGACCGCCCGCCAGCCCCCACCCGACCACATCGCGGTGGCCAGCGCGGAGCCGATCGCCCCGCCGGCGAAGTAGCTCGTCATGTAGGCGGTGGTGATCCGGCTGCGGACCAGCGGGGCGCCCTGGTAGATCACCGACTGGTTGGTGATGTGCGCGCCCTGGATCGCCAGGTCCAGCAGCAGCGTCGCCACGATGATCGCCGCCAGACCGTCCAGGCCGGTGCCCAGCCCCAGGAAGCACAGGCCCACGATCAGGAAGGCGCACACCGTGGTGACGGCCTGCAGGTTGCGGTCGGCGAGCCGTCCGGCGAGTCCGGCGCCCACCGCGCCGGCCGCGCCGAGCAGCCCGAACAGGCCGATGGCGCCCGGCCCGTAGGAGAACGGCTCCTCGGCGAGGAACAGCGGCAGGCCGGTCCAGAACAGGCTGAAGGCGCCGAAGCCCAGCGCGCCGTAGACGCAGCGCTCCACCACCGCCCGGCGGCGCAGCGCGATCGCCGGGATGGAGGCGATCAGCGTCACGTAGCCGAGCCCGGTCGGGGAGATCCGGTCCCGGCCCGCGGCGGCGTCGTCCGGCACCCGGCGGAGCACCAGCAGGCACAGCACCATGAAGCCGGCGGCCACCCAGTAGACCACCTGCCAGGTGGTCACGTCGGCGAGCGCGCCGGCGAAGGTCCGGCACAGCAGCGTGCCGAGGATCAGCCCGGTCATCACGGCCGCCACGGTGCGGCCGCGCTCCTCGTCGGAGACCAGGTCGGCCACCCACGGCACGATGACCATCGCCGGCACGCTGACCACGCCGAGCACGGTGAACAGCACGAACATCAGCGGGCCGGAGGTGAACGGGATGATCAGCAGCACCACTCCCGCGGCTGCCACCAGCACGCTGGCCAGGCGGCGGCGGTCCACCATGTCGCCCAGCGGCACGAGCAGCAGCAGCCCCGCCGCGTAGCCGATCTGGGTCAGCGACAGCAGCGGCGCGACCTCGTCGGCCGGACGGTCCAGCGACTCGGCGATGGCGGGCAGCAGCGGCAGCGCGTAGTAGAGGTTGGCCACGCAGAGCCCGGCCACGACGGCGAGCAGCCGCACCATCGGGCTGCCGGCGTGCAGTCGGGCGGTTGGGGGCGCGGCGGGCGAGGCCGCGACGGCGTCCTGGGTCATGCCTGCTCCTCGCCCGTCGGGCGGCACCGACCACGGGGCAGCCGGCGTCCGCGCGGGACGCCGGGAGCCGGTTCGGACACTTCGGACACGGAGCCGCTCACGCTGTCTCTCCTGACCTGGTGAGGGGATATGAGGGGGGAACTTTGATGCTCCCGTCCGCGGCCCGGGCCAACCAGATGCCTTTTGCACCGGTAGAACCAGCACCAGTACTCTCACTGCCATCATCGGCGCGAGCGGCTCGCCGCTGCCCGGAACGGGGAGTAGGGGGAGCCAGTGCGAGCACGGAGCGTTCCACTCCCAGGGTGTGGTGTACGGGGGACGGGGCAGCCATGAATTCTGAGCACCGACGACGGGAACTCGCGGCGTTCATCAGGAGCCGGCGCGAGCGCCGCAGCCCCGCCGAGGCCGGACTGGCCGTCACCGGGCGTCGCAGGACGCCGGGGCTGCGCCGGGAGGAGGTCGCCACCATGGCCGGCGTCAGCGTGACCTGGTACACGTGGCTGGAGCAGGCCCGGGACATCCGGGTGTCCCGGCAGGTGCTGACCTCCCTGGTGAACGCGCTGGGCCTGGACGAGGTGGAGACGGCGCACCTGTTCCAGCTGGCCGGCGAGGTGCCGCCGAGCGAGCTCGCCGCCCCCGAGCCGGAGCTGCCCGCCCAGTACCGCCTGCTGCTGACGCAGCTGGAGCCCAGCCCCGCCTACATCGTCAACCGGCGCTTCGACATCGTCGCCTGGAACCGGGCCTGCCAGGTGTTCTACGGGGACCTGGAGCGGCTCGCCGAGCGCCGGCGCAACATCCTGTGGCTCACCTTCGCGGAGCCGGAGTTCCGCCGCATATCCGCGGACTGGGAGCAGGAGGCGGCCTACACCGTGGCGCTGTTCCGCGCCCAGGCCGGCGACGCGCTGCTCCAGCCGGACGTCGCCGAGCTGGTCGAGGAGCTGGAGCAGGCCAGCCCCCACTTCCGCCGGTTGTGGCGGCGCAAGGACCTCGCCCCCTTCGTGCCAGAGCGACGCACCATGTTCCACCCGAGTCTGGGCAGAGTGGACCTGGAGTACGTCAAGATGCACGCGGCGGGGGACGACAAGACCCTGGTCGCCTATCTCGTGCCCGCCGGCTCCGAGCTGGGCAAACGCATCACCGAGCTGATCGGTGACGCTGACGGGTAGTGACAACGCTGGTGCAATCGGTACCACCATGAAAGCTCGACTCTCGCCGTGGCGAACGGTCAGACTTCCCGATGTCAGTCAGGCGCCTAGGCATCAGACTCGGGAGACTGCCGCCGATGAACGCACCCACACCGGGCACCGTCCCCACGGTCCGGGGCCCGATCGGCACCGAGGAACTCGGTACCGTCCTCACCCACGAGCACCTCTTCATCGCCGACCCCGAGTTCCACCGCAACTATCCGGCGCTGTGGGACCGTGAGCAGAGCGTCGAGCAGGCCGTCGCGCTGCTGGAGGAGGCCTACGAACTCGGCGTGCGCACGCTCGTCGACATGACGGCGCTCGGCCAGGGGCGCGACATCGAGCTGATCCGCCGGGTCGCGGAGCGCACCCGGGTCAACATCGTGGTCGCGACCGGCCTGTACGTCCTGGACGGGCTGCCGCAGATCCTGCGCTACCGCGGGCCCGGCGCGCCGCTCGGCGGCCCGGATCCGATCATCGACTTCCTGGAGTCGGACATCCGGCAGGGCATCGCCGGCACCGACATCAAGGCGGCCGTGCTGAAGTTCGTGGCCGAGTCGGACGAGCCGGACGCCACCGTGCGGCGGGTGGCCGCGGCCGTCGCCGAGGTGCACCGGCGCACCGGCGTGCCGATCGTGGTGCACACCAACCCGCACAACCGCAGCGGGCTCGCCGTGGTGGAGGTCCTGGGCGGCCTCGGGGTGGCCCCGGGCAGCATCACCGTGGCGCACGCCGGTGACTCCCCGGACCACGGCTACCTCAAGGAGCTGGCGGCCACCGGCGCGTACCTGGGGTGCGACCAGTTCGGCATGCAGGCGCTGCGGCCGGACGAGGAGCGCATCGCCACCGTGCTGAAGCTGGTGGGCGACGGGCACGTGGAGCAGCTGCTGCTCTCCCACGACAGCTCGGCGTTCATGGACCACGTCCTGCCGGAGCAGCGGGCCTTCCTGTACCCGCAGTGGAACTGGACCCACCTGCACGCCCGGATCCTCCCGGCGATGCGCGAGGCGGGCCTCGCCGAGGCCGACATCACCACCATGCTCCAGGACAACCCGCGCCGCCTGCTGTCCGGCGTGCCGGTGGCCGCCGAGGCGGCCGGCGAGGCCGAGGGCTCCTGAGATGGCGACGCACAGCGCCGCGACCCGGTCGGCGGCCGAGGACGCGGAGGGCGGGCCGGCCGCGCGGCCGGCCGAGACCGCCGAGACCGCCGGGGACAGCGCCGCCGGGGCCGACCGGGTCGCGGAGCCGTGGGAGGAGCTGCACGCCCCGCTGCTGGTCGACGAGCCGCACCTGAAGGTGTGGCTGGAGGTGGTCAAGCCGGGTGAGACCCACCCCGCGCACACCCACCGGCACCCGTGGGTCACGGTGGTGATCTCCGGGGGCTCCGGGGAGTCGTGGACCTCCGACGGCGAGCTCATCATGGCCGGCACCCTGCCGACCGGCCACGTCCAGTACAACGGCCCGGAAATCCTTCCGCGCCGGCACTACGTGAAGAACACCGGCGAGACGGAAGTACGGATGATCGCGGTCGAGATGCGCGATCCCGCCTCGCCGGGCGAACAGAACCGAGAGGACGGCCATGCCCACCACTGACCAGATCGCGCTCGTCACCGGCGCGACTTCGGGGCTCGGCCGTGAAGTGGCGAAGGCCCTGGCGGCCCAGGGGCTGCACGTCCTGGCGCACGGCCGGAACGCCCGGCGCACCGAGGCGCTGGTCGAGGAACTCGTCCGCGCGGGCGGCAGCGCCCAGCCCTACGTCGCCGACCTGGCCTCGCTGGCCCAGGTGCGCGACCTCGCCGAGCGGGTGTCCGCGGACCACCCGGCGCTGCACGTGCTGGTGAACAACGCCGGCGTGGGCGGCGGTCCGCCGCCGCGGCGCACCCGCGAGCTCAGCGAGGACGGGCACGAGATGCGGTGGGCGGTGAACTACCTCGCCCCGGCGCTGCTGACCCGGCTGCTGCTGCCGGCGCTGACCGCGGCGGCGCCCTCGCGTGTGGTGAACGTCACCTCCACCGGCCAGGCCGAGGTGGACTTCGACGACACGTCGATGGAGCGCGGCTACGACGGCGCGGAGGCGTACTTCCGCAGTAAGTTCGCCCTGGCCGCGTTCACCTTCGACCTCGCGGACCAGCTCAAGGGCAGCGGGGTGACCGTCAACTGCCTGCACCCGGCCACCTTCATGGACACCTTCCAGGTGCGCGAGGCCGGGTTCGCCCCGTGGAACACGGTGGAGGCCGGCGTCCCGCCGGTGCTCAACCTGGCGGTGGACAAGACCGGCGGCGAGGTCACCGGGCAGTACTTCGACGGCATGCGGAAGAAGAAGGCGCACCGCAAGGCGTACAAGGGCGACGTCCAGCGCCGGCTGCGCGAGGTCACCGACCGTCAGCTGGCGCCGTACACCGGTGGCCGGCTGGACGGGCAGTCCAGCCGATGACCGTCGGCGGGGCCGGCACCGGGGTGAGGACGGTGGACGGCGGCGGATCCGAGGACGGGCGCTCCCCGGCGCCCTGGTGGACGCCGATGCGGCGGCCCCCGGCGCCCCGCAGCCGGCTCCTGGTCTTCCCGCACTCCGGTGCCGGCCCCGCCGCGCTGCTGACCCTGCTGGAGCTGTTGCCGGACGAGGTGGAGGTGTGGGGTCTGACGCTCCCGGGACGGGGGGATCGTTACCGGGAGTCACCGCGGACGACCTGGGCGCAGGTACGGGCGTCGGTGGAGGACGAGGTGGGCGCGCTGCCGCCGCTGCCGACGGTGCTGTTCGGATGCAGCCTCGGGGCACTGCTGGCCACGCGGGTGGCGGCGCTGCTGCCCGAGGCGACCGCGGCGCTGGTGGTGGCCAGCCAGTCCCCGGGCACCCGGCACCGCCGGGCGGACGACGCCCGGGAGGAGCCGGAGTTGCTGGCGGTGCTCCGGGACGCGGGCGGCATGCCGGAGGCGCTGCTGGCCGACCCGGACGTCCGGGCCGAACTGCTCACTCGGTTGGCCGGTGATCTACGCCTGGGCGCGGAGGCGGCGGTAGAGTTCGGACGGGTACGGGTCGGGGCGCCGATCACCGTCTTCGGCGGCCTGTCCGACCCCTTGGTTCCGGCGGACTGCCTTCCCGGCTGGGCGGAGCACACGACGTCGCGCTGCCGGATCCTCGGGCTTGACGGCGGGCATTTCGCGTTCCTCGCGATGGAGCACCGGGAATTCGTGGCCGCCGTCTTCCGCCAGGTCTTCTCCACGATGGAGACCTGACGGGGCCCGGCGGCCCCCGGGGGGCGCCGCCCAACGTATGAATAGAGGGGGAATCTGTGAACGATCTACACGACCGTCTCACATCGGTGCTCGCCGATGACCTCCCGACGACCGTCGCGGCGACGATGCCGGACAATCCCCTGCGCACCCGAACGCATCGGACGGGCGCGGCGCTCACGCATGCGACCGCCCGACCGGCTTTTCTGACCGAACTGGAGTTCGGTGGTGTGCCGGTCGCGGACGGAACCTCCTCCACGACCACCTCACAGGCGACCGGCCACCTGCTCGTGGCCAAGAGAGCGGGGACTCGATGACCACCGGCACCTCAGCGGGCAAGATCGATATCGCCGTCACCGGACTGGGTCTGGTCAGCGCGGCGGGAATCGGCGTCGAGGCCACCTGGCAGCGGCTGCTGGCGGGCGAACCCACCGCGGCGAAGGACGAGAACCTGGCCGGCCTTCCGGTCGACTTCTCCTGCCGCGTTCCGGAATTCGACGCCGACGCGCACTTCGGCCGGGCGCTCTCCCGGCGCATCGCGCGCTTCACCCAGATCGCCATGATCGCGGCCCGCGAGGCGGTCGCGGACGCCGGCCTGGACCACACCTCCTGGGACGGCGCCCGGGTCGGCGTGGTGATCGGCAACACCATGGGCGGCACCGAGGCGTTCGAGTCGCAGCACGTGACGCTGATGGACAAGGGCCCGTCCCGGATGTCCCCGATGGTGATCCCGCTGATCTGCGTGAACATGGTCGCCGGCAACATCTCCATCGACCTCGGCGCCACCGGGCCGAGCTGGGTCACCTCGACGGCCTGCGCCTCCGGGGCGACCGCCATCGGCACGGCGCAGGACCTGCTGCGCTCGGGAGCCTGCGACATCGTGATCGCCGGCGGCACCGAGGCCGTGCTGGTGCCGACCATCATCGGCGGCTTCGCCCGGATGGGCGCGCTGTCCAAGCGGGTGGAGGACCCGGCGCGGGCGTCGCGGCCGTTCGACGTGGACCGCGACGGGTTCGTGGCCGGCGAGGGCGCGGGGGTGCTGGTGCTGGAACGCGCCTCGGACGCCCGGGCCCGCGGGGCGCGCACGCGTGCGCTGCTCGCCGGCTTCGGCGCCTCCTCCGACGCCCACCACCCGACCTCCCCTGAGCCGGAGGGGCGCGGCGCCGAGCGGGCCATGCGGGCCGCGCTGGCGGCGGCGGACATCGCGCCGCACGAGGTGGCGCACGTCAACGCGCACGGCACCTCCACGCCGCTGAACGACGCCGCGGAGAGCGCCATGGTGCGGCGGGTCATCGGGGAGGGCGCGGCGGTCACCTCGGTCAAGGGTGTTCTCGGTCACACCCTCGGCGCGGCCGGGGCGATCGAGGCGGTCTGCAGCGTGCTCGCCGTCGAGCGCGGCGAGGTGCCGCCGACGGCGAACCTGGAGAGCCAGGACCCGGCGGTGCAGCTGGACGTGGTGACCAAGCAGCCGCGGGAGATGAAGGTTCCGGTTGCCGTGAGCAACTCCTTCGGATTCGGCGGACAGAATGCCGTGCTGGTTTTCACCTCGGCCTGACACGGCAGCGCGCCGCCGACAGTCGGCGCGGTGAACAGAAGCGGGCGCGGTCGTTGGTTTTGCATAAGCCGGCGACCGCGCTCGCCAATAGGTGTTTCTCCGCTCCCCCAGATCCACCAGGCGATCCCGCACTTCACCCCTCCGGCACGCCCCGGCATGCGGAGCTCAAATGAACCTCAGAAAACCTCAGAGGAACCTTGGAATTAATGTGCGCGACTCCCACGCGTCATGCCTGATCGGGTAGAGTTGCGTCGAACCGGGCGTGACGACCAGTTCGAGGGGGAAGTGTGAAGTATCATGTTCTGGGCTCGCTGGTAGTACATTCGACGAGTCCCATAGACCTCCCACGCGCACCCAAGCAGCGGCAGGTGCTCGCCGCCCTCCTGTTAGGCGCCAACCGCTTGGTGACCAATTCCTCGCTCTGCCGGGAATTATGGGAGGGGGAACCACCGCAGAGCGCGACGGCGACACTCCAGACCTACATCGCACAGATCCGGCGTTTCCTGGCGTCCTGCTCGGGGCAGCGTCTGACCGAGGTCATGCGCAACGTCCTGATCACCGAGCCGGGCGGCTACGTGCTCCGCGTCCCGCCGGGCAAGCTCGACCTGTACGACTTCGAGCGGTACCTCGCCGGCGGCCGCGCCGCCCTCGCCCAGGGCGAGCTGGAGATCGCGGTCACCCACTTCCGCAACGCGGTGAACCTGTGGACGGGTTCCCCGCTGGAGAACGTGCACCACGGCACCGTCCTGGAGGCGCAGGTCCGCCGCCTGGAGGAACTCCGCCTCGGCGCCGCCGAGGACCTCTACGACCTCGAACTGCGACTCGGCAACCACCAGCGGATTCTGGCCGACCTCACCGAGCTCGCCTGGCAGAACCCGCTCCACGAGAACCTGCACGCCCTGCTGATGGCGGCGCTCTACATGAGCGGTCGCCGCTCCGACGCGCTGATCGCCTTCCACGCGCTGCGCGGTCGGCTCGCCGAGGAGCTCGGGCTCGACCCGTCCCCCCGGCTGATCAGCCTGCAACACGCGATCCTCAACCACGAGGGCGACCCGCTGGCCACGCGTCCCGAGGTCAAGGTCGTCGCCCGGTGACCGGCGTCCCCGCCCACGGCCGGTAGCGCAACCGCACGCATCAGGTGCCGAAACGTTTCCTCCGGGGTATGCACCGTCTGACCACGGCCCCGCCGCCCGGAGGTAACGATGCAGCAGCCGCCCGCCATGGGCCGCCGCCAGGCGACCCGCCTGCTCACCGCGGCGGCGCTCGCCGCCGGCACCGCCGCCCCCGCGGCCGCCGCCGTACGGTCCGGCAACGGAGCCGGGCCGGAGGCGACGGCCCTGCACGCGCTGCGCCGGCTCAGTCTGGAGGAGAAGGTCGGCCAGCTCTTCGCCACCTTCGTGCACGGTGACCGGGTCGGCAGCACCGACCCCGCCGCCATCGCGGCCAACCAGGCCGTGCACGGCGTGCCCGGCGCGGCGGAGCTCATCGAGCGCTACCACCCCGGCGGGATCATCTACTTCACCTGGACCTCCAGTCTCATCTCCCCCACGCAGATCGCCCGCCTCTCGGCCGACCTCCAGGACCTGGCCCGGGGCTCCTCCTCCCGGCTGCCCCTGCTCATCGCCGTCGACCAGGAGTACGGCCCGGTGCGCCGCATCGGCCCACCGGCCACCCAGTTCCCGGGCGCCATGGCGCTCGGCGCCGGGCGGGACCCGGAGCTCGCGCGCGCGGCCGCCGAGGTCGCCGGCACCGAACTGACGGCCATGGGGATCAACCAGGTCTTCGCCCCGGTGGGCGACGTCAACGCCGACCCGACGAACCCGGTGATCGGCGTCCGCTCCTTCGGCGAGGAACCGGCGCTGGTGACCGACATGGTCATCGCCCAGCTCGCCGGCTTCCGCCGCGCCGGCCTCGCGGCCGCGGTGAAGCACTTCCCGGGGCACGGCGACACCGCCGTGGACAGCCACACCGGTCTGCCGGAGGTCACCCACACCCGCCCGGAGTGGGAGCGGCTGGACGCCCCGCCGTTCCGGGCCGCCATCCGGGCGGGCACCGACGTCATCATGACCGGGCACCTGCGCGTCCCCCACCTCGACCCCTCCGGCACCCCGGCGACCCTCTCCCGCCCCGTGCTCACCGGCCTGCTCCGCGAGGAGCTCGGCTACTCCGGGGTGATCGCCACCGACGCCCTGGACATGGGCGCCATCCGGCAGCACTACGCGGACGCCGAGGTGCCCGTGCTCGCCCTCGAAGCAGGCGCCGACCTGCTGCTGATGCCGCCGAACACCGCCGTGGCCTTCGACGCCGTGCTCGCCGCGGTACGCCAGGGCCGCCTGACCGAGGAGCGCGTCGACGCCTCCGTTCTGCGCCTGCTGCGGCTCAAGGCCGCGCGTGGGCTGCTGGACGCCGCGCCCACCCCTCCCGGGCGGATCGAACGGATCGTCGGCGCGCCCGCCCACCTGCGCACCGCGAGCCGCGTGGCCGACCGGGCCACCACCGTGCTGCACGACGCCGGCGACGTGCTCCCGCTCGCCGCCGGCGGCGGAGCACTCCTGGTCACCGGCTGGAACGGGGCTCCGCCGGCGTCCGGCGGGGACGACGGCCAGACCCCTGGCCAGCCCGCGCCGGTCCCCGCCCCCACCCCCTACACACCCCGCCCGGTGACCACCCTCGGGGCCGAGTGCGCCCGCCGCGGCAACCCGGTCGAGGTCCTGTGGACCGATCCCGCACCGACGCCCGCCCAGATCGACGCGGCCACCGCCGCCGCCGGCCGCGCCGACACCGTGCTGGTGGTCACCAACCGCGCCTGGTCCGGGCCGGAGCAGCGCTCCCTGGTGGCCGCCCTGGTGGCCACCGGCCGCCCGGTGATCGCCGTGGCCGTCCGCGACCCCTATGACGCCGGCGCCCTCGCCGGCACCGCCGCCTTCCTGGCCACCTACTCCGACGCCGACGTCTCGATGGCCGCCGCCGCCCGGGTGCTGTTCGGCGAGATCCCGGCCGCCGGGCGGCTGCCGGTCACCGTGCCGGCGACCGGCCCGGGAACCAGCGGCTACCCGTTCGGCCACGGCCTCACCGGCTGACCCCTCCGCGCCGTCGCTCCCACCACCCGTCCAGGACGACCGGCACCGGCCCGAGTGCCTACCGGGGGACGACCGGGCGTCCGGCGAGCGCCGCCTCCCCCTGACGGCGTGCCTGCCTGAGCGCCGCCCCCGCGCCCGCCCCGCCGCCCCGGTGCGGGCGCCGGGGGCCGGGGACTACCATTCCCCGGCATGCGCCGCATGGACCACCGGGACGTCGACCAGGCCGTGGCCGAGATGACGCGCGTCCTCCACCCGCACCACGCGCTGGACTGGTCCGTGCCGGCCGGTCCGCTGGAGTGGAGCTGCTGGACGACGGCCGCCCATGTCGCACACGACCTGCTCGCCTACGCCGGTCAGCTGGCGGCTCGGCCCGCCGACGCCTATCTCCCCTTCGACCTCGCCGTCCACCCGGACGCCCCGCCGCACGAGGTGCTCCGGGTGGTCCGCGCCTGCGCGGGACTGCTGAGCGCCGCGCTGGCCACGGCGGACCCGGGCACGCGGGCCTGGCACTGGGGGCCGTGCGACCCCACGGGCTTCGCCGCGATGGGCGTCGCCGAGATCCTCCTGCACACCCACGACATCACCCGGGGCCTCGCGGTGCCGTGGACGCCGCCGGCGGCGCCGTGCGCGGCGGTGCTCGACCGCCTCTTCCCCGACGCCCCGCCCGGCGATCCGGTCCCGGTCCTGCTGTGGTGCACCGGCCGCGGCGATCTGGACGGCCGTCCGCGCCGCACCTCGTGGGTCTGGCGGGCGGCACTGCCCGACTGAGCCGCCCCTCCGCCCCCGCCCCTCCGCCCCGGCTCCGCCACGGCTGCCGCCGGGGAGGAGGCGGAGCCGTGGCGGACCTTCCCGGGCCGGCGGGCACCCGCCGGCCCACCGCTTCAGTGGGTGGTGTCCGCCGCGGGCCGGGTGAGGTCGTACAGGGTGGTGCCCTGCACGGTGTGGGCGGTGTAGTTGCCCACCACCCAGTCGGTGATCTGCTGGGAGGCCGACTCGCCGGAGCCCATCGGCATGGACCAGCCGCCGGCGATGAAGTAGTGGATCTCACCGGCGAGCACCAGCCGCTGGAACTGCTCCAGGGTGGGTGAGGGGTCGGTCCCGTTGAAGCCGCCGACGGCCATCACCGGTTCGCCGGTGGCCAACTGGTAACCGGAGGCGCTGTTGGAACCGACCGTGGCCGCGACCCAGGTGTAGGCGTCGCTGTCGGCCGACAGCAGTTCGGTGACCTGGGTGTTCGGTTCGCTGCCGGTCACCAGCCAGCCGAAGTCCCGCGCGGCCGGGCCACCGGCTCCGCCGCCGGGTGCTCCCCCGCCGGCCGCCCCGGGCCACCCGCCGGCGGGCGCGGCGGCCACCACCGCCGGCCCGGCAGTGGGCATGGAGCCGGTGTGTGGCTCGGCGACGGTGACCAGCGTGTAGCCGGCCGGACCGGCCAGCACGGCGAGCAGGGCGGCCACCGCGGCGCCCCGGCCGACCGGGGCCGGCAGTCGGCCACCGGCGACCAGGAGCAGCGCGGCCGGCACGCCGACGGCGGGCACCACGACGCCCAGCCAGGGCTGCCAGTCGGGGACCCGGCCGAGCAGCACGGCGGACCACACCACCGTCAGCAGCGCCGTCCCGCCGAGCACCCCCGCCGCCACCGGGTGGTGGCGGCGCCGCCACAGCAGCGCGGTTCCGCAGCCGACCAGGGCGGCGACCGCCGGCGCCAGGGCGACGGTGTAGTAGGCGTGGAAGATGCCGGCCATGTAGCTGAAGAGGACGGCGGTGGTCAGCAGCCATCCACCCCACACCAGCAGGGCGGCGCGGAGCGGGTCGGTGCGCGGCGCCCGGCGGGTCAGCCACACCCCCACGGCGAGGGCGACCAGTGCGGCCGGCAGCAGCCAGGCGATCTGCCCGCCGAGCTGGACGCCGAAGAGCCGGGTGGGTCCGGTCTCGCCGCCCCACAGCGCGGAGGCGCCCGACCAGCCGGCGGTGGCGGCCCCGCTCTCGGTGCCGTTCAGCCGGCCCAGGCCGTTGTAGCCGAGGGCGAGCTCCAGGACGCTGTTGCCGCGGGAGCCCCCGATGTAGGGGCGGTACTGGGCCGGCGTCAGCTCCACGACCGCCACCCACCACCCGGCCGAGGCGACGACGGCGAGGCCGGCCAGCAGCAGTTGCCCGATCCGGCGGCCGAGCCGGGGCGGCCCGGCGACCAGGTAGGCCAGCGCGAAGGCGGGCAGCACCACGAAGGCCTGGAGCATCTTGGTGAGGAAGGCGACGCCGATCAGCGCGCCGGCGAGGACCAGCCACCCCGTCCGGCCGGCCTCGACGGCGCGCAGCACGGCGTAGGCGGCGCAGGTGAGCAGGAGCACCAGCAGCGCGTCCGGGTTGTTGAACCGGAACATCAGCGCCGCCACCGGGGTGAGGGCGAGGGCGGCGCCGGCGAGCAGGCCCGCTCCCGGCCCGAGCCGGCGCCGCACGGCGGCGTACAGCACGGCGACGGTGGCGGCCCCCTCCAGGGCCTGCGGGACGAGCAGGCTCCAGGAGCTGAGTCCGAAGAGCCGGGCGGAGAGCTCCATCACCCACAGCGAGGCCGGGGTCTTGTCCACGGTGATGGATCCGGCCGCGTCCGAGGAGCCGAAGAAGAAGGCCGTCCAGCTCTCGGTGCCGGCCTGCACCGCCGCGGAGTAGAAGGAGTTGGCCCAGCCCGAGGCGCCGAGGCCCCACAGGTAGAGCACGGCGGTGGCCGTGACCAGTGCCAGCACGGCGGGGCGGACCCAGCGGGGATCCTCCGGGCGCCCCCGCCACAGCCGCGCGGGCGCGCGGAGGGCGAGCGCCCGCAGGCGCGGGCGGGTGGCCCCCCCGCCCGGGCGGGGACCACCCGGGCGGGGGCCGTCCGCCTCCCCGGCCGGGGAACCGACCGGGTCGGCGGGCGGTGCGGGGGACGCCGCAGCCGTGACGGGCTGCTCGGCGCCGTCGGCCGCCGGGGGCGGACCGGCGGTGGGGGTCAGGGAGGTCATGCGGGGATCCTCGGATCGGTCTCGTCGTGGCGCGCGGGGGCGCACGCCGTGCGGGAGCGGGCGGCCTCGCGCGGGGGCAGCGGGCAGGAGCCGTCCTCCAGGTGCGTGGCCCGGGGCGTCCGCAGCGCGGAGGCGAGCGCGTCGTCGTCGGGCGGGGTGGAGGCGGCGGCCGGGCGTCGGGGGGCGTCGCGACGCGGGAACACCCAGGCTCGGAACAGCAGGAAGCGCAGCAGGGTGGCGACCAGGTTGGCGATCACCAACAGGGTGAGCTCCACGCCCCGGCCGGGGTCGTCCGCCGCGGCGTCCAGCGCCCACAGGGTTCCACTGGTCAGGGCCAGTCCGAGCAGGAACACCACCAGTCCCTGGGCCTGGTGCCGCACCACCCTGCGCCGGCCGCGCACCCCGAAGGTGAGCCGGCGGTTGGCCGCCGTGTTGGCGAGCGCGGTGAGCAGCAGGGCGGCGGCGTTCGCCAGCTGCGCCCCGGCCGGCCCGCGCAGCAGGAGGTAGAGCAGCAGGTAGGCGAGGGTGCTGGCGATCCCCACCCCGGCGAACCGGAGGAGCTGTCCGGCCAGAGCGCCGGGCAGCCCGGCGGCGTCGGCCCCTGGTGGGTGCCCGGTGCCCGGGAGGGCGTCCGGGCGGCGCAGGGCGGCCAGGGGGAGGCGCCCGCCGGCGAGCGCCCGGCCGAGGCGGGCGATGCCCCGCAGGTCCGCGAGGGCGGTGGCGACGATGTCGACCCGGCTGTCCGGGTCGTCCACCCAGTCGACCGGGACCTCGTGGATGCGCAGCCCGGCCCGTTCGGCCAGGACGAGCATCTCGGTGTCGAAGAACCACCCGGTGTCCTCGACCATGGGCAGCAGCCGCTCGGCGACGTCCTTGCGGACGGCCTTGAACCCGCACTGGGCGTCGGAGAAGCCGGCCGCCAGGGTGGAGCGGAGGATGAGGTTGTAGCAGCGCGAGATCACCTCGCGCTTGGCGCCGCGCACCACGCGGGAGCCGCGGGAGAGGCGGCTGCCGATGGCCAGGTCGCTGTGACCGGAGATCAGCGGTGCCACCAGCGGCAGCAGGGCGGCCAGGTCGGTGGACAGGTCCACGTCCATGTAGGCCAGGACGGGGGCGTCGGACTGGCTCCAGGTGGCGCGGAGCGCGCGGCCCCGGCCCTTCTCGGGCAGGTGGACGGCGCGGACCTCGGGGAACTGCTCGGCGAGTTCGGCGGCCACCCGGGCGGTGCCGTCGGTGCTGGCGTTGTCCGCGACGGTGATGCGGAACGGGTAGGGGAACGTGGCGGTCAGGTACCGGTGCAGCCGGCGCACACAGGGCCCGAGGTCGGTCTCCTCGTTGTAGACCGGGACCACCACGTCCAGGACGCAGGTGTGGCCGGCGGTGGCGAGGGGCCGGCGCTCGGGGAGGACGGGGAGGTCCTGCTCGCTGGGCGTCGGCGCCGATGTCGGCGGAAGCGTCTTCATGATCCCGAAGGTCCCCGGGCAGTCTGTCCGGTCCGTGTGACCCGCCTGTGCACTGGCTGTGAATCCGCGCCGGGAGGCATGGACCCGGGCGTGTCGGTTCCGCGCTCAGCCGCGGGAGTGCGCCGCGCCCGCTCCGTCCGGCCGCGCCGGGGCGCCCCGGCCCGGTGGTCGGCGGGGGTCGGGAGCGCCCTGGAGGACGGCCGCGCGCCGCGCCGGGCGGGGCGGCGCGGCGGGCAGGTACACGGTGAAGGCGGTGCGGCCCGGCCGGCTGGTGACCTCGGCGTGGCCGCCGTGCGCGTGCACCACGGCGGCCACGATGGACAGCCCGAGGCCGGTGCTGCCGGCGGCCCTGGAGCGGGAGGAGTCGGCGCGGGCGAAGCGCTCGAAGACGTGTGGCAGCAGGTCGGCGGGGATGCCCGGGCCGTCGTCGGCCACCCGCAGCATGACCTCCCCGGCGCGGCCGATCACCTCGGTGGTCACCCGGGTGCCCGGGGGCGTGTGGCTGCGCGCGTTGCCGAGGAGGTTGGCCAGCACCTGGTGCAGCCGGGTGGCGTCGCCGAGCACGGTGACCGGGCAGCCGGGCCCGGGCAGCTCCAGGCGCCACTCCCGGTCGGGTGCGGCGGCGTGGGCGTCGCCGACCGCGTCGGCGGCGAGCCGGGCCAGGTCGACCTCCTCGCGTTCCAGCGGGCGTCCGGCGTCCAGCCGGGCGAGCAGCAGGAGGTCCTCCACCAGGGAGGTCATCCGGGCGGCCTCGGACTCGATCCGGCACAGGGCGTGCGTGGTGCGCGGGCCGATCCGCTCGTCGCCCCGCCGGGTCAGCTGGGCGTAGCCGGAGATGGCGGCGAGCGGGGTGCGCAGTTCGTGACTGGCGTCGGCGACGAACCGGCGCACCCGCAGCTCGCTGGCGTGGCGGGCGGTCAGCGCGGCGCCCACGTGGTCGAGCAGCCGGTTGAGGGCGGCGCCCACCTGTCCGACCTCGGTCTCCGGATCGGTGTAGATGAAGGGGACGCGGGCGAGGTCGGCGACCTCGCCGCGGTCCAGGCGCAGCTGGGTGACGCCGACGGCGGTGGCGGCCACCCGGCGCAGCGGGCGCAGGGCGCGGCGGATGATGGAGTCCCCGGCGAAGCCGGCGCCGATCAGGCCGGTGAGGATGAGCAGCACCTCCACGGCGGCCAGCCGGTTCACCGTCGAGCGGACGGCGTCCATGGACAGTCCGGTGATCACGACGTCGCCGTCCGCGGTGCGCACCGCCTGGACCCGGTACTCGCCGAGGTCCTCCAGGGTGCGGGTGTGGGCGCGGCCGTCGACGGGCACGTGCAGCAGTGGCGCGGCGACCTCCGCGGGGACGTTCTGCGGTGTGCCGGCGCCGTCGAGGACCGCGGCGTCCTGGAGCACGCCGTCGCTGATCCGGGCCCCGAGGGTCTCCGCGGCCTGTCCCGGCACCAGCAGGAAGTTGACCCCCTCGTCGAGCTTGTGGTCGGTGCCGCGCCAGGCCGGCGGGCTGCCGCCGGCGGCCACCAGGGAGCGGTCCGCGGCGGCGGCGAGCTGCGCGTCGAGCCGGCCGGCCAGGAAGGCGTTGAGCGCGACGGTGGTGACCAGGCCGATGGTCGCGCAGACGGCCGCGAGCAGGGCACAGGTGGCGGCGACCAGCCGGATGCGCAGGCTTCGCCCCGGGCGGCGGGCCATGGCGTACCTCATGGTCACCCGGGCGTGTCGGTGGCGGGTTTGAGCACGTATCCGGCGCCGCGCATGGTGTGGATCATCGGCGGGCGGCCGGCGTCGATCTTCCGCCGCAGGTACGAGATGTACAGCTCGACGACGTTGGCCCGGCCGCCGAAGTCGTAGGACCAGACGCGGTCCAGGATCTGCGCCTTGCTCAGCACCCGGCGCGGGTTGCGCATCATGTACCGCAGCAGTTCGAACTCGGTGGCGGTGAGCCGGATCGGCTCGCCGCCGCGGTGCGCCTCCCGGCTGTCCTCGTCCAGGGTGAGATCGCCGACGACCAGCAGGGAGCCGCCGGAGCGGGGCGCGACGGCGCCGGAGCGGCGCAGCAGGCCGCGCAGCCGGGCGACCACCTCCTCCAGGCTGAAGGGCTTGGTGACGTAGTCGTCGCCCCCGGCGGTGAGGCCGGCGATGCGGTCCTCGACGGCGTCGCGCGCGGTGAGGAAGAGCACCGGCAGGTCGGGGCACTCGCGGCGCAGCCGGCGCAGTACCTCCAGGCCGGTCATGTCCGGCAGCATGACGTCCAGGACGACGACGTCCGGGCGCAGCCGGCGGACCTGTCGCAGGGCGCCGGTGCCGTCGGCCGCCGACCGGACCTCCCAGCCCTCGTAGCGCAGGGCCATGGTGAGCAGTTCGGCGAGCGCCTCCTCGTCGTCCACCACCAGGGCGCGCACCGGGCTGCCGTCGGGGTGGCGCAGGTCCGGTGGGGTGGCGTGCGCCACCCCGACGGAGGGGCCGCCGGGGGCGTGCGGGTCGGGAGTGGTGGACGTGCTCAGGAGCATGCTCCGGATCGTGTCGGCCTCGCCTGAGGATCAACTGAGAGCTGACTATGAATAAGCTATGAGTTACGGCACGAGGGTTGCCAGCGTGCGCCGGGCGCGTCGGGGGGTTTCCGAAGAATTCACCTGCGCGCCACGCGTGGGGCTTCCCGACCGTCAGGATGGGGGCCAGACTGCCCTGCGGGGAGCCGCGCCCGCCCGAGGCGCACCCCCCGTGACCCGCCGTCATCGCGGTCACCACCGTCGTCCTGACCCATTCGAGGAGAGCCTGATCGTGCCCCACAGTCCCTTCCATCGCCGCGCTTCTACGCGCGTCGCCACGGTGGCGGTCACCGCGCTGGCGCTGGCCGCGGGCGTCGCCGCCCCGGCCGCCGCGCACGGCGGCGACCAGCGGTGGCCGTCGAGGACGACCGAACTGCGGCTCATCGCCTTCAACGACCTGCACGGCCAGCTGGAGCCCGGCGCGAGCTCCTCCACCGGCCGCGTGACGCTCTCCGACGGCTCCACCGTGTGGGCCGGCGGGGCGGCCTACCTGGCCACCCACGTGCGGAACCTGCGTCAGGAGGCCGACAACTCCCTGGTGCTGTCGGTGGGCGACAACATCGGGGCCTCCCCGCTGCCCTCGGCGCTGTTCCACGACGAGCCCACCGTGGCCTTCATGAACGACCTCGGCGTGGCCGCCTCGGCCATCGGCAACCACGAGCTGGACGAGGGCTTCGCCGAGCTGCGGCGGATCCAGGACGGCGGCTGCCACCCGGTGGACGGCTGCCAGTTCGAGGACGGGTACGAGGGCGCGGACTTCCCGTACCTCGGCGCCAACATGACCTGGGAGGAGACCGGCCGGGCGGCCGTGGCGCCGTACACGGTGCGCCACGTCAAGGGCGTCCCGGTGGGGATCATCGGCCTGCCGCTGCGCGGCATGGACACCCTGGTCGCGGCGGACGGCATCGCCGGGCTGGAGTTCGGTGACGAGGTCGAGGCGATCGACCGGGCGGCCCGGCAGCTGGACCGCCGGGGGGTGCGCAGCATCGTGGTGCTGCTGCACCAGGGCGACAACACCGAGGGCGGCGGCCCGTCCGACTGCGCCACGCTGCCCGGCCCGGCCCGCGCCATCGCCGAGGAGTCCTCCCCGCTGGTGGACGTCTTCTTCACCGGCCACAGCCACCAGCAGTACACCTGCACGGTCGAGGACCCGGCCGGCGACCCGCGGCCGATGGTGCAGGGCGCCTCGGCCGGCCGGCTGCTGTCGGTCGTGGACCTGACCATCGACCGCCGCACCCGGGACGTGGTCCGCGAGGCCACCGTGGCGTTCAACCACGTGGTCACCCGCGACGTCACGCCCGACCCCCGGGCGCAGGCGCTGGTGGACCGCGCCGTCGCGGACTCCGCGCCGATCTCCAACGCGCCGGTGGGCACGGTCGCCGAGAGCCTCACCCGGACCGCGGCGCCGTCCGGCGAGTCCCCGCTGGGCAGCGTGATCGCCGACGCCCAGCTGGCGGCCACCCGGGGCGCCGGGGCGCAGATCGCGATGACCAACCCCGGCGGTGTGCGCACCGACATCGACTACGCCTCCTCCCCCGCGCAGGAGGGCGACGGCGTGGTGACCTACGGCGAGACCTACGCCGTGCAGCCGTTCGCCAACATCCTGCAGACGATCACGCTGACCGGCGCGCAGCTGGACGCCGTGCTGGAGCAGCAGTGGCAGCCGCAGCCGAACGGCACGGTGGCCCAGCGCATCCTCCAGGTGTCCGCGAACCTGCACTACACCTGGTCGCGGTCGGCGCCGCTGGGCGCCAGGGTCTCGGGGATCACCGTCGACGGCGTGCCGGTGGCCGCCGACCAGACCTACCGGGTGACCGTGAACAACTTCCTCACCGGCGGCGGCGACGGGTTCTCGGAGCTCACCCGGGGGACCGACCTGGTCGGCGGGATGATCGACCTGGACGCGCTCATCGCCTACCTGGGCGCCAACCCGGGCCTGACCGCGCCGGCCGCGGACCGCATCACGGTGACCAACTGATCCGCGCCGCCCGCGCGCCGAGCGCGCGGGCGGGACGCACGACGGCGGCCGGCGCACCCCCTGCTCGGGGGTGCGCCGGCCGCCGTGTGTCACGCGCGGGCGCGTCGGTGGTGCGCCGAGGGCGTCAGATGGTGACGCCGTGGCCGGCCAGCCACGCCACCGGGTCCACGTCCGAACCGTAGTTCGGGCTGGTCCGGATCTCGAAGTGGAGGTGCGGGCCGGTGGAGTTGCCGGTGGAGCCGGACAGACCGATCTGGTCGCCGGCGCCGACCTGCTGCCCGGCGCTCACCGCGAGCGAGGACAGGTGGGCGTACTGGCTGAAGGTGCCGTCGCCGTGGTCGATGACGACCTGGTTGCCGTAGGCGCCGTCGTAGGCGGCGGAGACCACGGTGCCGGAGGCGACCGCCTGCACCGGGGTGCCGGTCGGCACGGCGAAGTCCTGGCCGGTGTGGTAGCCGCTGGACCAGCCGCCGGCCTGGCCGTAGTAGGCCGACAGGGTGTAGCCCTCGACCGGGCGGACGTAGCTCGCGGAGGACTCGGCGGCCGGGGACTCGGCGGAGGCCGCCGGGGTGGAGGTCTCCGCGGCGGTCTGGGCGACCTCCTCGCGGGACTCGTCCCGGGAGGAGCGGTCGGCGCTGTCCGCCTGGGCGGCCTCCAGCGCGGCCCGGGCGGCGCTCAGCTGGTCGGCGGTGACGCCGGAGGTGTCCAGGGACAGCTCCTGGCCGACCGAGATGGCCGCCGGGTCGCCACCGAGGACGTCCTGGTTGGCGGCGTACAGGGCGGCCCAGCCGCCGTCCACGCCGTGGTCCTCGGCGATGGAGGCCAGCGTCTCGCCGCGCTGCACGGTGTGCGCGGCGGGCTGCTCCTCGGCGACGTCCTCCTGGGCGGCCGAGCCACCGAGGGTGAGCTGCTGGCCGGGGTAGATCAGGTTCGGGTCGGAGCCCACGACGTCCCGGTTGGCCTCGTAGAGGGCCTTCCAGCCGCCCGCCACGCCATTGCCCTCGGCGATCAGCGACAGGGTGTCGCCGGAGACCACCTCGTAGCTACCGGCGCTGCCGGCCGGCGCCGAGGTCTCCGGGGCCGCCGCGGCCTCGGTACGGGTCTCCTCGCGGGAGGCGCGGCCGGAGTCGGTCGTCTCCTCCGGCTGGGGAGCCGGGGCGGCCTCCTCGGCGGCGTCCGAGGACTCCTCGGTGCCGAACACCGGAGCCGGGCCGCCGGCGGTCAGGCCGGCCTCGACGGAGCAGACCGGCCAGGCGCCGGGCCCCTGCACGGCCAGGACCTTCTCGGCGATGGTGATCTGCTGCTCCTTGGTCGCCAGGTCGGCGCGCGGAGCGTACTCGAGACCGCCGAACTCCTCCCAGGTGGACTGGGTGAACTGCAGACCACCGTAGAAGCCGTTGCCGGTGTTGATCTGCCAGTTGTTGGTGGACTCGCACGCGGCGACCCGGTCCCAGGTCTCCACGCTGGCGGCGCTGGCCTGGCCGGCCCCGACGAGGGGCAGCGCGACGCCGGCACCAGCGCTGACGGCGGTGACGATGGCGATGCGCGTCTGGTTGATCCGACGGCGCCGGTGGCGCCCCTTTCCGGACAGCAGCATGTACTCGTGTTCCTCTCCACCGCCTGCGAGGTGAGCTGTCGGGTTCGGGCTGGAGATGGAACGTGCCCGGCCGAGTCACGAATCCGTGACGCGACTTCACCCCAAGCCGCCTTCCGTGGAAGGCGGCGTACCACCTGGTTCCCCCGCTCCTGCCTTTCGGGTGTCGTTACCGGTTCCCGTCGATTCCGGCGGCAGGACTCGGCGTGCCGGAGGACGGGGTCCGCTGAAGCGAACGACGAGAACCGTAAACAGCGATCACCAAAGATCACAACCCGGTGAAATGTATTGCACATCACATGCCCGGAAATCGTTGACGGGCCGTGTATGGTGTGCCACCACACCATCAGAAATGTCCCTTTTGACCTCTTCCGTCAGCAATTGGAATGAGATGGCGGTCACTTCCGTCGGGGCGCACGCCGCCGACCAAAGAGGGATTCGTCACGGCCCCAGCCGGCCCGCCCACCGCCCGAAACAGGGGCATGTGTACCGATATGAGGCCCATCACGCCCGCCGCGACGACCCGCGCGACCGGCCACGAGCCCCCCGCACGCGACCGCGCCGACCCCCCGCGCCGGGGCCGACCTCCCCGCCCCTCCCCCACCCGACCCCCTCCCCCGGCAACCCGGGGGAAGCCCGATCGGATTTCCGTCATCCCTCCCGGAGGGCGCACAGAAAGGGGCCCGCAATTCCGATGATCACGGTACGATCACGCGCGCGACACCAAGGGAACGCCGCCCGATTCGCAGGCGGTCGGCATTCATCGGACCGTGCCCGACATTCCGTCAGCTGATATCCCGTCCGCCGCCGACGCGCCCCCACTCCCCCGCGCACGCATCCCCCCGCGCCCCCGCCGCACTCACCCCCTCCCCGCCACCCGGGCCCACAGCCCGCGAGTGAGCCGAAGGGCCCGCCGGTGTCTGGACTGAGGAGGAGCAAGCGGAAGGAGGAACGACTGGAGCGCAGCCGACGACGAGGGGCCCCTCCTCGCCGAAGGCGGGCGAGGAGGGCGAAGACACCGGCAAGAGGGCCCGTAGGTGAGCGAGCCAAACAAGCGGAGACGCCGGGGCGCGACCGCACCGCGCCCCGGCGTCCGGCAGGTGTCCGCCCTGCCCCGGCGGACCCTGCGTTCAGGGGGTCCCCCCGCCGTCCCGCGCGGGGGGCGCGGGGACGGCGGGCCGTCGCGTGAGGGTGCCGCGACGGCGGCGGGGGACGCCCGTGGTCCCGATCCGACCGGCGGGGGTCAGTGGAACTGGCCCTCCTCGGTGGAGCCGCGCAGCGCGACGGTCTCCGAGGCGGGGTTGATGGCCGTGCTCACCGCGTCGAAGTAGCCGGTGCCGACCTCGGCCTGGTGCTTGACCGCCGTGTAGCCGGCGGCCTCCGCGGCGAACTCCGCCTGCTGGAGGCGCACGTAGGCCGCCATGCCCTCCTCCGCGTAGCCCCGGGCCAGCTCGAACATGGAGTGGTTGAGGGCGTGGAAGCCGGCGAGCGTGACGAACTGGAACTTGTAGCCCATGGCGCCGAGCTCCTTCTGGAAGCGGGCGATGCTGTCCGCGTCCAGGTGCGCCTGCCAGTTGAACGACGGCGAGCAGTTGTAGGCGAGCATCTTGCCCGGGTACCGGGCGTGGATGGCCTGGGCGAACTGGCGGGCCTCGAAGAGGTCGGGGGTGGAGGTCTCCACCCACAGCAGGTCCGCGTAGGGCGCGTAGGCCAGGCCGCGGGCGATCACCGCCTCCATGCCGCCGCGGACCCGGTAGAACCCCTCGGCGGTGCGCTGCCCGGTGGTGAAGGGCCGGTCCCGCTCGTCCACGTCGGTGGTGAGCAGCGTGGCCGCCTGGGCGTCGGTCCGGGCGATCAGCAGTGTCGGCACGCCGGCGATGTCGGCGGCGAGCCGGGCCGCGTTGAGCGTACGGACGTGCTGGGAGGTCGGCACCAGGACCTTGCCGCCGAGGTGCCCGCACTTCTTCTCGGAGGCCAGCTGGTCCTCGAAGTGCACGCCGGCCGCGCCGGCGGCGATCATCGCCCGCATCAGCTCGTGGGCGTTGAGCACGCCGCCGAAGCCGGCCTCGGCGTCGGCCACGATGGGCGCGAGCCAGTCGTGCGCGGGGCGCTCGCCGCTCGCCGCGGAGATCTGGTCGGCGCGCAGCAGCGCGTTGTTGATCCGGCGGACCACCTGCGGCACCGAGTTGGCCGGGTACAGGCTCTGGTCCGGGTAGGTCTGGCCGGACAGGTTGGCGTCCGCGGCCACCTGCCAGCCGGAGAGGTAGATCGCCTTCAGGCCGGCCCTGACCTGCTGGACGGCCTGGTTGCCGGTGAGCGCGCCGAGCGCGTGCACGTACTCCTCGTCGCGCAGCAGTTCCCACAGGCGCTGCGCGCCGCGCCGGGCGAGGGTGTGTTCCTCCTGGACGGTCCCGCGCAGCCGGATCACGTCCTCGGCGCTGTACGTCCGCTCGATGCCCTTCCAGCGGGGATCGTTCCGCCATGACTCGGCCAGTTCCGCGGCCTGCGTCCGCGTGGACCGGTCCGTGCTCTGCACCATCTGTGACTCCCTGACGTCGTGTTAGCCGTCCGCCCCCGCACGGAACGGACGGCTGACCGGCGGTGCCGGCACGCCTCCGGGCGCGCACACCGCCCCGAGGCGCGGAGCTCGCGCCGGCCGCACAACCGGGTGGAGCTCCCACTCACGACTGTCCCCGGAAGAATCCCCTTCCTTCAACGGTGAAGGCAGGAGAAGAAACGCGATTCTTCTCCTACAGTGAAAACATGGCCCCGCGAAACGCCTCCGACTCCGACGGAGCGTCCGCTCCCGTCGTGTCCGCCACCCCCGTCCCGTCCGGCGCGCCGAGCGCCCCCGGCCCCGCAGCGGCCACCACCACCTCCTCGGTCGACCCCGACCTGGTGACGCTGGGACACCGCATCCGCCACCTGCGCCGCGCCCGCGGCCTGACCCTGGAGGAGCTCGGCCGCGCCGTCGGCCGGGCGCCGTCCCAGCTGTCCATGCTGGAGAACGGCCGCCGCGAGCCGCGGCTGTCCCTGCTCACCGAGATCGCCGCCGCCCTCGACGTCCCGGTGGCCGAGCTCCTCAGCCCGCGCCCGCCGAGCCGGCGCGACGCCATGGAGATCGCCCTGGAACGCGCCCAGCGCGGCCCGCTCTACCGCTCGCTGGGGCTGCCCGCGGTGAAGGTCGGCCGGCGGCTGCCGTCGGACGTGCTGGAGTCCCTGCTCGGCCTGCACCAGGAGCTGGCGCGACGGGCCAACGAGCAGGCGGCCACCCCGGAGGAGGCCCGGCGGGCCAACGCCGAGCTGCGCGCCGAGATGCGGACGCGGAACAACCACTTCCCGCGGATCGAGGAGGAGGCGCGGCGCGTGCTCCAGGCGGTGGGCCACGACTCCGGGCCGCTGCCGCACGGGGTCATCTCCTCGGTCGCCTCCCACCTGGGGTTCACCCTGCACCGGGTGCCGGACCTGCCGCGCTCCACCCGATCGGTGACGGACCTGCGGCACCGGCGCATCTACCTGCCGCCCGGCGGGCCCACCGATCCGGTGGCCGGCCACGACCCGCGGGCCATCGTGCTGCAGACCCTGGGGCACTTCGTGCTCGGCCACACCGACCCCCGCGGCTACGCGGACTTCCTGCGCCAGCGGGTGGAGGCCAACTACTTCGCGGCGGCCATGCTGATGCCGGAGCGGGCGGCGGTGGACTTCCTCAGCCGGGCGAAGGCCGCCCGGGACATCGCCATCGAGGACTTCCGGGACGTCTTCGGCGTCTCCTACGAGACGGCGGCGCACCGCTTCACCAACCTCGCCACCCACCACCTGGACATCCCGGTCCACTTCATGCGGGTGCACGAGTCCGGCACGATCTACAAGGCGTACGAGAACAACTCGGTGCTCTTCCCCACCGACGCCTCGGGGGCGATCGAGGGCCAGCCCGCCTGCCGTCGCTGGGCGGCCCGGACGATCTTCAACCACCCGGACAAGTACTCGGCGTACTACCAGTACACCGACATGCCGACCGGAACGTACTGGTGCACCACCCGGGCCGAGGTCTCCGCGGACGGCATGTTCTCCGTCAACGTGGGCACCCCGTACGCCTCGGCCAGGTGGTTCCGCGGGCGCGACACCACGGTGCGCACCCGCTCCTCGTGCCCGGACCCGGGCTGCTGCCGGCGCCCCCCGCGGGAGCTGGCGTCCCGTTGGGAGGGTCAGGCCTGGCCGAGCGCCCGGGCCCACTCGCATCTGCTGGCGGCGCTGCCCCCCGGCACCTTCCCGGGGGTCGACGACACCGAGGTGTACGCCTTCCTCGACCGGTACGCGCCCCGGTGACCGGCCGCGCGGCGCCGCCCCGCGGCCGTCGCGGCGTCAGATGTTGAGGCTGGCGAGGAAGCCGGCGACGCCCGTGGCTCCGTCGTTGATCGACGGGGCCACGCTGCTCCCGGCCAGGAAGAAGCCGAAGAGCACCGCCACCAGGGCGTGCCACGGATTCATGCCGCCCCTGCGTATCAGCAGGAACAGGATGATGCCGAAGACCAGGACGGTAGAGATCGTGATGGCCACAGGTCAACTCCTCCTGAGGGAACGCCGAGACGATACAACGCGCGCACCGATACCCTACGGTGCCGCGCGCCCCTCCTGGCGTCCCGTCGCCGGGCGGCGGCGGGACGCAGGAGGGGTGAAGGGGGCGCGGCCCGCGCCTCACTCGTGCGCGATGGCCGCCAGCACGTTCATCCGGGAGGCGCGGCGGGCCGGCAGGATGGCCGCGACCAGCCCCACCACCACCGCCCCGAGCAGCACCACCACGATCGTGCTCCAGGGGACCACCAGGACGTCCACGCCCTGCGTGGCGAGCACCCGCTGGGCCGCCACGCCCCAGACCAGGCCGAGCACCAGGCCGAGCAGCGCGCCGTAGACCGCGATCAGCACCGACTCCAGGCGCACCATACGGCGCACCTGGGGGCGCGAGGTGCCGATCGCGCGCAGCATGCCGATCTCGGTGGTGCGCTCGATCACGGACAGCGCCAGGGTGTTGACCACCCCGAGGATGGCGATGATGATCGCCAGCGCCAGCAGGCCGTAGACCAGGGTGAGGACGCCGTTGATCTGGCCGCTCAGCAGTTCCTTGTACTCGGCCTGGTCGCGCACCTCGACCTGCGGGTAGTCCGCCAGGGCGGCGTCGAGGGCGTCCAGCACCCGGGCGCTGTCGGCTCCGGGCTCGGGCGCGGCCAGGACCAGGAAGTCCTGGCTGCCCGGCACGTACTCGGCCAGGGTGTCCAGCGAGATCATCGGGGCGGTCCCGGTCACCGAGGCGGCCGCGGAGTCCTCCGCGGTGATCGCGCCGATCTCCAGGCGCGCGGTGCGGCCGTCGGGGAAGGTGAGTTCCAGGGTGTCGCCGAGCCCGACGCCGCCGGCCTCGGCGGTCTGGTGGCTGATCACCGCCTGCCCGGCGGCCAGCGCCTCGGCGCCCGAGCCCGCCTGGTACTCGGTGTGCATCGCCTCGTCGTAGTTCGGCGTGACGGCGGTGACCGACACCTCCTCGCGGTAGTCCCCGGCGACGGCGCGGGCGGGCGCGCCGCGGACCTCGGTCACCGTGCCGACGCCCTCCGTCTCGCGCACCCGGTCGGCGACGGCGGCCGGGAACGGGGTGGTGCCGGAGAGGATGTAGTCGGCGCCGACCGCCCGGTCCAGCTGGCCCCCGATGGAGCGTTCCAGCGAGGAGGCGGTGACCGCGATCGCCCCGACCAGCGCCACGCCGATCATCAGGGCGGCGGCGGTGGCTCCGGTGCGCCGGGGGTTGCGCAGCGCGTTGTTGCGGCTCATCCGCCCGACCGTGCCGTAGGTGCGCGGCAGGGCGGCGCCGAGGCCGCGCACGGCCAGGCGGGCGGTGGCGGGTCCGGCCACGACCAGGCCGACCAGGGTGAGCGGGATGCCGACGCCGAGCAGCAGCCCGCCGGTGGTGGTCTCCTCGGCGGTGGTGCCGGCCACCAGCGCGGCCACGCCGCCGGCGAGCAGCACAAGTCCGGCGACGGTGCGGGCCCGTCCGACCGTGGTGGCGGGGGCGCCGGCCTCGCGCAGCGCGGCCATCGGGGAGATCCGCCCGGCGCGGCGGGCCGGGACGTAGGCGGCGATCAGGGTGACCAGGACGCCGACCAGGTAGGCGGCCACCGGGGTGGTCCAGGTGAACACCAGCGAGGCGTCCAGGTTGAGGCCGGCGGACTCCATCAGGGTGCGCAGCAGCACGGCGAGGCCGACGCCGGCCGCGAGTCCGGTGGTGGCCCCGACCACGCCGAGCAGCACCGCCTCGGTGAGCACCGAGCGGTTGACGTCGCCGCGGCCGGCGCCGATCGCCCGCAGCAGGCCGAGTTCCCGGGTGCGCTGGGCCACCAGCATGGAGAAGGTGTTGAAGATGAGGAAGACGCCGACCAGCAGGGAGATGCCGGCGAAGCCCAGCATGGCGTAGCGGACGACGTCCAGGAAGGAGCCGATGCTCTCGGCCGCGGTGGCCGCCTGCTCGTCGGCGGTCCGCACCTCGTACTGGTCGCCGACGGCCGCGGCGATACGTTCCTTCAGATCGGCGTCGGCAACGCCGTCGGCGGCGGCGACCGCGACGGAGGTGAAGACCCCCTGCTCCCCCAGGAGCAGGGCCTGCGCGGTCGCGGTGTCGA
This sequence comes from Allostreptomyces psammosilenae, assembly GCF_013407765.1. Lineage (GTDB taxonomy): Bacteria > Actinomycetota > Actinomycetes > Streptomycetales > Streptomycetaceae > Allostreptomyces > Allostreptomyces psammosilenae. The sequence goes on from NZ_JACBZD010000001.1 coordinate 2,304,149, forward strand.
AGAAGACCAGCGCGGCGCCGGGGTTGGCGGTGGTGAAGCGCGCCACGCCGACCACCTCGGCCCGCTCCTCGCCGGCCGGGGAGATCACCCGGAGGGTGTCGCCGAGGGCGATGCCGCGGTTGTCGGCGGTGTCCTTGTCGATCACCACCTCGCCGGCCGTTTCGGGGGCGCGTCCGGAGTCCATCACCACGACGTCGTCGGCGGGGTCGTCGCTGGTGTACCAGTTGCCGCCGATGGTGGGGGCGCCGGTGGTGGGGCCGACGGGCTCGCCGGCGTCGTCGACGACGGTCAGCGACTCCACGCTGACGTCGCCCTGGGCCTGGCGGACCCCGTCGACCGCGGCGATCCGGTCCACCAGCTCCGCCGGGACGGTGCTGGGGGTGCCGTAGAAGGAGTCGTTCGCCACCTCCTCGTGGGCGGTGACGGAGACGTCCGGGGAGGTGGAGCGGAAGAGGTTCTCGAAGGTCCGGTTGATGGTGTCGGTGAAGATCAGCGTGCCGGCGACGAAGGCGACGCTGAGCGTGATGGCGAGCGCGGACAGCACCAGCCGCCCGCGGTGGGCGAGGAAGCTGCGGAGGGTGGCCTTGAGCACGTCGTCCCCCGCGCCTCAGCTGGTGCGGTGGGCGGTGTCGAAGCGCTTCATGCGCTCCAGCACCTTCTCGGCGGTGGGGGCGGCCATCTCGTCCACGATCCGGCCGTCGGCCAGGAAGAGCGCGTGGTCGGCGTAGCCGGCGGCGACCGGGTCGTGGGTGACCATCACGATGGTCTGGCCGAGGTCGTCGACGGAGCGGCGCAGGAAGCCGAGGACCTCGGCGCCGGAGCGGGAGTCGAGGTTTCCGGTGGGCTCGTCGCCGAAGACGATGTCGGGGCGGGAGGCCAGGGCGCGGGCGCAGGCGACGCGCTGCTGCTGGCCGCCGGAGAGCTCGGCGGGGCGGTGCTTCAGCCGGCCGGAGAGCCCCACGGTGTCGATCACCTGGTCCAGCCAGGCCGCGTCGGGCTTGCGCCCGGCGATGTCCATGGGGAGCGTGATGTTCTCCAGGGCGGTCAGGGTGGGCAGCAGGTTGAAGGCCTGGAAGATGAAGCCGATCTTGTCCCGGCGCAGCCGGGTGAGCTGCTTGTCCCTCAGCGCGGTGATCTCCGTGTCGCCCACCCACACCTTGCCGGCGGAGGCGGCGTCCAGGCCGGCGAGGCAGTGCATCAGGGTGGACTTCCCGGAGCCCGACGGGCCCATGATGGCGGTGAAGCGGCCGCGCGGGATGGTGACCGTCACCGCGTCGAGGGCGACCACACGGGTGTCGCCCTGGCCGTACGCCTTGGTCAGCGCTTCGGCGCGCGCCGCGGCGCCGTCGACGCGCGCCGGCGCGTGGGCGGCCCACGAGTGAGGCGTCGCCACGTCGATCTCCTTTCCGAGGGGGCGGCTGCCTCGGGCGGGCAACCGTACCGTCTGCGAATCTAGGCGCGCGGCCGGCGTCTTCCCTCGGCCGGCCGGACGAATCCCCACCCCCACCTCGAGTAGGGGAACGCCCTCCCGCCCCGGGTAGGGGGCCGGGCCGGGAGTCATCCCTGAGGCGTAGGCCCGGCGGCGCCGCGCCTCGGGGCCGGCGGCGCGGGGCCGGCGGCGCGGGGCGACGCGGCGGGGCGCGGGTGGTGCGCGGCGGCCCGGCCGCACGACCGCACCACCGCGTGTCGCAACCGACGCGCCGGGCACGGGGCGGCGTGTCGGGGCATTCCCCTGGTGGGCCCCGGCTGTCCCCCGGCTACGCCACGGCGTCGCCCCCGGCCGTCCCACGGTTCCCCGGCCCGGCGCCCTCACCGGGCCTGCTCGCTCCACACGCCCCTGGAGGCGATCCCCATGGCCACCCCGCTGTCCGCCGCCGCGTTCGTCGACGCGTTACGGGCGGAAGGCATCGACGTCGTCGAGGTCGGCGACTGGACCAGTCACAACCGCGATGCGCAGGGACCCTGGGGCCCGGTGTACGGGGTGATGATCCACCACACGGCGACCTCGGGCACCGACGCCACGGTGGCGTTGTGCCGGGACGGGACCTCCAGCCTGCCGGGCCCGCTGTGCCACGGGGTGGTCGCCAAGGACGGCCGGGTGCACCTGGTCGGGTACGGGCGGGCCAACCACGCCGGCGCGGGCGACCCGGACGTGCTGAACGCCGTGATCGCCGAGAGCGACCTGCCCGCCGACGACGAGTCCGGCGCGGACGGCAACGCGCACTTCTACGGCTTCGAGTGCGAGAACCTCGGCGACGGCGAGGACCCCTGGCCGGCCGAGCAGCTCGACGCGATCGAGCGGGCCGCGGCCGCGGTGTGCCGGGCCCACGGCTGGGGCGCCGGCAGCGTGATCGGCCACCTGGAGTGGCAGCCCGGGAAGATCGATCCCCGTGGCTTCGCGATGAGCGACATGCGCGAGCGCGTCGCCGGGCGGCTCGACGGCTGACGGCCCGGCGTCCCCCGTCTCCTCCCCCCTGCCGGCCCCGACCGCCGGCAGCCCTCCCCGTGCGGACCAGCCGCCCTCCGCGGCGGCCGGGCCGTGCCGTCTCCCCGATGGCCGTGTCGCCTCCTCGAAGGGTGTGTACCGAGATGAACAGCAGCTTCCTGCTCGACCTACTGGAACGCGTGGGCTGGACGGCGGCCCAGGCCGGTGTCGGCGTCGTCGCCGCCGAGACCGCCGGTCTGGAGACCTGGTGGGCGGTGCCCATCGCCACCCTGCTGGCCGCGGTGAAGGGCCAGATCGCCACCCGCATCGGCGCCCCGGGCACGGCGGCGACCCTCCCAAGCGGCCGCGACCCGTCGGGGAGCTGAGGCCGCCCGGGGCGGGGCGCGGACGGACGGCGGGTGCCCGGCCGCGCCCCTTCCGGCGCCGGCGGGCGCGCGCGGCCCCCGGGTCAGCGCCCGTCGGGGCGCCGCACCGCGCGGTGCGGCAGGGGGCTGGAGTAGACCACGGAGGTGGTGACCGGCCCGAGGGTGGCGAGCCTGCCGACCACGGCCTCCAGGTGGCGCATGTCGCGGGCCAGCACCTTCACCACGAAGCAGTCCTCACCGGTGACGTGGTGCGCCTCCACCACCTCCGGGGTGACCTCCACCAGGTCGTGGAACGGCTTGTAGTTCCCGGTCGGGTAGCGCAGCCGGACCAGCGCCGTCACGGTCAGGCCCAGGCGTTCCGGATCGACGCGGGCGGTGAACCCGGTGATCGCCCCGCTCTCCTCCAGTCGGCGCACACGCTCGGTGACGGCGCTGGCGGACATGGCCACCTCGCGGGCGAGGTCGGCCCAGCTGACCCGGCCTTCGCGCTGGAGCACGGCGAGGATGCGCCAGTCGGTGTCGTCCAGCTCAGGGGCGGGCCTGCGTGGGCCCGCGGGGTTTTCGACGGTCATCGGCCATTCATTCCGTGGAATGCCCCGGCAAGGCGGGCCCACACCGTGGAACACCCCTGGGGCGGTTACGCAGAGCCACATAATCTTGATCACATGACGACGACCACCATCGCACAGCGGTCCGGCGCCACCCCCAGCGCCCCCATGTCCACCCCCTGCGCCTCCCCGGCCGAGGCCGCCGCCCACTTCGCGGCCAAGCTGGCCTTCGCCACCGACGTCTCCGACGTGCACGCCGCGCTCGCCGCCGGGGCGGACGACTTCGTCCTGCTGGACTCGCGCTCCCGGGCCGCCTGGGAGCAGGGGCACGTGCCCGGCGCCGTGCACCTGCCGAGCGCCGAGATCCCGCGGCGCGCCGCCGAGCTGCTCGACGTGAACGTGCCGGTGGTGACCTACTGCTGGGGTCCCGGGTGCGACGGCGCGGCCCGCGCGGCGCTGGCCCTGGCCCGGCTCGGCTACCGGGTCAAGGAGATGATCGGCGGCATCGAGTACTGGCTCCGCGAGGGTTTCGCGGTCCAGACGGCCTCCGGCGCCGTGCGGCGGGCGGCGGACCCGCTGACCGCCCCGGTCTCCGGCGGACTCGCCACCGCCGCGGCGCGGACGGTGGAGTTCGAGGCGGTCGGCGACGGCGCGGTCTGCGACCTCACCGGGCCGTCCTGCGGCTGCTGAACCGCCGGCCGCCCCGCCCCCGGGCGGGGCGGCCGGAGCGACGACGGCGGCACCGGTCCGTCAGGGCCGCAGCGGCACGCGGGTCCACCGGGCGCCCGCCCGGTCACGCCGGTACTCCAGGCGGCGGTGCCGCTGGCGGTCGTCGCCCTGCCAGAACTCGACCCGGTCGGCCGTCAGCGTGTACAGCGCCCAGTCCGCGGCCACCACGCCGGGGTGCCGCTCCAGTTGCAGCTCGGCCCGCCGGCGGTCCTCCTCCCACTCGGTGGGGTCGGGCATCGGCTCGCTCTGCCGGCCGACGAGGCTCATCACCCGGCCGGCGGGGCCGCGGCGCAGGAAGTCCTGGGCGTTGCGCGCCGCCTTCGCCCGCACCACCGGGCCCCGGACGCGGATCTGGCGGCCCTGCTCCGGCCAGTAGAAGGTGAGCGCCGCCCACGGGACGGCGTCGAGCTGCCGGCCCTTGGGGCTGGCGATCGAGGTGCCGAAGGTCCAGGTCCCGGCATCCGGGTCGACCTCGCGCAGGGTGAGCACCCGGGCGTCCGGCCGGCCGTGCGCGTCCACCGTGGACAGCACCATGGCGTGCGGCTCCCGGACCTCCTCGCGCACCGCGCGGACGAACCACTCGCCGAAGAGCGGGCCGGGGGCGTCCGGGGCGCGGTCGACGTCGAACTCGGGCAGCGGCCCGGCGAGCGTGGCGAGCCCCCGCAGCGACTCGGTCACCGAGGAGGGGGCCACGTCCGGTTCCGCGCCCGTGGTTGTCCTGCCCACCGTCGTCACCTGGCGTCCACCTCCTGGTCACGGGCCCGCCACACCGCGGGCCGGAAGGGAACATCATCCACGGTCCGGCGGGGTGGCGCCAGGCCGCCTCGGCCGGACGGCCCTGCGCCCCGGCCGGGATGACGCCGTGTCAGCCCGGTTCGGCCCGGCTCGGCCCGTGGGGACGGCGGCGGACCGTCCGCCCCGCCGCCGTCCCCACGGGCACCGTCGTCCCCCGGGCGCCGCGCCCCGTGCCCCCGGTGCCCCTCGCACGTGACCCGTGTGCCGGCGCGGCGCCGGCACAGCGGTCAGCCCGCGGCCGGGCGCTGGGCGCCCTCCGGTGGCGCCGCGACCTCCTTGGCGGCCGGCTGCGGCGCCGCGACGCCGGCGGCGGGCGCCGCCGCCCCGCCGGTCCCCGTCCCGGCGCCCGGCCGGCGGCCGGCGATCCCGGAGAGCAGCTGGGCGAGGTCGATGCCGGTGGTGGCGGTGACCATCTCCAGGCCCTGGCTGAGGTTCTCGGCGACCGCCCTGGGCAACCGCCCGGCGCCGTCGGTGGAGATGACGGTGAGCTTGTCCACGGCGGACAGCGGCTCGGCGGCCTTGGCCACCACCTCCGGCAGCATCGAGACGATCATCTCCAGCACCGCCGCCTCGCCGTACCGGTCGAAGGCGTCGGCGCGCTCCCGCATCGCCTCGGCCTCCGCCGAGCCGCGCGCGGCGATGGAGGCGGCCTGCGCCTCCCCCTCCAGCCGGACCGCCTCGGCCAGCGCGGCGCGGCGCTGCTTCTCGCCCTCACCGGTGAGCCGGGCCCGCTCCGCCTCGGCCTGCGCGGCCGCGATCGCCGCGACACGGTCCGCCTCCGCGGCCTTGACCCGGGCGATCCGCCGCGCCTCCGCCTCCTGCTCCTCCCGGTAGCGGCTGGCGTCGGCCGGCTTGCGGACCTCGGTGTCGAGTTCACGGTCCTTCAGGGCGGCCTGCCGCTCGGCGACCTTCTCCTGCTCACCGAGGATGTGCTGGCGCTGCGCCGCCTCGGCGAGCGGCCCCGCGGCGGCGGCCCGGGCCGCCGCCGCGTCCGTCTCGGACTTGATCTCGGCCTGGCGCAGCGCCAGCGTCCGCTGCGCCACGGCGATGTCCTCCTCCGCCTTGAGCCGGGACTGCTGCGCGGTGCGGCGGGCGTTGGCCTCGGCGATGTCCGCGTCCTGCCGGGCCCGGGCCGCCTCGGGGCGACCGAGGTCCTCCAGGTAGCTGCCCTCGGCCGTGATGTCCTGGATCTGGATGGTGTCCAGCGCCAGGCCCTGGCCGACCAGCGAGGTCTCGGACTCCTCCGCCACCTGGGCGGCGAACCCGGCGCGGTCGCGGATGATGTCCTCCACGCTCATCCGGCCCACGATGGAGCGCAGCGCCCCGGAGAGCACCTCCTTGGTGAAGGTCTCCACCTCCTTCTGCTGGCGCAGGAACCGCTGCGCGGCGGCGCGGATGGCGTCCTCGTTGCCGCCGACCTTGACGATCGCCACGCCTTCGAGGTTCACCTTGACGCCGCGCAGGCTCACCGCGCCGCGGACGGAGACCGGGATGCGCCGGGATGAGAGGTCGAGGCTGTGCCGGTGCTGGATGAAGGGCACCACGAACACCCCACCGCCGACCACGACCTTCTGGCCGCTGACGTCGGTGACCTTGCGGCCGGTGACCGGATCGACGGCCTCCTTGCCCCGGCGTCCGGTGATGATGAACGCCTCGTTGGGGCCGGCCACCTTGTAGCGGGATATGACCACGAGAACGACCAGGGCGATCAGTACGACGATGCCGACTCCGGCGATCAACGCCGAGCTCAGTGGCATGGTGGTCCTCCTTGACTCGCGTGCTGCCTCGACTGGCGTGCTGCCTGCTGCCTGCCGCCCCACACCGGGGCGGAAATGTCATGTACCCGTCATGTATGGGGGCGCGGGCGCCGGCCGGATCACCGATCGAGCGGCTCCACCCGGACGGCGGACGCGGAGAGCACCTCGACGACCCACACCTCCGCGCCGCGCGGGACCGCCGTCGCGCTGCGCGCCGAGTACTTCACCGGTGCCCCGCCGGCGCGCAGCATCACCTCGCCGTACCCGTCCTCCGGGATGGGCGTGACGACCCTGCCCGTGCCGCCGATCAGGTCCTCGCCGCGCACCGTGACGTCGCTCTGCCCCCGCATCAGGAAGCGGGACAGGGCGACCACTCCGCGCCCCGCGACGCCCCCCGCGCCGGCCCCGACGGCCACCGCCGGCCACACCCCCCACGGCGTGAGCGTGGTCACGAGCTCCCCGGTGAACCCGAGCATGGAGACGAACGCGGCGACCACCGGGAGGGAGAAGGCCCCACCGTCGAACGGCAGGTGGAAGGCGTCGAGCAGCCCACCCAGCAGGAGGGACACCAGCAGCACCGCCACCCCGGCGATGCCCATCACCAAGAAGACCGACACGTCCCCGCCCCTTCCGACTCCGCCCCCGCGTCTCCAGGTGACTGCTCCGACGCCGCCCGCCGCCGTCCGGTTCCCGACCGCCGCCGGGTACGGCCGGGTGCCCGGGGACGGCGTCCGGGAGCGGCGCGCGGAAGCGGCGCGCGGAAGCGGCGCGCGGGACCGGCGCGCGGGCTCACAGCGCGTCGGTGAACCTGCCGAGCAGACGGGCGAACTCCCGGCGCTCCGCGTCGGTCCAGTCGGCGGTCAGCCGCCGGATGTGCGCGAGCCGGCGCTCGCGGGCCCGCTCCAGCAGGCCGCGGCCGGCCGCGGTCAGCTCCAGGGGGCTGCGCCGCCCGTCGGAGGGCGAGGCCCCCCGCCGGACCAGCCCCGCCCCGATGGCGGCGGCCACCATCCGGCTGGCCCGCGAGGGATCCACACCGATCCGCTCCGCCACGGCGCCCACGGTCACCTCACCGGGCGGCTCGGCCACCGCGTCCAGCACGGGAAGGTGCGCCACCGCCTCCGGAGCCGCCCCCTCCAGCACGGCCTGCCGGGCCAGGGCGCCCCGGCGCTGGCTGCGCCGGATCCGCGACAGGGCACGCTCGATGGCCGCCAGCTCCCGCGCCGCCTTCCCGGGGGCGGTCCGCCCGGGTTCCTCCGCGCTACCCATGGCCCGCAGGCTACAAGCGGCGGCCCCTCGAACGCGCCCCGAACGCCCCCGAAGGCCCCGGACCGCCCGTGCCGTCCCGCGGCCGGCTCCGGCCTTCCGACTCCGGCCTTCCCCCTCCGGCCTTCCGACTCGGCCTCCCCACACCGATCTTCGGAATGTCATGCCTCAGTCAGGAGTTGTCCACAGCCCGCGAACCCCCCTGTCGCCACGCCGAATCCCCGTGAAAGGCTGGAAATCGGGGGTCCCCCTGGGCCCTCGGGTTCGTGCTGCGCGCCTGCCCCGCTCCCCCTCCTCCTCCCCCCAAGAAGGACGGCCCGGTCAGCCCGTGGGCAGCCAGGAGACCCGGCCGGCCAGCAGCACGAAGCCGACGAAGGCCACGATGTCGATGAGGGCGTGCGCCACCAGCAGCGGCATCACCCGGCCCCAGCGGCGGTACAGGAAGCAGAAGACCACGCCCATCGCCACGTTGCCGACGAAGCCGCCGATCCCCTGGTACAGGTGGTACGAGCCGCGCACCAGCGAGCTGGTGGCCACCACGGACGACCACCCCCAGCCCATGCCGCGCAGCCGGTGCACCAGGAAGCCGAGGACGATCACCTCCTCCACGATGGCGTTCTCCAGCGACTGGCCCACCAGGATCGGGATGCGCCACCACACGTCCGGCAGCGTGGACGGCACCACCGTGAGGTTGGCCCCCGAGGCCCGCGCGCCCAGGTAGAGCAGCAGGCCGGTGCCGCCGATCGCGGCGGCCACCGCCGTGCCCCGGCCCAGGTCGCCGAGCGGCCGGCGCAGGTCGCAGCCCAGGCTGGTGCGCAGCGAGCCGCCCTCCCGGAGGAGCAGGTAGGCGACGAGCGCCACCGGCACCAGGGCGGCGCCGATGTAGTACAGCTGCCAGGCGAGGTCCAGCCAGGGGCGTCCGGGGGCGGCGGAGCCGGCCAGCACCGCCTGCTGGGCCGCCAGCCCCTCCGGGCGGGTCACCGAACCCACGAAGCTGAGCAGGGCCCGCACCCCCGAGGCGCCCAGGGACACCCCGAGGACCAGCAGCAGTTCGACGCCGGCCAGCCGGCGCGGCAGCGGGGTCGGGGCCGCCGCCGGGGCGCCGGGCGTGCGGTCGGCTTCGCCGGCGGACGGTCGCGCGGCGGCGGTCCGCCCGGGGGAGGCGGTGTCGGGATGGTCGTCGAAGGTCGCCACGCGGGCACCGTACCGGACCGGGCGGCCGGCTCCCGCGACTCAGGGCACCGGCCAGGTGTGCACCGGTGCGCCGGTGGCGGCGTGCGCCATGTAGTCACGGGTCATCGCCGCCAGCGCCGCGCCCCGGTCGAGGCCGGATCGTTCGCGGTGGTGCCGGGCGGTGCGCACCTGCCACTCGGCGCCGTTGGTGCGCCGCAGGCAGCGCTGCTCGATGACGCCGAGGTAGCGGTCGCGGTCCGCCGGATCGATTCGCCAGGCGTCCAGGCCCCGCCGGGCCAGCGGCAGGAGCTGGTCGAGCACCAGGCGGTGCACCGGCTGCCGCCGAACCGCGGGGGCGCTCCGCCCGCCGCGCCGGGCCCGCCCGGCGCCGTCCGGCCAGTACAGCTCCGCCTCGATGCCGTCCCGCGCGCTGAGCCGGAAGTTCTCCTCCGCCGCGGCGAACGGCAGGGCCTGCCACACCGGCCGGGGGGAGTCGGCCAGGGCGCGCAGCAGCCCGTAGTAGAAGGCCGCGTTGGCGAGGATGTCCGCCACGGTGGGGCCGGCGGGCAGCACCCGGTTCTCCACCCGCAGGTGGGGCACGCCCCGCACCACGGCGTACACCGGGCGGTTCCAGCGCCACACCGTGCCGTTGTGCAGCCGCAGCTCGGCCAGCTCGGGGACGTGCCCGGCCTCGAGCACGGCGCGCGGATCCTCGTCGGAGCAGACCGGCAGCAGCGGCGGGAAGTAGCGGACGTTCTCCTGGAAGAGGTCCAGCGGCCCGTCGATCCACCGCTCGCCGAACCAGGTGCGCGGCCGGACGCCCTGGGCGACCAGCTCCTGCGGCCGGACGTCGCAGGCCTGCTCGAACAGCGCGGTTCGGGTCTCCCGCAGCAGCTCCCGGCCGTACAGGAAGGGCGCGTTGGCGGCCAGCGCGACCTGCACGCCGGCGATCGCCTGCGCGGCGTTCCAGACGTCGGCGAACCGCGCCGGGGTGACCTGGAGGTGCAGTTGCAGGGAGGTGGCGGCGGCCTCCAGGGCGATCGAGCCCGCGGTGGCCTGGAGGTGCTCCACGCCCTCGATGTCCAGCCGGAAGTCCTCGCCGCGCGCGGCCATCATCTGGTCGTTGAGGACGAAGTAGCGCTCGTTGTCGGAGAGGTTCTCCCCGACCAGGTGGTCGGCGGTGACGGTGGGCAGCGAGCCGGTCATGACCACCCGCGCGCCGTGGGCGCGGGCCTGCGCGTCGGCGTAGCGGACCGCCACGTCCAGTTCCTCCGCGAGGTCCGCGAAGACGGAGCCCGCCAGCCGGTGCGGCGCGATGTTGACCTCCAGGTTGAACTGCGCCAGTTCGGTCTGGAAGTCCCCGCTGGCCAGCCGGTCCAGCACCGGCCCGTTGACCATGCGCGGCCGTCCGTCGGAGTCGGCCAGGTTGAGTTCCAGTTCGAGGCCGATCAGGTTGCGGGCGGCCTCGAAGCGCCCTTCCTCCAGGAGCGTCGCCAGCGCGCCGAGGCACTGCTGGAGGCGTTCGCGGTACTTGCGTCGATCGGTCAGGCCGTTGCCGCTGATCATCTGCTTCTCGCCCATCGGCGCAGCCTCCCTTCGTCGCGCCGCCTTCGTTGGCGGTGCGGCGGCCGGTGACGGTGCGCGGGGAATCCTGCCCGGTCGGGGAGATCCTTAACTGGTCCCGTGCGTGACGGATCGTGCCGCGCCGTCCGGCTGGCCAGGTGTGGACGGGGCGCGGGCACGCCGGTTGACGTGTCCACACGGCCGCCACCTCCTCGGGCTCCCGGACGCACCACGGCGCCGGGAGCCCGTCGGGTGCGGGCGGTTCAGTCGTCGAGCGCGGCGGGGACGGCGCCCTCCTCCGTCGGCGGGTGGCCGACCCGGGTGCGCAGGACGCGGGTCACCCCGAGTTCGCCGAGGAACACCGGGTCGTGGCTGACCACCACCAGGGCTCCCCGGTAGCCGGCCAGCGCCTCCCGCAGCCGGGCCACCGCCTCCAGGTCGAGGTTGTTGGTGGGCTCGTCCAGCAGCAGCAGCCGGGGCGCCGGTTCGGCGAAGAGCACGCAGGCCAGGCAGGCGCGCAGGCGCTCCCCTCCGGACAGCGCCCGCGCCGGCAGGTGGATGCGGTCCCCGCGGAACAGCAGCCGGGCCAGCCGGGTCCGGGCGGTGGTGTCGTCCAGCTGCGGGGCGTGCCGGCGCAGGTTCTCCCGGACGCTGAGGTCGTCGTCGAGCACGTCCAGCCGCTGCGGGAGGAAGGCGGTGCGCCCGGCCGCGCCGTGGCGGACCTCGCCTCCTGCGCCGGGCCGGTCGGCGTCCAGGCCGGCCAGCCTGCGCAGCAGCGTGGTCTTGCCGCTGCCGTTCGGCCCGACCAGCGCGATCCGCTCCGGCCCGCGGATGGTGAGGTCCGCGCCGCCGCCGAACAGCGGGGCGCCGTCGGGCCGGGTCGCGGTCAGCCCGCGGGCCTCGACGACGGTGCTGCCGGCGGGTACCGCGGTGTCCGGAAGGTCCAGCGCGATCCGGTCGTCGTCGCGCACCGCGCGTTCCGCCTCGGCCAGCCGCGCCCTGGCCTGCTCCAGGCGCTGGGCGTGCACGTCGTCGGCGCGCGCGGCGCTCCGCTCGGCCTGCCGCTTGAGGTTCCCGGCGACGATCCGCGGCAGGCCCTTGTCGGCCACGGTGCGCGCCGCGACGGACGAGCGCCGCTGCGCGCGTTCCCGGGCGAGCTGCATCTCGGCCTTCTGCCGGCGCACGTCGAGTTCGGCGGTGCGCAGCGCCTGTTCGGCCGCCCGCTGTTCCCGCTCCACGGCGGCCAGGTACTCGCTGTGGTTGCCGCCGAAGACGCGCAAGCCCTCCGGGCGGAGTTCGGCGACGCGGTCGACGGTGTCCAGCAGTTCCCGGTCGTGGCTGACCACGACCAGGCAGCCGGGGTAGGCGGCCAGCGACTGCCTGAGCCGGGCGCGGGCCCGGATGTCCAGGTTGTTGGTGGGCTCGTCCAGCAGCAGCACGTCGGGCCGGCCGAGCATCCGGCCGGCCAGACCGACCAGCATGGCCTCGCCGCCGCTGAGGCCGGCCACGGTGCGGTCCAGGCCGTCGGGGCCGTCGGCCAGTCCGGCCAGCCCGAGCCGGGCCAGGGCGGCCCGGGAGCGCTCCTCGATGTCCCAGTCGTCCCCCACGGTCTCGAAGTGGCGGTCAGCCACGTCGCCGGACTCGATGGCGCGCACGGCCGCCAGGGTGTCGGCGATCCCGAGGAGTTCGGCCAGGGTGGCGCCGGGCTCCAGGGGGAGGTCCTGGGGCAGGTGGGCGACGTGGCCGTGCACGGTGACGGTGCCGCTGGTCGGGGTCAGCTCGCCGAGGACCAGCCGCAGCAGGGTGCTCTTGCCGGCACCGTTGACGCCGATCAGGCCGGTGCGGCCAGTGCCGAACACGGCGGTCAGGCCGCGCAGGGCCACGGTGCCGTCCGGCCAGGTGAATCCCAGGTTGCTGAGTGTGATGGAGGATGGGGGCATCGTCGCACCTCGCGTCGGTGGCGGGTGGTGACGCCGCGAACGGGCGCGTCGCGGCGTGACCACGGGTGGGAGGGGACGAGCCGTCCGGCCGGGGCGCCGCCGGATCGGGGAGGCGGTCCGCTCACCGGGCACGGGCACTGGGGCACGGGCGCTGGGGCACGGGCACTGGGCACGGGGCCGGTGGACGCGGGGCCTCGGTCGGGCGCCCCAAGGGCGCCAGCGGGCGGCGCGGCGGGGTGGGCGCGTGGAACGCGGCCCACCCACGGAGGACGGCACGGCTCGCCTGCCCCTGCGCCTCGGGCGGCGGTCAGGGGCGGGGCCTGGGCGTCCTCCGGGTGTTACAAAGTGCCGGCTCCCGCGGTTCGGTTCCCCGGCGCTGACACCCACCGGGGGCCGTCGGCCGCAGGGGCCGGGGGCGCGCGGTGGCGGGCCGGTCGTGCGTGACGCACGCTGCTGCACCGAAGCTACGGCGGGCGGCCGGGCGGCGCAACCGGTTTTCCGTCACCCCGCAGGGATCAGACCAGGCCCAGGGCGAACAGCCCGCATCCGCCACCGGTGACCAGGAACAGCGGGATGAGCAGGGTGTTCTCCACCGCGCTGCCGGCCTTGAACCGCAGGGCGCGGGGTGGGCCCAGCGGGTACCAGCGCTTGCGGCCGAAGGGCAGCGGCCACAGCACCGGGCAGCCGGAGACGGTGATCGCGTCGCCGAGGCAGTGCACCAGGGCGCCGAGCACCACCGGCAGCCCGAGCCAGGCCAGCTCCGGCTCGCCGGCCGGCAGGGGAACCCCGGAGGCGTCCAGCAGCCAGGCGGCCTCGGCGGCCGGACCGGTGGCCAGGTCGGACAGCAGCCAGGCGCCGGTGGCGCCGAGGAGCCAGACCAGGACGTCGCTGGAGGCGCGCGCGGCCCGCCACAGCAGGCCCTCGATGGCCAGGACGGTGTGCGTGAACAGCACCGCCAGCAGCCCCCACCGGCCGCCGAAGACCACCACGGCGGTGGTGACCAGGCCGGCCAGCACGGCCCACACCAGGGTGTGGGTCAGCGTGCGGTGGCCGCCGGAGCGCCGGGGGTCGCCGGGGCCGCGGGTGGCCCGGTAGACCGCCGCCGCGAGCCGTTCGATGACCACGCACAGCCCCTTCGACAACGGGCCGAAGGCGCGGGAGATGGTGGCGGCCCGGTGGTCGAGGTCCGGGGCGAGGGCCGCGCCGGCGCACACGATGGTGCCGATGAGCAGCACCGGCCAGGGCATCGGGGCGCCGCCGGCGGCCCCGAGCGCCCCCACGCCGAGCCAGGCGGCGGCTCCGGAGAGCGAGTGCGCCGGTCCCATCACGGCTGTCGCTCCCCTCCCTCGCCGGGCACGTCGTGGCCGGTCACGGGCCGTGCCCCGACCGTGTCCGTCACGGCGACCCTACATCCGAAAGATCATCATCATCCAGTCGGACCGGGGGCGGTGACGCCGCGCGAGCACTCTTACCACCTGGAGGCGGTCCGTGGGGCCAAGGCCGGTTGCAAGCTGCCCGGATGGGGAAGGCTTCCAGGCACACCCTCGACGAGACGCCCGTCACACGGCAGCATGCACAGATGACACCGCTCGCGCCATCGCTCGCCGGGCGCGGTGCGGGGCGGTGCAGCTCGACCGACCGGAGGACGACCGAGGGAGGCCCCCAGTGATCGACCAGCGCGGCCCCGTGATGGAGGATGCCCCACCCGTCACGTCGTACATTGACCCGGTCTGCGTGGGCCTGGCCGTGGCGGGGAGATCCAGTCGCTACGCCTGGGGCCTGGCCGCCTCGGACGGCCAACGACTGTCCGGGTTGACCGAAAGTGGCCAGGGCAGCACGGACGCCCTGCTGGACGGGCTGGCCGCGCTGCTCGCCCACCCCACGCTGCCGCGCATGCCGCTCGACCTGTACTGGAACGACAGCCGCCTGCACGAGGGCCTGGAGGGCATGCGCACCGCGTTCCCCTCCATCGAACCGCACCTGTGCCGCGGCCCGGGGCGGCGCAACACCTGGATACGCCAGGCGCTGGAGGTCGCGGAGGAGGCGCTGGACGAGGCGGGCGTCCCGCTGCCGCAGCCCAGCGCGCCGACGGTGATGATCGCCGCCACCGACGGCTCGTTCGGCCGGCGCAGTCGGGAGGGCGGCTGGGGCTGGGTCTCCGCCTGCGGTCGCTGGGGCTTCGGCTCGGTGCGCTGCTCCCATCCGACGGCGGCGGAGGTGGCGGCGATCGCCCGGCTGGTCTCCACCGTGCCGAAGTCCCGGCCGCTGCACATCCTCACCGACTCCAAGGCCGCGATCGCCCTGATCGGCCAGGTCCGGGAGGCCTTCACCGACGGCCGCGAGGCGCACAGCCTGACCGGTCACCACGACACCGACCAGCTGCTGGTGGCGATCGGTCGCAGGCTCGCGACCGGGCACTTCCTGGAGCTGGGCTGGGTTCGTGGGCACTCCGGGCACCCGCTGAACGAGGGCGCCGACCGGCTGGCCGTGCTGGGGCGGCGGGCCGCCCACGCGGGACTGCCGCGCGAGCTGTCCGCGCGCACCGCCAAGCGCATCGCCGACGAGACGCTGGACGCGCTGCGCACCGCCTCCGTGCCGCTGCCGCACTGCCGTCAGCCGCTGCCCGCCGAGAACCCGGTGGCCGCCGCCTGAATCCCCGCCACGCCGGCGGGCCGGCGCGCCCCCGTCGAGGGTCCGCGCCGGCCCGGCCGGGCGGCGCCCCGGCCGACCCGCGGCCGAGCGGTGGTCGGGGCGCCGTCGCCCGCGGGTGATCAGGGGACGGTGATGGCGATCTTGCCGCGCACGTGCCCCTCGGCGTTCGCGCGCTGGGCCTCGGCGGCGCGCTCCAGCGGGAAGGTCTGGGCGACGTCGACGGTGACCGCGCCGGAGTCCACCAGCCGGCCCAGCTCGGTCAGGTCGGCCGAGTCCGGTCGGACGAAGACGTAGGCACCGCCCAGCTCCTTCACCCGGCCGTCCACGATGGAGGCCAGCCGGCCGCCCTCGGCGAGCAGCCCCGGGGAGACCTCCAGCGCCTCACCGCCGATCAGGTCCAGCGCGGCGTGCACGCCGTCCGGCGCCAGCCGGCGGACCCGATCGGCCAGCCCGTCCCCGTAGGCGACCGGCTCGGCGCCCAGCTCGCGCAGGTGGTCGAAGTTGCGCTCGCTGGCCGTGCCGATGACCCGGGCCCCGCGCGCGACGGCGATCTGCACCGCGATGTGGCCGACCCCGCCCGCGGCCGCGTGCACCAGCACCGTCTCGCCCGCGCCCACCGCGAGGGCCTTGACCAGGGCCTGGTAGGCGGTCAGACCGACCAGCGGCAGGCTGCCGGCCTGCTCCCAGCTCAGCGTCCGCGGCTTGGGCGCCAGGGTGCGCACCGGCGCGGCGACGTACTCGGCGTAGGTGCCGTGGTGGACGACGTCCTGCCGGACGTAGCCGATCACCTCGTCGCCGGGCGCGAACTCGGGGACGGCTGCGCCGGCCCGCTCCACCACGCCGGCGAGGTCCCAGCCGGGCACCACCGGGAAGAAGGCGTCCATGATGCCGTCGAGGTATCCCTCGCGGACCTTCCAGTCCACCGGGTTCACCGAGCTGGCCCGGACCCGGACGAGCACCGAGTCCGGCCCCAGCTTGGGCTCGGGGACGTCGCGGTACTCCAGGACCTCCGGACCGCCGTACCGGCTGTAGGTGATGGCCTTCATCGGCTCCCCTCCACGGGTTCTCGTATCGTCACGCACCGCCGGCCGGGTGGGGCGTCCGTGTCCCACGGGGCCGGCGGTGCGCGAGTGGTTGGTTCCCGCCGTGCAACGCGTCCGGGCGCCGGACTATGCCCGGCGCACCGACTCCGCCCGTTCGCGCAGCGCGGCGACGGCGGCGGACGGGTCGTCGGCGCCGTAGACGGCGGACCCGGCGACGAAGACGTCCGCACCGGCCTCGGCGCAGCGCTCGATGGTGGTGGCGGAGACGCCGCCGTCCACCTGGAGCCACAGTTGCAGGCCGTGGCGCTCGATCAGCCGCCGGGTGCGGCGGATCTTCGGCAGCATCACGTCCAGGAACGCCTGCCCGCCGAAGCCCGGCTCCACCGTCATGATCAGCACCATGTCGAGCTCGGGGAGCAGGTCCTCGTAGGGCTCGATCGGGGTGGCGGGCCGCAGTGCCATCGAGGCGCGCGCCCCCTGGGCGCGCAGCTCCCGGGCCAGCCGGACGGGGGCGGCGGCGGCCTCCACGTGGAAGGTGACCGAGGAGGCGCCGGCCTCCGCGTACTGCGGGGCCCAGCGGTCCGGGTCCTCGATCATCAGGTGGCAGTCCAGCGGTGTCGCGGTGGCCTTGCGCAGCGACTCGACGACGGGCAGGCCCAGGGTGAGGTTGGGCACGAAATGGTTGTCCATGACATCCACGTGCAGCCAGTCGGCGCCGCGGACGGCCTCGGCCTCGGCGGCGAGGTTGGCGAAGTCCGCGGACAGGATCGAGGGGCTGATCTGGACGGGGTTGCGGTGCCCGTCCGGCTGGGGCGCGGGGTGAGTCTGCTCGGCCATGGGACAACCCTGCCACCTGGCGGGGCGCGGGTCCGCATCGGCCCGTGTTCTTCGGCCGGACGCGCCCGTTCCGGGAGGGCGTGGCGAACGCCGCGCACGCCCGTCGAGTAAGCGCTTTCCGTGCCGCCCGCGCCCGTGCGCCGCGGCCGGAACGCCCGGCCGCGCGAGGGTTGACGACGTGATCCCGGACGGCGTACGAGGGAGCGGACACGCGCTCCGGGCCCTCCCGGGCCGACCACCGTCCCCGCTCCCCCGTCGAACGGACCGCCGCATGCCGTACATCAGCTCCCAGACCCGGCCCGACCTCCGCCTCTTCTACACCGACCATCCCGCGCGAGTGGCGGGGAGCGGCGCCGGGACGCTGGTGCTGGTGCACGGCTGGGGCGGGGACTCCCAGGAGTGGTGCCCGCACATCCCGGCCTGGTCGCAGCGCCACCGGGTCCTGGCGCTGGACCTGCGCGGGCACGGCTGGTCGTCCGTCCCGGAGAGCGGTTACTCCCTCACCGAGCTGGCCGAGGACGTCGCGGCGGTGATCCACGCCGCGGACGCTGCCGGCCGCGCCCCGGGGCCGCTCACCCTCGTCGGGCACTCGATGGGCGGCACGGTGGCGCTCCGGCTGGCCGTGGACCGCCCGGAGGTGCTGGACAGCCTGGTCGTCCTCGACCCCGCGTACGGCGCCGACGAGCGGGAGACCGCCGAGCGGACCCCCCGCCGGCTGCGCGCCTACCGCACCGACTCCGGTTGCCGCCGGGCGGTGCTGGAGCAGGTCGCCGGGGCGCTCGCGGACGCCCCCGCCGAGCTGCGGCTGGCGCACCTGCGCCGGATCGAGGCCATCGAACCGCTGGTGCTGCGGGAGTCCTTCGTCGGCAACTACCTCTCCCCCGGGGCGCTGGGACCGCGCACCGAGGCGGGGCCGGCGCTGGCGGGCCACTCGCTGCCCCAGCTCACCGTGCGGATCCGCGAGGAGCCGGCCGAGTGGGAGCGGCCGCTGCTGCGGCACCCCCGCTCCCGGGTGGAGGTCTGGTCCGGGGTCGGGCACTACCTGCACGAGGAGCGCCCGGCCGAGGTGGTGGACCTGGTGCTGGACTGGCAGCGCGACCTGGCCGCCGCGGGGTGACGGCGCCCCGCCGCCGGGCGCCCTCCGGCGACCTGCTCGGGGCGCCCCGGCGGGAGCAGTGATCGGTTACTGTCGTGGCGTGGTTGCGCGAGTTGACTGGACCAGGTCCGCGTCGGACGCGCCGGGGGGTGTCGCGGTGGGCGGGGCCCCGGTACGGGGGCGCTCCTGCGGGCGGCCGGATCCGTCGGCGTCGGCGAAGGCCCCGAGCGGAGCGGCGTGATGGGCGTGAACGGGCAGACGGACCCCGACGGGCGGAGAGCGACGGAGCCGGCCCAGGAGCCGGGCCCGGCGGCCCGGGGCTCCGGTCGGCGCCGGGGCCGGCGGGCCGAGGAGGGCGGCCGCACGGGGCGGAGCACCATCCGCGACGTCGCGGCGCAGGCCGGCGTCTCGGTGGCCACCGTCTCGCGGGTGCTGGCGGAGAACTATCCGGTGGCGCCGGCCACCCGGCAGCGGGTGCTGCGCGCCATCCGCGACCTGGACTACGTCGCCAACGCGCACGCGCGGGCGCTGGCCGGGGTGGGCACGGAGACCGTGGCGTTCGTGGTGGAGGACGTGCGCGGGCCCTCGTTCGCGCACGCCGCGCACGGCGTCGAGCAGGAGACCGCGCGGCGCGGGCGGCTGTGCCTGGTGTGCGCCACCGGCGGCGACCCGCGGCGGGAGCTCGCCGTGGTGAAGCTGATGCGGGAGCAGCGCGCCGGCGCGGTGATCCTGGTCGGCGGCATCGAGGACAGCCCGACCTACCGCGCGCGGATGGCGGAGTTCGCGCAGTCGCTGGAGTCGGCCGGTTCCCGGCTGGTGCTGTGCGGTCGGCCGCCGCTGGGCGAGGACGTGCCGGCGACCGTGGTGGAGTACGACAACGAGGGCGGCGCCTACGGCTTGAGCAGCCACCTGCTCTCCGCCGGCCACCGGCGGATCCTGTTCCTCGGCGGGCTCGCCACGCACACCACCACCGCCGGTCGGCTGGCCGGGCACAACCGGGCGCTGGCCGACCACGGGGTGGAGGCGGACCCGGCCCTGGTCGAGAACGGGGACTTCACCCGCGCCTACGGCTACCGGCGGACCCGGGAGCGGATCGCGGCCGGGGTGGACTTCACCGCGGTCTTCGCGGGGACCGACATGGTGGCGGCCGGGGCGCTGGAGGCGATCACCGAGGCGGGGCTGCGCGTCCCGGACGACATCTCCCTGGTCGGGTTCGACGACATCCCGCTGGCCTCGGACCTGACCCCGAAGCTGACCACGGTGCACGTCCCGTACGAGGAGCTCGGCCGGGCGGCGGTACGGCTGGCGCTGGACCGCCGGGAGCGGGGCGGGGACCGGACGGAGCAGCACCTCGTGCTGGGCACGCACGTGGTGGTCCGTCAGTCGGTGCGCAACGTCCGCCGGGGCGGCTGAGCGGACCGGGCGGAACCGGGAGCGGGGCCGGGCCCGGGAGCGGCGCGGCCGGGATCGGCCGCTCCCGGGCCGGGGGCGTTGACGTGGTCCCGGGGGCGGCCTACGTTCCAGCCAGCACTGCGAACGATGTCCGATATTTCGAACATCCCTTGGATGACAGGTCCCTGACAGACCACCATCTTCTGGAGCCGCCATGCGCCTGTTCCCGCGCGCGACCCGCACCACCCCGGCCGACGGCGCCGCAAGCACCGTCTCCGGCACGGCCCCGCAGGGCCGCCGCCGCAGAGCACCGGGCCGCGCCGTCCTCGCCCTGCTGCTCACCGCCCCGCTCGCCCTCCTGCCGGCAGCGGCCGGGGCCGCCCCGAAGGCCTATCCCAACCCGGGACTGGTCACCGGCACGGTCACCGTGCACGACCCCTCGATGATCCGCACCTCCAGCGGCTACATCCTCTACGGCACCCACAACGAGACCCGCACCTCCACCGACCGGATCGCCTTCGCCGACGCGGGACCCACGCTCAACCCCGTGCCGTCCTGGGTCCGGCAGTACAACTCCACCGGTGACATCTGGGCGCCCGACGTCTCGTACCACAACGGCCGGTACTGGATGTACTACTCGGCCTCCAGCTTCGGCAGCAACAACTCCGCGATCGGGCTCGCCACCAGCAGCACCGGCCGCCCCGGCTCCTGGACCGACCAGGGCATCGTCTACTCCACCACCACCAGCAGCAACCACAACGCCATCGACCCCTCGCTGATGGTGGACCCGCAGGGCCGCTGGTGGCTCGCCTTCGGCTCCTACTGGTCCGGCATCCGGATGATCCAGCTCGACCCGTCCACCGGGAAGCGGCTGAACTCCAACAGCACCCTCTACCACCTGGCCACCCGCCCCGACTCCCCCTACGCGGTGGAGGGCCCGACGCTGATCCGGCGCGGCAACTACTACTACCTCTTCGCGTCCTACGACCGCTGCTGCGCCGGCACCGACAGCACCTACAACATCCGGGTCGGCCGCTCCACCAGCCCCACCGGGCCGTTCGTGGACCGCAACGGCACCCCGATGCTCCAGGGCGGCGGCACCACCGTGCTGGCCAGCCACGGCAACATCATCGGCCCCGGCGGCCAGTCCGTCCTCCAGGACAGCGACGGCGACCTGCTCGTCTACCACTACTACGACGGCGCTGACAACGGCACCGCCAAGCTCGGCGTCAACCTGCTGGGCTGGGACTCCGCCGGCTGGCCGTACGTCTACTGACCCGGCCCCCGCTCCCCCACCGCGGCCGCCCGGCGGCACCGCCCGGCGGCCGCGGTCCGGCGCTCCCGCTCGGCCCGGTCCGCGGACCGGGCCGAGCGGGAGCGCCGCTCAGCTGCGGCGCAGCAGCGCCAGGTACATCGCGTCCGTGCCGTGCAGGTGCGGCCACAGCTGGACGTCCGGACCGTCGCCGAGGTGCGGCATGTCCGGCAGCAGCGGCCGGGCGTCCAGCAGTTCCAGGTCGCCGCGGGTGTCCAGCACGTCCGCCACCACCTCGCGGGTCTCCGCCAGGTGCGGCGAGCAGGTCGCGTAGCCCACCACGCCCCCGGGCCGCACCGCGTCCGCGGCCGAGTGCAGCAGGCTGCGCTGCACCGGGGCGAAGCCCTCCAGGTCCTCCGGGCGGCGGCGCCACCGGGCCTCCGGCCGGCGGCGCAGCGCGCCCAGGCCGGTGCAGGGCACGTCCACCAGGGCGCGGTCGAACGAGGCGGGACGCCAGGCCGGCCGGGTGGAGTCCGCCGTGACCACCTGCTGGGTTCCCGGCGCGCCGGTCAGCGCCCGGGCAACCAGCCCGGCGCGGTGCGGCTGCCGTTCCACGGCGAGCAGTTCGGCGCCCCGCTGCGCCGCGAGGGCGGCGAGCAGCGCGGCCTTGCCGCCCGGACCGGCGCAGCCGTCCAGCCAGCGGCGGTCCGGGCCGCCCTGCAACGGCGCGGCGGCGAAGGCCGCGGCCACCAGCTGGCTGCCCTCGTCCTGCACCCCCGCCCGGAAGTCCCGCACGGCCTCCAGGGTGGCCGGGTCGCCCCCCTCGGGCATCCGCACCGCGAACGGCGACCAGCGGCCGGGCGCGGCGGCGCCCTCCGGGAGGTCCGCCATCAGCTCCCGCACACCCACCCGCCCGGGGCGGGCCACCAGGGTCACCTCCGGGCGCTCGTTGTCCGCGGCGAGCAGCGCCTCGATGCCCTCCCGCCCGCCCCCGAGGGAGTCCCACAGGGCGTCGACCACCCAGGTCGGGTGCGAGTACATCACCGCGAGGTGCCCCTCGGGGTCGCTCTGCCAGGGCGGGGCCACCCGCTGCAGCCAGCTCTCCACGTCGTGCGCCGCGACGCGGCGCAGCACCGCGTTGACGAAGCCGACCGGGCCGGGGCCGGCCACCTCGCGGGCGAGTTCCACCGTGGCGGAGACGGCGGCGTGCGCCGGGATGCGGGTGTTCAGCAGTTGGTGCGCGCCGAGGGCGAGGACGTCCAGCAGCGGCGGGTCCACCTCGCGCAGCGGGCGGTCCACGCAGGCGGCCAGGATGGCGTCGTAGGTGCCCTGGAGGCGCAGCGTGCCGTAGACCAGTTCGGTGGCCAGGGCGGCGTCCCGCCGGTCCAGGCCGGCGTCCCGGATCAGGCCGGGCAGGACCAGGTTGGCGTAGGCGTCGCGCTCGGCGACGGCCCGCAGCGCCTGGTAAGCGGTGCGGCGCACCGCGTCGGCCCGGCCGTGGCCGGCGCCGGCGCGACGGTTCTCGCGCGCGCCGCCCGGCGCCGCGCCTCGGCGCTGGTCGGTCACCACGCTCCGCTCGTTCCTCACCACGCCCGTCCTCTCCCGCGCGCGACCGAGTTCGGCATCGCCTCCGGTCCGTCGCCGCAGGCCCCGGTTCCGCGTGCCGCCGCCCGGGCCGCTTGCGCCGCCCGTCCGGTCCGTCGTGCCGCTGGTGCCCGATCGTCGCCCGGTCATGCGCCGACCCGCTCGCCGTCCTCGACGCGGACGCCGCGCGCCCAGTCGCCGGCGGACATCCGGCGCTTGCCCTGCGCCTGCACCTCGGTGAGCAGCACCGGGTGGCTGCCGGTGCCGATCCGGACGCCGTCGCGGCGGACCGCGACCTCGCCGGGCGCCAGGGCGTCCTCCTCGGGCAGCGGGCGCACCGGGGCGAGCTTGAGCCGCTCGCCGCGGAAGAGCGTCCAGGCGCCGGGGGCGGGGGTGCAGCCGCGCACCAGGCGGTCGACCCGCAGGGCGGGCGCCGACCAGTCCACCCGGGCGTCCTCGGTGGTGATCTTGGGGGCGAGGGAGACGCCCTCGGCGGGCTGGGGGACGGCCTTGAGGGTGCCGTCCTCGATGCCGTCGAGGGTGGCGGCGAGCAGCCGGGCGCCGGAGGCGGCGAGCCGGTCGAGGAGTTCGCCGGCGGTGTCGCGCGGGCCGATCGGCTCGGTGAGCATGCCGTAGTACGGGCCGGAGTCCAGGCCCCGCTCGATCAGGAAGGTGGTGGCGCCGGTGATCTCGTCGCCGGCCATCACGGCGTGCTGCACGGGGGCCGCGCCGCGCCAGGCGGGCAGCAGCGAGAAGTGCAGGTTGATCCACCCGTGGGCGGGGATGGCCAGTGCGCTGGGTGGCAGCAGGGCCCCGTAGGCGACCACCGGGCAGGCGTCCGGGGCGATGGCGGTGAGCCGCTCCTGGAACTCCGGGTCCTTGGGGTGGGCCGGCTTGAGCACCTCGACGCCGGCCTCCTCGGCCAGTTGGGCGACCGGCGAGGCGACCAGCCGCCGGCCGCGGCCGGCCGGGGCGTCGGGCCGGGTCACCACGGCGGCCACCTCGTGCCGGTCGTGGGCGAGCAGGGCGCGCAGCGAGGGGACGGCGGCTTCCGGGGTTCCGGCGAAGACGAGCCTCATGGGAGAGGTGGCCTGCTTCCTTGCGGGTCGGGTCGGATCGCCCGCCGTCGCGTCCGCACGCGGCGGTGGTCGGGGCGTCGGACGGCGGGGCGGACGGGTACGAGAGGCGTGTCGGCGGGGGCGGCCGGCGGGGCGGCGGGTCGCGTCAGCGGGTCGCGCCGCGCCGCCGGCGGGTCATATCGCGCGGCCGAAGGTGCGGTGCGGGGAGACCTTGACCTCGGGCGGCGCCTGGCCGTTCCACTCCGCCTCGCGGATGGCGCGCAGGGCGGCCTTGCGCTGCTCGCGGTCGAGGCCGTCGATGAACAGGATGCCGTCCAGGTGGTCGGTCTCGTGCTGCACGCAGCGGGCCAGCAGCTGGGTGCCCTCGATGGTCACCGGGTCGCCGTACATGTTGAACCCGCGGGCGACGACGCCGTAGGCGCGCCGGCGGTCGAAGGTGAGGCCGGGCAGCGACAGGCAGCCCTCCGGGCCGTCCTGCTCCTCCTCGCTGAGGGTGAGGTCGGGGTTGACCAGGTGACCCGTCTCGCCGTCCACGTGGTAGGTGAACACCCGCAGGGAGACCCCCAGCTGGGGCGCCGCCAGGCCCGCTCCGGGGGCGTCCATCATGGTGTCGGTGAGGTCCCTGACCAGGCCGCGCAGCTCCTTGTCGAAGGTCGTCACCGGCTGGGCCTTGGTGCGCAGGACCGGGTCGCCGAAGAGTCGGATCGGCTGGACGGTCACGGGGCGGCTCCTGGGTTCGCAGGTTCGGGGCGGCGGCATCGCGGTGCCGCTGCCGTGGGCCCGGCCGGCGCCGCGCGCGTGCCGGCCAGTCTACTTGTCCGCTTGTACCCCGACGCCGGGCCGGCGGCGGGGGCGGCGTCCCGGCGTCGCCCCGCCGCCCGGTGGGCCCGGCGGGTGGCGCCGACCCGCGGGTTCGCGGCGCCCGGGGGCGGGCCGCGCGGGGCGGCCCGCCCCGCCCCACCGACGGGGGAACCGGGCATCCCCCGTCTGGGGCCACTCTGCGTGACGAATCGGCGACTGAAGCGTTGGGCAACGCGACATCGCCCCATCGACTTCCCTCGACACCTCGCCCGGTCCTGGGCCTCCGAGCGCGGCCCCGGACCCGGTGAGGATGACGTTGATCCGCGGATCGACCGACCCGCCCCGGCCGGCGCCCCGGCGCCGCGCCGCCCGTCCGGTCCGATCGGAGAGGTAACGACGCATGGCAAACCACATCAGCCACGACGCCCGCGCCCGCGCCAGCCTGCACCTGTTGGTGCGCGACATCGAACAGGTACGCCGCCAGGTGGACGCGCTGCGCACCCTGACCGCCCAGTTGGGCAACGTGTACCGCACCCGGCGCCCGCACGCGGACTCCGCCTTCGTCGTCTACGGCAAGGCCCCCGCGCCCACCGTGCGGCTGGCCGAGGAACTGCGGGAGAACGTGGAGGCGCTGGTCACCGCCGCGGTGGAGTTCGACCGCGCGCTGGGGTTCTCCTGGGACGCGGTCGGCGCCGCCCTGGGGGTGACCAAGCAGGCGGTGCACCGCCGCTACGGCGCCCGCCGGATCCCGGTGCAGCAGCGCGGTCCGCAGGGTGCGCCGGGCGGTGCCGGCGCCCCGGCCGGCGCTCCCGGCCAGGCGATGGCGACGGCGACCGCGGCGCCGGCGGCGCGTGCCCCACAGCCGGCGGCGGTCGGCGGCGGCCCGGTGGACTGACCCGGGTGAGCCGTCACGGGCCGCCCGCGCCCGGCACCGGCACCGGCACCGGCGCCGGGGGCGGGGGGCCGGAGGCCGACGCGGAGAGCACGGCGACCGTCGTCGTGGCCGGCGCCGCGAACCTCGGCATCGCGGCGGCCAAGGCCGTGGGCGGGGTGATCAGCGGCTCCAGCGCCATGCTCTCCGAGGCGGCCCACTCGGTCGCCGACACCTGCACCGAGGTGCTGCTGCTGGCCGCGCTCCGGCGCAGCGCCCGCCCGCCGGACGAGCTGCACCCGCTCGGCCACGCCGCGGAGCGGTACGTGTGGGCGCTGCTGGCCTGCGTGGCGACGTTCGTGGGCGGCGCGGTGTTCTCGGTCAGCCAGGGCGTGCACACCCTGCTGCGCGGGGAGGAGCTCGGCGACCCGCTGGTCTCCCTCCTCGTGCTGGCGGCGGCCTTCCTGCTGGAGTCGGTCTCGCTGGCCCGCGGGGTGCGCCAGGTCCGGCGGGAGGCCGCCGCCCTCCGGGTGCCCGCGCGGCGCTACCTGCGGCGGAGCCCGGACACCACGGTGAAGGCCGTGGTGCTGGAGGACGGCGCCGCCCTGGCCGGGCTGCTGCTGGCGGCCGGCGGGCTGCTCGGCGCCGAGGTGACCGGCTCGGCGGTGTGGGACGGCGTGGCCTCCGTGCTGATCGGCGCCCTGCTGGCCGCGGTGGCCTTCACCCTCGGGCGGGACAACGCCTCGCTGCTGATCGGCCGGGCGCTGCCGCCGGCCTGGACCGCGGCCGTGCGGGCCGAGCTGCTCGCGGTGGAGCACGTGGCCGCGGTGCTGGAGCTGGTCACCCTGACCCGGGGGCCGCGCGAGGTGCACGTGGCGGCCAAGGTGCACTTCGTCGGCACGGCGTCGGCCCGGCAGGTCGAGCGGGCCTGCGAGGAGGCCGAGCGGCGCCTGCGCGAACGCGTCCCGGCGGTCACCGAGGTGTTCCTCGACCCCACTCCCGGCCGCCCGCGCGGTCCCGCGGGCTAGCCGAGCGCCCGGTCGAGGTTGAAGGCGGCGCTGATCAGCGCGAGGTGGGTGAAGGCCTGCGGGAAGTTGCCGAGCTGCTCGCCGGTGTGCCCCACCTGCTCGGCGTACAGGCCCAGGTGGTTGGCGTAGGTGAGCATCTTCTCGAAGGCGAGCCGGGCCTCGTCCAGTCGTCCGGCGCGGGTGAGCGCCTCCACGTACCAGAAGGAGCAGATCGAGAAGGTGCCCTCCTCCCCCGCCAGGCCGTCCGGGCTGCGGACGGGGTCGTAGCGGTAGACCAGCGAGTCGGAGACCAGTTCCCGGCCGAGCGCGTCCAGCGTGGAGAGCCATTTCGGGTCGGTCGGGGAGACGAGCTTGGCCAGCGGCATCATCAGCACGGCGGCGTCCAGGACGTCGTCGCCCTCGTGCTGGACGAACGCGCCCCGCACCGGGGACCAGCAGCGCTCCATGATCCTGCGGTAGATCGTGTCGCGGGTGCGCCGCCAGCGCTCCAGGTCCGCCGGCAGGCCGCGGTGGATGGCCGTCCGCATGGCCCGCTCGATCGCGACCCAGCACATCAGCCGGGAGAACAGGAAGCGTTTGCGGCCCCCGCGGGTCTCCCAGACGCCCTCGTCGGGCTGGTCCCAGTTCGCGCAGACCCAGTCGACCAGGACGGTCACCTGGTCCCACAGGCCGCTGGAGATCGGCTGTCCCCACTTGTCGTAGAGGTAGACGGAGTCGATCAGCGCCCCGTAGATGTCGAGCTGGAGCTGGTCCACCGCCGCGTTGCCGACCCGGACCGGCCCGGAGCCCCGGTGGCCCTCCAGGCCCGGCAGGTCGCGTTCGGGCAGCTCGCTGCGGCCGTCGATGCCGTACATGATCTGCAGCGGGCCGGACGGCCCCTCGCCGCACAGCTCGATCCGCTCGGAGAGGAACCGCATGAACTGGTCGGCCTCGTCGGTGAAGCCCAGGCGCAGCAGCGCGTAGACGCAGAAGGCGGCGTCGCGGATCCAGACGTAGCGGTAGTCCCAGTTGCGCTCCCCGCCGATGTGCTCGGGCAGGCTGGTGGTCGGCGCGGCCACGATCGCCCCGGTGGGCGCGTAGGTGAGCAGCTTGAGGGTGAGCGCGGAGCGGTGCACCTCCTCGCGCCAGCGTCCGCGGTAGCGGGACGAGGACAGCCAGCGGCGCCAGAACCGCACCGTGGCGGTGAACAGTTCCTCGGCCTCGGCGCACGCGCACGACCGGGGCGGCACCCGATCGCTGACCCGGTCCAGCGCGAAGACCGCGTTCTGTCCCTCGGTGAGCTTGAACGCCGACCACACGTCGGGGCCGTCCACCTCGACCGGCACGCTCGCGGTCAGCGCCAGGGTCAGCTCGGGGGAGGCGAACACGGCCCGGCCCTGCTCCATCCGCACGGTGTGCGGCTGGGCGGCGTAGCCGAAGCGGGGCGCGACCCGGGCCCGGAACGGCAGGGTGCCGCGCACACAGACCACCCGGCGGATCAGCCGGTGCCGGTCGGCCTCCCGGTCGTCGTCGACGATCGGCATGAAGTCCTGCACCTCGCCCACGCCCTCGGGCGAGGAGAACCGGGTGATCAGCACGTTGGTGTCGGGGAAGTAGAACTGCCGGCTGACCGCCTCCACGTCGGCGGCCAGCTCGAAGCGTCCGCCCCGTTCCGCGTCCAGGATCGAGGCGAAGACGCTCGGGGCGTCGAAGCGTCCGCAGCAGTACCAGTCGATGGTGCCGTGGGTGTCCACCAGCGCGGCGCTGCGCAGGTCGCCGATCAACCCGTGGTCGGCGATCGGCACGTAGCCGGGGCGTTCCCCGGGCGTCCCGGAGCGTGCCGTCCTCGCGTCGTTCACTGTCGCCTCCTCGCCACGGCGGGCGGGACGGTGGCCGTCCCGGACCGGTCGCTCCCCCACCCGGCCGAGCCGCTACCCCCCACGGGCGCCCCTCACGCGCGCCGCGCCCCACGCCCCCGGTGCCGGGGAGCGCCGCCGCCCGTCGGGGTGGGGCGCTCCCCGGCGCACCGGGAGGGCGGTGGCGGGCTACCCGCCGATCGCGGCCCAGTACAGGGCCTGGCCGACGCCGGCGAAGGAACCCTTCGGGTGGTTGCGGAAGAGCGGCTCGGTGCCGAACATCACCACGGCCGCGCCGCGTTCGTCGATCCCGCTGATCATGGAGGGCTGCCCGGCTGCGGCGTCGGGGCCCGCCCCGCCGTCGGCGGCGGCCCGCCAGTGGCCGGAGGTGAGCACGTCGTCCGGCGCGTAGGTCTGCTGCACGGTGACCTCCGGCCCGAGGGCGGTGAACCACAGCGGGGAGTACACGAAGCCGTGCTCCGGCGCCGTGGCGGCCAGCGGCCCGCGGTTGTCCACCGCCACCACCCCGTTGGCGTCCCGTCGGCCGGGCGTGGCGGTGGCGGTCAGCAGGCCGGCGGCGGCGTTGAAGGCGGCCCCGGTGGCGCCGCGGGTGACCACGCCGCCCTCGGCCAGGAAGGCGTCGAGCTCGGCGCGGGCGGCGGCGGGCAGGGCGGCGTGGTCCAGCCCGCTGGAGACGTACAGCACGTCCACGGCGTCCCAGTCGAAGCCCGCGGCGAGCACGCCGGTGGAGACCGGAACCACCTCGAAGCCCATCTCCCGCAGGGTGTACACCTCGTCGGAGGCCGCCGCGGCGGCGACGGTGACCGCCTCCAGCGGCTCGGCCTCCCGCGGCCGGCCTGCGGCGCGGGTGAAGGTGACGCCGTAGCGGTCGGCGACCTCGCGGGCGGCGGCGCGTTCGGCCGCCGGCACCCGGACGGTTCCCGCCCCGGTCCAGGAGACCTCCACGCCCGCGCGGAGCAGGTCGTTCAGGGCCGCGACGTCCCGGCCGTCCGCCAGGACGAGTTCGAACGGGCCCCAGGCCGGCACGGAGCCGGTGGGCGCGGCGACGGTGACGTCCCGGCCCGGGAAGGCCGGTCGGCCGTCCTCGACGCGGTCCACCGTGGCGCCCCACAGCAGGCCGTGGCTCCAGCCGGAGATGTCGTACATCGCGTCGACCTTGTCGCTGATGTCGGTGCCGGCGGCGAGGATGGTGTTGGCCAGTCCGCGCTTGGGCTGGTGCATGTCGACGACGTAGGAGCCGGCCGGGTAGCGGGTGCCGCCGAGCCGGAAGTCGGCGGTGGCCCGCCGCACCCGCACGTCGTTGGCGACCAGGTGGTCCACCAGTCGGGCGGCGGCCGTCGCGGAGCGCTGCCCGTCGCCGGCCGGGATGACGTAGGCGCGCGGGAAGTCCGTGGTGTAGACGTCCTCCGGGCCGATGCCGGGGACGCCGGGCACGGTCTCGGCGGAGACGGGGCGCTGGGCCTCGCCGGCCGCGCCGCGGCGGAAGACCTCGATCTGGTCGGCGATGAGCCGCTCGCGGTGGTCCACGGTGAAGTCGGTGGCGGCCCGCATGACGGCCTCGGCCACGTCGGTGTTGACGGCCGCGCGCCGGCGCAGCTCCGTCTCGCTGAGGTTCAGGTAGTCGGCGTTGTTGACCCGCAGCGGGATCTCCACCGTGTGCGCGGCGACGGCGCCGTGGAAGGCGACGTACTGCGGGGTGAAGATCGGCGGCCAGTCGTCCCAGCCCTCCGGGGCGTCCCGGAACGGGATCTGCGGGGGGTGCACGCCGTCCTGCTCGGGGGTCAGGCCGAGGTCGAGGACGGCCCGCTCCATGCCGAGGGCGTTCCGATAGGCGTTGGCGAGGAACAGGTCGTACTCGTAGTTCTCGCCGTGCGGCGGGGTGGTGGGCTCGATGAGGGTGCCGTTGACGTAGCCGTGCAGGTCCAGCATGACGGCCGGCTGGGTGTCGATGACGACCTGGCGCAGCGCCCGGACCTCCGGCTGCGAGGCCGTGACGAAGTCGCGGTTCATGTCGAACCCGGCGGCGTTGGCCCGGGTGCCGGCCACCCGGCCGTCCGGGTTGGCGGTGACGTTGAAGTACAGCCGGGTGGTCGCCAGCAGTTCCTCGGTCTCCGGATCCGCGCTGGTGGCGAGGGACTCGATGAGGCGCAGCGCGGCGTCGGTGCCCTCCCACTCGTTGCCGTGGATGTTGTTGTTGACCAGCACGGGGACCTTGTAGTCCCGCTGGATCTCCCGGTCGCGGGCGGCGCGGGCCGGGTCGTTCTCGATCCGCTCGCGC
This sequence comes from Allostreptomyces psammosilenae, assembly GCF_013407765.1. GTDB lineage: Bacteria > Actinomycetota > Actinomycetes > Streptomycetales > Streptomycetaceae > Allostreptomyces > Allostreptomyces psammosilenae. Next base: position 2,334,497 of record NZ_JACBZD010000001.1, read on the forward strand.
ATGCGGTCCTGCCGGGCGGCCTCGGCGCGGGACTCCGGGGCGGTCACGGTGACCAGGTACAGGTCGCGCCCGGTGGTGGACTGGCCGATCACCTCGACGCTGACCCGGTCGCTGACGCGCTGGAGGTCGTTCAGCCGCGGCGCGATCGCGTGGTAGGGCGCCAGCCCCAGCTTGATGGAGCGGTCGGCGGTGTTGACGGGGGGTTCGGTGAGCCGGGTGTGGCGGGGGTAGCCCTGGCCGGTCGGCAGGTGCCAGGTGGTGGCGCCGGCGTCCGCGGGGAGGGTCTGCGCCGGCCCGACCAGTGGGGAGGCGGTGCGGTGCCGCTCGGCCGGGTTGCCGAAGGTCTCCCGGCCGCCGGGTATGGGGGCGGCCCGTGGTTCGTCGGGGGCCGCGGTGGCGGGGGCGAGCGGGACGAGCAGCAGGGCGGCGAGCGCCGTCGTGACCAGCGGGATGGCGGGGGATCTGCCCACGGGACCTCCAAGGGGTGTGGGTCCCGTGTCTAACCGGCTTGACGCGCCGTCGACAAGTGCGCACAGCGGGCCAATCGCGCATCCGTCACATCTCGCCGCGCCCCTTTGGTCCGTACTTCCGATGATGTGCCGGAAGAAGTAACCGGGCGAACATCCACCGGACGGCCAGCCGACACACGGCGGGCCCCATCCGTCACAGGGGCACCGCGGGACACGGACGCGCTCCGGGAGGGCAGGCCGTCGGCCGGCGCCGGCTCAGCCGATGTCCACCGGATCGACCCGGATCTGCACCGGCTCGGGCTCCTTGCGCAGCAGCCGGCCGATGTAGGCCGCCTTCAGCGCCGCGGCCAGCGCCGCGCCGTGCCCGGGCGGCACCCGCACCAGCGCCCGCTCCAGCGCCTCGTCCGCGCGGCCGGCCGGGCGGCCGCCGCCGACCCCTCCGGAGCCGCCCGGGCCACCCGGGCCGGCCGCCGGTTCGACCGGGACGGGCCCCAGCACGTCGGCGCCCTCGGGGAGCCGCAGGGTGGCCAGCACGTCGGCGACGGCCGAGGGCGTGCCGGTCACCGAGGCCATCCGGGACACCGGGGGGAAGCGCAGTTCGGCCCGCTCGGCCAGCTCGCGGTCCGCGTGCCCGGCCGGGTCCCAGCGGACCAGCGCCTGCACCGGACGCAGCCCGGGGTCCCCGACGATCAGCACCACCCCGCCGCTGTCCGCCGGGCGCACCAGCGCGGCGGCGGACAGCCAGCGGCGCAGCGCCTGCTCGCCGGCGCGCAGGTCGGGCCGGGCCAGCAGGGCCCAGGCGTCCAGCAGCAGCGCGGCCGCGTAGCCGCCCTCGGCCACCGGTTCCGCGCCCGGCGTGGCCACCACCAGGGCCGGGGTACCGGGGACGGTGGCCAGCACGCCGTCCCGCCCGGAGGTGCGCACCGGCACCCGGGGGAAGGCCCGTCCGAGCTCCTCGGCGGTGCGGCGGGCGCCCACCACGCTGGCGCGCAGCCGGAAGGAGCCGCAGGCGGCGCAGTGCCAGTCCGCCTCGGGACGCCCGCACCAGGTGCAGTGCAGGGTCCCGGACTGGGCGCGGGCCTCCAGCGGGCCGGCGCAGGCGGTGCAGCGGGCGGGTTCGCGGCACCGCCCGCAGGCCAGCCGGGGCACGTAGCCGCGGCGCGGCACCTGCACCAGCACCGGACCGGAGGCCAGCGCCTCGCGGGCGGTGCGCCAGGCGGGATGCGGCAGGCGGGCGGTGCGGGCGGCGTCGTCGCGGTGGAGGTCGACGTCCTCGATGGTGCGCACCCGCGGGGCGGCCCGGCGGATCGCCTCCCGGCCGGGCTCCAGGGGGTGGGCCCAGCCGGAGGCCACCAGCTGCGCCCCCTCGACGGTGCGGGACAGGCCGCCCAGCAGCATGCCGGCGCCCGCGTCGGTGGCGCGCAGCGCCAGCACCTCGCGGGCGTGCGGCTGGGGGGCGTGCGGCTCGCTGTGGCTGGAGTCGCCGTCGTCCCACACCACGACCAGGCCGAGGTCCCGCACCGGGGCGAACATGGCGGCCCGGGTGCCGACGACGGCGCGGACGGTGCCCCGGTTGCAGGCGAGCCAGCGGCGGTAGCGCTCCTCGGGGCCGAGGCCGGCCGTGAGGGCGACGTGGTGTCCGGGGCCGAGCAGGGCGGTGAGCGCGGCGTCGACCCGGGCGGCCTGGCGGCCGTCGGGGAGCACGGCGAGCGCGCCGCGCCCGGAGGCGAGGGTGGCGGCGACGGCGCGGGCGATCTCCTCCGGCCAGTGCGGGCCGGGCAGGGCGGTCCAGACGGCCCGCGGCGCCCCGCCGCGGGCCAGCGCGTCGAGGTAGCCGGGGCCGGTGGGGTAGCGGGCCCAGGTGCCGGGCTCCGGCGCGGCGGGCGGCGGCGGGGGATCGGCGGCGGGCTCCTTCTCCGGTATGGAGCGGCGCGGCGGCACGGCGAGCTGGAGGACGTCCGCGAGGGTGCCGGCGTAGCGGTCGGCGACGGCCCGGCAGAGCGCGAGCAGCGGGGGGGTGAGCACCGGCTCCGGGGAGAGCACGCTGGCCAGCGGGGCCAGCGGCCCGGGGTAGTCGCTGGCGGCGAGGCGCTCGACGATGAAGCCGTCCTCCAGTCGGCCGCCCTCCCGGCGCCCCTCCACGACCCTGGCGCCGAAGCGCACCCGGACCCTGGCCCCGGGGACGGCGTCGGCGTCCATGGCCAGCGGCACGGCGTAGTCGAAGAACTGGTCGAGGTGGGAGAGCGGCTTGTCGACCGCGACGCGGGCCACCGGCAGGTGCTCGGCGAGGGCCCGGGCGCCCGGCTGCCGCCCGCCACGGCCCCGGCGGCGGCCGGCGGGGGCGGCGGGGTCGGCGGGGTCGATGAGGGTGAGCTGCTCGACCTGGCCGGCCGGCTCCGGCCGGTCCGGCTCCGACGGGGGGCGCCGACCGGCCGGTCGGCCGGTCCCGCCCGCGGGAGGGTGCTCGCTGCTCACCTCATACTCCTACCAGACGCCTCGGACACCCTGGCACGCCAGCCGAACGCGATCCGATCTCCTGGGGCTTGGGCGCCCATTCCCGCCATCGTTCTCCCTTGTGGCGACGATCAGCGCTGCCTAATCTCCATCAAGACATCGGATCTCTCGCCGGCCGGATCGGCCACCAAGGCGGAACGGAGCCCGCTCATGACCGTCGAGCCCACCCCACCCGGCGCGCCGCTGACGCTGTGGTACACCGCACCGGCCACCAGTTGGGAGGAGGAGTCGCTGCCGATCGGCAACGGCGCCCTCGGCGCCGGCGTCTTCGGGGGTGTCGCCCGGGAGGTGGTGGTCCTCAACGAGAAGACGCTGTGGACCGGCGGCCCCGGATCCCGGGAGGGCTACGACCACGGCGACGGCGCCTTCGCCGGCACCGACGGCCCAGACGGCAGCGACGGCTCCGCCGGGGCGGAGGCGCTGCGCGAGGTGCGGCGGCGGCTGGCCGAGCGCGGCGGCCTGCCGGCCGAGGAGGTCGCCGCCCTGCTCGGCTCGCCCCGTCGCGGCTACGGCGCCCACCAGGTGCTCGGCCACCTGCGCCTGGACTTCGCGGACGCCGCCGAGCCCGTCGCGGACTACCGGCGCGAGCTGCGGCTGGCCGAGGGGCTGGCCACCGTCCGCTACCGGGCCGGCGGTGTCACCCACACCCGGGAGTACCTGGCCAGTCGGCCCGACGGGGTGATCGCGGTACGCCTGGCCGCCGACCGGCCCGGCCGGCTCTCGCTGACCGTCTCGGTGGACACCCCGCGGGAGGGCCGCCGGCTGCGCGGGTCGGTCGCGGCCGGCCGGATCCTCCTCGACGGCACCCTGGAGGACAACGGCCTGCGGCACACCGCCGGGGTCGACGTCGTGCCCGAGGGCGGCACCCTCGTCGACGGCGCCGACGGCACCGTCACGGTGACCGGCGCGGACGCCGTCACCGTGCTGGTCGCGGCCGGCACCGACTACGCGCCCACCCCCGCCACCGGCTACCGCGGCGACGATCCCTGCCCCCGGGTCACCGCCGCCCTGGACGCCGCCCGCGCCAAGGGCTACCCGGCGCTGCGCGCGGCGCACCTGGCCGACCACCGGGAGCTGTTCGACCGGGTGGCCCTGGACATCGGGCAGGTCGCGCCGGAGCTGCCGACGGACCGCCTGCTGGCGGCCTACACCGGCGGCGACTCCCCCGCCGACCGCGCCCTGGAGGCCCTGTACTTCCAGTACGGGAGGTACCTGCTGATCGCCTCCTCCCGGCCCGGCACCCTGCCGGCCAACCTCCAGGGGGTGTGGAACGACTCCACCACCCCGCCGTGGAGCGCCGACTACCACGTCAACATCAACCTCCAGATGAACTACTGGCCGGCCGAGGTGACCAACCTCGCGGAGACCACGGCGCCGCTGTTCGACTTCGTCGACGCGCTGCGCGGACCGGGCGCCCGCACCGCCCGCCGCCTGCACGGCGCCCGCGGCTGGGTGGTGCACGACGAGACCAACCCGTTCGGCTTCACCGGGCTGCACGACTGGCCCACCGCCTTCTGGTTCCCGGAGGCCGCCGCCTGGCTCGCCACCCACCTGCACGAGCACTGGCGGTTCGGGGGCGACGAGGACTTCCTGCGGCGCCGGGCCTACCCCGTGCTCCAGGAGCTGGTCCGGTTCTGGACCGACGAGCTCGTCGAGGACGCCCGGGACGGCCTGCTGGTGGTCTCCCCCAGCTACTCCCCCGAGCACGGCGACTTCACCGCGGGCGCCGCGATGTCCCAGCAGATCGTCCACGAGCTGTTCGCGTGCGCCGTGGAGGCCGCCGAGGCGCTGGGTGACGCCGCGTTCGCCGCCGAGGCCCGCGCGGTGCTGCGCCGGCTGGATCCCGGCCTGCGGACCGGCTCCTGGGGGCAGCTGCGGGAGTGGAAGGACGACCTCGACGACCCGGCGGACGACCACCGCCACGTCTCCCACCTGTTCGCCCTCTACCCGGGGCGCCGGATCTCCCCCACCGCCACCCCCGCGCTGGCGGACGCCGCGCGGACCACCCTGGACGCCCGGGGGGACGGCAGCACGGGGTGGAGCAGGGCGTGGAAGGTGGCCCTGCGGGCCCGGCTCGGCGACGGCGACCGGGCGCACGCCCTGCTGGCCGGGCAGCTGCGGGAGAGCACCCTGGGGAACCTGTGGGACACCCATCCGCCGTTCCAGATCGACGGCAACTTCGGGGCGACGGCGGGCGTGGCGGAGATGCTGCTGCAGAGCCACGACGGCGTGGTGCACGTGCTGCCGGCGCTGCCCGCGGCCTGGCGTGCCCGCGGCTCGGTGCGCGGCCTGCGCTCCCGCGGCGGCCTGACCGTGGACGCGGCGTGGCGGGACGGCGTGGCGCGGTCGATCACGCTGACCGCCCACCGGGACGGGACGGTGCGGCTGCGCTCCGGGCTCCTCGGGGGCGCGCACCGGCTGTGGGCGCACACCCCCGGGGGGCCCGAGCCGGTCCACGCCCGCCCGGGCGGCGCGCCGGACACCGTGGAGTTCCCGGTCCGTGCCGGCCGGCGCTACACGGCCGAACGCCCGGCGCGCTGACGGCCACGGCCGCGGGCCGCGCACCCGGGGAGGTGACGCGGCCCGCGGCCGTGGCGTCGTCGAACGCGGTGGGCGCGGCGGGTCAGGCCAGACCGGCGGCGGCGCGCAGCGCCTCGGCCCGGTCGGTGCGCTCCCAGGTGAACTCCGGCAGCTCGCGGCCGAAGTGCCCGTACGCGGCGGTGAGGGCGTAGATCGGCCGGAGCAGGTCCAGGTCGCGGATGATCGCGGCGGGACGGAGGTCGAACACCTCGGTGACGGCCTTCTCTATGGCCTGGGCCGCCACCGTCTCGGTGCCGAAGGTCTCGACGAACAGGCCGACCGGGGCGGCCTTGCCGATGGCGTAGGCCACCTGCACCTCGCAGCGCGTGGCCAGGCCCGCGGCGACCACGTTCTTGGCGACCCAGCGCATCGCGTACGCGGCGGAGCGGTCCACCTTGGACGGGTCCTTGCCGGAGAAGGCGCCGCCGCCGTGCCGGGCCATGCCACCGTAGGTGTCGATGATGATCTTCCGGCCGGTCAGTCCGGCGTCGCCCATCGGCCCGCCGACCTCGAACCGGCCGGTGGGGTTGACCAGCAGCCGGTAGCCGTCGGTCGCCAGGTCGATGCCCTGCTCGGCCAGCGCCTTCAGCTCCGGCTCGACCACGAACTCCTGCACGTCCGGGGCGAGCAGCGACTCCAGGTCGATGTCGGCCGCGTGCTGGGTGGAGATCACCACGGTGTCCAGCCGCACCGGCCGGTCCCCGTCGTACTCGATGGTGACCTGCGTCTTGCCGTCCGGGCGCAGGTAGGGGACGGTGCCGGACTTGCGCACCTCGGTCAGCCGCCGGGCCAGGCGGTGCGCCAGGGTGATCGGCAGCGGCATGAGCTCGGGCGTCTCGTCGCAGGCGTAGCCGAACATCAGGCCCTGGTCACCGGCGCCCTGCTGGTCCAGGTCGTCCACGCCCTGCCCCGTGCGCGCCTCCCAGGCGGAGTCCACACCCTGCGCGATGTCCGGCGACTGCGCCCCGATCGACACGGAGACCCCGCAGGAGGCGCCGTCGAACCCCTTCTTGGAGGAGTCGTAGCCGATCTGCAGGACCTTCTCCCGCACCAGGGTGGCGATGTCGGCGTAGGCCTCGGTGGTCACCTCACCGGCCACGTGCACCTGGCCGGTGGTGATGAGCGTCTCCACCGCCACCCGCGAGGTCGGGTCCTGGGTCAGGATCGCGTCGAGAATGGTGTCGCTGATCTGGTCAGCGATCTTGTCGGGGTGCCCCTCGGTGACGGACTCCGAGGTGAACAGGCGGCGAGACACATCGCTCCCTGGGGTGTGCAGCGGCTGCTGGCTGACTGTCCCGGTGGCGGATCGGCCGTCATCGGGTTCGTTCGGTTCGACTAGAGGAGAGTTTATCCGCCGCCCGCGGCGAGGCGGGACCGACCTCGCCAAATGGGACGGTGCGCGCCCGGCGCGCGCGCCGCGGCGGCGTGCGCGGGCCTGGCGCCCTCACCCCCGGGCGTCGGCCAGGCGGTCCCGGACGAGGTCCCAGACGACGTCCGCGAGGTCCTCCTTGGGGCCGTGCGGGACCGGCGTGCGGCTGCCGTCGGCGCCCAGCACCACCGCCTCGTTGTGGTCCGAGCCGAAGACCTTCTCCGCCCCGACCTCGTTGACCACGAGCAGGTCGCAGCCCTTGCGGGCGAGCTTGGCCCGGCCGTTCGCCAGCACGTCGTCGGTCTCCGCGGCGAAGCCCACCACGACCTGGCCGGGGCGGGCCCGCCGGGCGGATATCTCGGCGAGGATGTCCGGGTTGCGCACCAGCGGGATCGGGTCGGGCTCGACGCCGTCCCGCTTCTTGATCTTGCCGGTGGCGTAGTGGGCCGGCCGGAAGTCGGCCACCGCCGCCGCCATCACCACCGCGTCGGCGGCCGGGGCGGCCTCCAGCACGGCCGCGCGCAGCTCGGCCGCGGTGCCGACCCGGCGCACCGTGACGCCGGCCGGGTCGGGCACCTCCACGCCGGCGGCGATCAGCGTCACCTCGGCGCCCCGGGCGGCGGCGGTGGCCGCCAGCGCGTGGCCCTGCCGGCCGGAGGAGCGGTTGCCGAGGTAGCGGACCGGATCCAGGGGCTCCCGGGTGCCGCCGGAGGTGACCAGCACGTGGCGGCCGGCCAGGTCGGGGGCGGTGCCGGCGACGCCCCGGGCGAGGACCCGCCGGGACAGGGCGAAGATCCCGGCCGGATCGGGCAGCCGGCCCTTGCCGGTGTCCGCGCCGGTCAGCCGGCCCACCGCGGGCTCGACCACCACGGCGCCGCGCCGGCGCAGCGTCGCGACGTTCTCCCGGGTGGCCGGGTGCTCCCACATCTCGGTGTGCATGGCGGGCGCGAAGACGACCGGGCAGCGCGCGGTGAGCAGGGTGTTGGTCAGCAGGTCGTCGGCGAGCCCGTGCGCGGCCCTGGCCAGCAGGTCCGCGGTGGCCGGGGCGACGACGACGAGGTCGGCCTCCTGCCCGATGCGGACGTGCGGCACGGCGTGCACGCCGTCCCAGACCTCGGTGGCCACCGGCTGCCCGGACAGCGCGGCCCAGGTGGGCGCGCCGACGAACTCCAGCGCGGCGGCGGTCGGCACCACCTTGACCCGGTGGCCGGACTCGGTGAACAGGCGCAGCAGTTCGCAGGCCTTGTAGGCGGCGATCCCGCCGCCCACCCCCAGCACCACACGGGGCCGGTCGGTCATGGCGCGTTCCCTTCGGGGCGGGGGGTCCACAACACGCTTCACGCCCCGGGGCCGGCTGGCGGCCCGGGGCGTGAAGGTACGGACGCTCGACGAAAACGATCGACGTCGGTTATGAGGTCACTGCCCGAGGGGCGGGGCGTCGACCTTCTCCGCCGTGAGCATGCCGGCGTTGATCTCGCGCAGCGCGATCGACAGCGGCTTCTCGTGCACGTGGGTGTCGACCAGCGGGCCGACGTACTCCAGCAGCCCCTCGCCGAGCTGCGAGTAGTACGCGTTGATCTGCCGCGCCCGCTTGGCCGCGTAGATCACCAGGCTGTACTTGGAGTCCGTGGCCTCAAGCAGCTCGTCGATCGGCGGGTTGATGATGCCCTCGGGCGCGTTCGTGGAAGAGGACACGCTCTACCTTCGTTCGTTGCTTGCGATACAGGTGTGCTTCAGTCGACGTTCATCAAGGCTAGCAGTTCGCGGCTGACGTCCTCGACGGAGGTGTTGACCAGCGTGGTGTCGAACTCCGCCTCGGCGGCGAGTTCGACCCGGGCTGCCGCGAGCCGCCGCTCGACGACCTCGGGCGGCTCGGTGCCGCGGCCGACCAGGCGGCGCACCAGTTCGTCCCAGGAGGGCGGGGCGAGGAAGACCAGCTGGGCCTCCGGCATGGCCTGCCGGACCTGGCGGGCCCCCTGGAGGTCGATCTCCAGCAGGGTGGGCACCCCGGCCTGGAGCTTCTCCAGCACCGGGCCGCGCGGCGTCCCGTAGCGGTTGCCGGCGAACTCGGCCCACTCCAGCAGCTCGCCGTTGGCGACGAGCTTGTCGAACTCGTCCCGGTCGACGAAGTGGTACTGGACCCCGTCCACCTCGCCGGGTCGCGGCCTGCGGGTGGTGGCCGAGACCGAGAGCCAGATCTGGGGGCGTGTTGCGCGTAGATGAGCGACGACCGTGCTCTTGCCGACCCCCGAGGGGCCGGAGAGCACGGTCAGCCGCGGACGTCCGTTCATGTGCCGATTATCCCGGACCGTGGCCGGGGTCCGTCACCCGGCGCGGAACGCGCGGGAAACGGGGGCGGGCCGTCAGGACGAAGAACCGCCGAACTCCTGCTCCAGGTGCTGGATCTGCTTGGAACCGAGACCACGGACGCGGCGGCTCTCGGAGATGTTGAGCCGCTCCATGATCTGCTTGGCACGGACCTTACCGACACCCGGCAGGGATTCCAGCAGGGCGGAGACCTTCATCTTGCCGATGACCTCGTTCTGCTGGCCCTCCTTGATGACCTCGCTGAGCGAGGCCCCGGAGTTCTTCAGCCGGTTCTTCACCTCGGCACGCTCCCGCCGAGCCTCGGCGGCCTTGGCGAGGGCAGCCGCTCGCTGTTCTGGGGTTAGGGGCGGAAGAGCCACTGGCGTGTCACCTCGTAGGAAAACTCTTGGATATGGACCGCAGTGGAACCTAGTTGCTCCGGGACTGCGGAGCAACGCGAAACGCGCTGCTGGTGGGACTAGGGCGAGCGTACCGGCATGGCGAGCCCGCCCTTGCACCGAACGCCGGAAAATCTTGGTCGGCTTTCCCCAAGTTGACAAGGTCTCACTAGGAGGATTGACGATCAGTGACGCGGTGATGACGCAGGGGCGCGCTCGGCCGTGACGCCCCGGCGCGCGGGGCCGCTCAGGACGCGACGCGCCAGTTCGCCGGGGGCGCCTGCTTGCCGGTGTGCGACGGGTCCCGCTCGACCACCGGGTCGAGGATCTCGTCGATCCGGGCCATGAGTTCGGCCTCCAGCCGGACCCCGGCGGCGGCGACGTTCTCCGCCACCTGCTCGGGGCGCGAGGCGCCGATGATCGCCGAGGAGACGTTCGGGTTCTGCAGCACCCAGGCCACGGCCAGCTGGGCCATGGTCAGGCCGGCCTCCTCGGCCAGCGGGCGCAGCTGCTGCACCCGGGTCAGCACGTCGTCGCGCAGCCAGCGCGAGACCATGCCCGCCCCGCCCTTGTCGTCGGTCGCCCGCGAGCCCGCGGGGGCCTCCTGCCCCGGGAGGTACTTGCCGGTCAGCACGCCCTGCGCGATCGGGGACCAGACGATCTGGCCGATTCCCAGCTCCTCGCAGGTGGGGACGACCTCGGCCTCGATCACCCGCCACAGCGCGGAGTACTGCGGCTGGCTGGAGACAAGCGGAACGTTCAACTCCCGTGCCAGGGCCCAGCCGCGCCGGATCTGGTCGGCGGTCCACTCGCTCACGCCGATGTAGTGCGCCTTGCCGGCGTGCACCAGGTCGGCGAAGGCCGACATGGTCTCCTCCAGCGGGGTGGAGTGGTCGAACCGGTGGGCCTGGTAGAGGTCGACGTAGTCGGTCCCCAGGCGGCGCAGCGAGCCGTCGATCGACTCCATGATGTGCTTGCGGGACAGGCCCCGGTTGTTGCGGCCGGGGGACGGCTGGGCCGGCCAGAAGACCTTGGTGAAGATCTCCAGGTCCTCGCGGCGCTCGCCCTTCAGGGCGCGGCCGAGGACCTCCTCGGCGCGGGTGCCGGCGTAGACGTCGGCGGTGTCGAAGGTGGTGATGCCGGCGTCCAGGGCGGCGCGCACGCAGGAGGTGGCCGTCTCCTCCTCCACCTGGGAGCCGTGGGTGAGCCAGTTGCCGTAGGAGATCTCGCTGATGACCAGGCCACTACGGCCGAGATGACGGAATTCCATGTCCGGAACCCTACGACCGCGCGGGCGGCCGGGCCACGCCGGCACGGCTTCCGGCACCCCCGCTGACCTGGCCGGCTGCGGCCACGGCCGGCCCGGCGGCCCGGCCGGCGTCGCTCGGCCGGGCCGGCCGCGCGCGGGGCCGCGCGGCGCCGGGAGGGTCAGAGGGCGACGACCTCGCCGCTGGCGGCCGAGGCGTGGGCCGCCTCCAGGACCGTGAGGACGTCCACGGCCTGCGCGGCCTCGACCGGGGCCGGCGCCCGTCCGCGCAGCGCCTCGCCCACGGCGGCGTAGAAGGCCGGGTAGTCGCCCGGCTCGGTGGCCAGGGTGCGCAGGTCGCCGGGCTCGGCGTCGGCGCCGATGGTGCCCCAGGCGCCCTGCGGCTCCGCGCCCCAGCCCTCGCCCCCGGGACGCAGGCCCGCCCGCAGCGCGCCCTCCTGCGGGTCGAGCCCGTACTTCAGGTAGCTGCCGGCGGTGCCGAACACCCGGAAGCGCGGGGTGCGCTGGGAGGCGAGGGTCCCCATCCACAGGTGGGAGCGGACCCCGCTGGTGTGGGTGAGGGCGATGAAGGAGTCGTCGTCCGCGCCGGTGCCGGGGCGGCGCACGTCCGCCTCGGCGTACACCCGCGCGGCCGGCCCGAACAGCTGCAGGGCCTGGTCGACCAGGTGGCTGCCGAGGTCGTACAGCAGCCCGCCGACCTCGGCCGGGTCGGCCGACTCCCGCCAGCCGCCCTTGGGCGCCGGCCGCCAGCGGTCGAAGCGCGACTCGAAGCGGGTGACGGTGCCGAGCGCGCCGGAGTCCAGCACCGTGCGCACGGTGCGGAAGTCGCCGTCCCAGCGGCGGTTGTGGAAGACGGTGAGCAGCAGCCCGCGCTCCGCCGCGAGGTCCACCAGCTCCCGGCCCTCCCGCGCGGTGGGGGCCAGCGGCTTGTCGACCACGACCGGGAGGCCGGCCCGCAGGGCGGCGCGCGCGAGGGGGACGTGGGTGCGGTTGGGGGAGGCGACGACGAGCAGGTCGAGCCGGTCGGCGCCGTCCTCCAGGAGGCGCTCGGCGCTGTCGACCAGCCGGACGCCGGGGTACTCGCGGGCCGCCCGGGCGCGGCGTTCCGGGTCGGCGGTGACCACGGTGTCCAGGGCCAGGCCCTCGGTGGCGGCGATCAGCGGCGCGTGGAAGACGGCGCCGGCGGTGCCGAAGCCGACCAGCCCGACCCGCAGCGGGGTGTCCGCGTGGTTCGCGGTGCTCTCGGTGCTCATGGTCCCATTGGATCAGCCGTCCGCCGGTTCCCTCGGACCGGGCGGCCCGGCGCGCTGCGGGCCGGCGTCGGCGGCCGACTCCTCGGCCGCGCGGGTCCGCCGTGCCGGTGGGACCGCGCCGTGGAACGGCCACGGCGCGCGGGAGCGACCAGCGTCCCGCGGAGCGCCGCACGGCCACGCGGGCACGCGACGGAGGAAGGGGACCGCATGCGCGGCGTCCTGGCGGGCCGGCTGGCCGGAACGGGTACGACGATCTTCGCGGAGATGTCCGAGCTGGCCACCCGGACCGGGGCGATCAACCTGGGCCAGGGCTTCCCGGACACCGACGGTCCGGCCGAGGTGATGGAGGCCGCCGTGCGCGCCCTGCGGGAGGGGCGGGGCAACCAGTACCCGCCGGGGGCGGGCGTTCCCGAGCTGCGTCAGGCGGTCGCCCGGCACCAGAGGCGCTGGTACGGGCTGGACGTGGACCCGGACCGCGAGGTGCTGGTGACGGCGGGGGCCACCGAGGCGATCGCCGCGGCGCTGCTGGCCCTGGTGGAGCCGGGGGACGAGGTGGTGGCGCTGGAGCCCTACTACGACTCGTACACGGCGGGCATCGCGATGGCCGGCGGGGTGCGGGTCGGGGTACCGCTGCGCGCCCCGGACTTCCGGCTGGACGTGGCGGCGCTGCGCGCGGCGGTGGGGCCGCGCACCCGGTTGATCCTGCTGAACTCGCCGCACAACCCCACCGGTACGGTGCTCACCCGCGAGGAGCTGGCCGAGGTGGCGCGGATCGCCGTGGAGCGGGACCTGCTGGTGCTCACCGACGAGGTGTACGAGCACCTGACCTACGGGGTGCCGCACCTGCCGCTCGCCACCTTCCCGGGCATGGCGGAGCGGACGCTGACCGTCTCCTCCGCCGGCAAGACGTTCTCCTTCACCGGGTGGAAGGTGGGCTGGGTGCACGGACCCGCGGAGCTGGTGGCGGCGGTGCGCACGGCGAAGCAGTTCCTCACCTACGTGTCCGGCGGCCCGCTGCAGTACGCGGTCGCGGAGGCGCTGGACGGCCAGGACGACTGGGTGCGCGGCCTGGCGGCGGAGCTGCGCGGCCGGCGCGACCTGCTGGTCGACGGCCTGCGGCGGGCCGGCTTCGAGGTGTACGTGCCGGACGGCACCTACTTCGTCACGGCGGACGCCAGCCCGCTCGGTTTCCGGGACGGCCGGGAGCTGTGCCGCAGGCTCCCGGAGCTGTGCGGGGTGGTGGCGATCCCCTCGGTGGTCTTCCACGAGCGGCAGGGGCCGGACGCGCCGAGCGCGCCGCTGATCCGGTTCGCGTTCTGCAAGCGGCCCGAGGAGCTTCGGGCGGCAGCCTCCCGGCTGGCGCGGCTGGCGCCGTCCGGCTCCTGACGGCGCCCCGGTTTCCGCCGCGGGGTCAGCTCCCGGACGGCGCGGCGGGGGGCGGGCCGGTCGGCGCGCTGACCGGCGCGCCGACCGGTGGGCGGCGCGGCGCCCCCGGGGCCGCCTCCAGGTCGGTCGGCCGGGTGCGGGCGTTCCATCCGGGCACGGCCGTGGCGTCGGCGTGGGCCGCGCCGGCGGCGGGCAGCACGGCGACCGGCCGGCCGCCCGGCGGCCGCAGCACGATCCGGGTGTCGCCGGGCAGGCCGTCGTCCAGGCGCAGTTCGGGGGCGTCGGAGCCGGCGGCCGGGGTGAAGGTGCAGTCGATGAACTCCACGTTCTCCGGCGCGCCGTCGGCCAGCGGGAAGGACGCCCCGGCGTCCCGGTAGCCGCCGAAGGCGCAGCGCACGAAGCGCACCGGGGCGCCGGGGAGCTGGTGGTGCCGGGTGACCACGGCGTGCGCGGCCAGGCCCGCCCCGTCCACGTGCAGGTCGGCGAAGGTGGCCCCGCGCTCGGCCCCGAGCGCGTGCAGCAGCACGCCGCCGCCGGCGTTGCCGTGCAGCAGCGCGCCCGTGTAGACGAAGTCGTTGAGGTAGGCGCCGTGGTTGATGCCGGGGCCGCCGTTGTGGAAGGCCACGAAGTGGCTGATGGTGTCGGGCCGGCTGCGGTTCTGCCAGACGAACAGCCCGCCGCCGGCGTTGTTGTGGGCCAGGCAGCCGTCGACCCGCCACTCGCCGTTGCCGCCCTCGGGCCAGGAGAACCCGGCGCTGCCCTCGCTGCCCTGCACGCCGACCGCGACGCACCCGGTGGCCCGGCTGCCCACCCCGGCGCCCAGGGAGAAGCCGGCCAGGCGGTATCCGCGGAACGGCGGGTCGACCCGGACCAGGGAGGCCACGCAGCCCTCCCAGCGCACCTCGTCCGAGGGCTCCTGCGGGGTGCGGGTGTCCGGGGCGTCGTCCCACCAGTAGGGGTCCTCCCAGGTGTCGTGGCTGACGCAGCCGCGGAAGGTGATGCCGTGGCTGGCGTGCGGCACGAAGGCGTGGTGGCCGGTGTCGGTGACCACCACGCCCTCCACGAGCGTCCCCCGGGAGGCGTCGCCCAGCATGTGGAAGTGCAGCGCGTAGCGCCCGGTGAGCCCGGCGGTGACCGGCCGGACGCCCTCCGGGGAGCGCCAGGTCTCGGCGGTGTCCCGGCGCGGCCCCATCCAGCGCAGCCGGGTGTGCCGGATCTCCTGCCGGGCGCTGCTGGTGATGTGCACGTGCGCCCGGCCGGTCGCGGTGCCCTCCACCCGGACGTTGCGGGTGAGGTTGAGCACCTCGGCGCCCACCGGGGCGCCTCCCGCCGGGGCGACGGCCGGGTGGTCGTGCTCCAGGGCGCGGTCCAGGGTGAGCGTCCGGCCGGACAGGGCGGTGAGCGTGCGCAGCTCGTGGCCGTCGGTGGCGCCGTCGGCGCCCGGCGGGGCGGTGGGGGTGACCACGATCTCGTCGCCCGGCCGCCACCCGGCGGGGTCGGCGGCCAGGTGGAGCGTGGTGTCGCCGGCGCGCGCGGGACCGTCCGCGCGGATCCAGGCGGTGCGGTCGGCGCCGTGCCAGCGCAGCACCCCGGCGCCGACCACCCACACGCCGGTGTCGGTGTCGGTCGGCTCCATCACGGTGCCGCGGAAGGCGGCCTCGTCGGCGCCGGTCAGCCGCAGGGTGTGGACCAGGTCGGGGCGGTCCGGGGCGAGGGTGAGCGTGCCGGCGACGACGACGTTGCCGGCGCTGGCCAGGGTGAGGGTGCGGTCGCCGGCGTACTCCAGCGACCCGGTGGCCTCGATGGTCAGCGAGGCGACCTCGGCGTCGGTGTCCAGCAGGACCGGTCCGGTCAGCACGACGTGGCTGTCCGGCCCGGGCGGCGGGCCGTCCCAGCCGTCGGGGTCGGACCAGGTGGTGGACGGCCCTCGCGGGGTGACCGTGCGGGCGGCGGCGGCCGGGCGGTCGTCGCCGGAGCGGGCCCGGTGGACGGTGACGGCCGCCCCGCCGAGCGCGGCCGCGGCGCCGGCCGCGAGGCCGTACCGGACCACGGACCGCCGACCGGGCCGCCCGGGCGCGGGCGGTGCGCTCTCCTGCATCGTGCCCCCTCCGCCGACCTGGCCCCCGCCCCCGGCCGGGGGACGGACGGGGGCCGGGAGCGCGCCTGTGGTGGTCATCGAACCACCCGGCGCGGCGGGATGGGGCGCATCCCGGCGAAGGTGACCCGGATGGGGAGGGTGGGGTGCGTGGGACGCCGAAACCCCCGGTCACCGATGCCGGTGGCCGGGGGTCCGGGTGCGCCGCGCCGCCGTCCGGGGCCGCTGGGCGCGGGTGTCGGCTCAGTACCAGCCGTTGAGCTGCCAGAACTGCCAGGCCGCGACCGGGCTGCCGTACCGCTCGTTCATGTAGTCCAGGCCCCAGCGCAGCTGGGTCTCCGGGTTGGTGCGCCAGTCGTCGCCGTGGGTGGCCATCTTGGAGCCGGGCAGCGCCTGCATCAGGCCGTAGGCGCCGCTGCTGGGGTTGGTCGCGGTGACGTTCCAGCTGCTCTCGTGCTCGACGATGTTGCAGAACGCCTCGTACTGCACCGGGTCCGGGACCAGCTGGCGGGCGATCTCCCGGGGGTCGGTGGCCGTAACGACGACCTGGTCCGCCTCGGCGGCGGTGGAGGAGTCGCCAACCGGGGTCGTGCTCATCGGCGCCGACATGCCCACGGAGACGCCGGACTCGGCGGCGGCCCGCTCCAGCTGCGCCAGGTGGTTGAGGTGCTGCACATGCCGCACGTGCTCCAGGTGCCTGATGTGCTCCAGGTGGCGCACGTGCTTCTCGTGGGCGCTCAGCGTGGCCGCGTCCGCGGTCATCGCACCGCCGGTGGCGCCGACGAAGACGGCGCCGAGGGCGGCACCGAGCACGATGGCGGCCTTGCCGCGTGTGGACAGGGCGGTGGTACGGCGGGAAGACATGAAGGGAAGTACCTCGGGTGGTCGAGTGCGGGTGGGCCGGATGCGCCAGCCTGGGTCGGTCGACGGGCGTGCGCCCGGCACCGCTCGCCACGGGGCCCCTCGCCGGTGAGGGAACGTGCGAACGCGCCGCGGCGGAATTCCGGAGAACTCCTCCCGGTGATCCGCGAACCCGGTCCGGCGACTTGCCGGCCGAATCCGCGGCCACTCGGAAATCGAACTCGCGATTTCACCGCGGCGCCGTGCGGCGGAAACCTTTGTAGACCCTCCGGGAAAGGGCCGTAAACCCCATCAGAAACTATCCGCGGTCGTAATTGCCGGCCGCCGGGGCGGTGCCCCGCACACCGTGCCGACTCACCCGTCGAGGCACCCGCCCGCCCCGCCGGCACCCCCGTGATCGGCGCCGTCGTTCCGGACCTCCCCGGCCTGGGCACCGCCGGGACCCCCACCCCGGGCGCCGCCGCGGCCCCCGCCGGCCCCCCGCGCCCGCCGCCGCGGCGGCCCGGCCCCAACCAATTCCTATTCCCCATAGTCGACGGTGGCCGAAGCGTGACGGCCCTCACTGGCGGGGCCGGCGGTAATGTGTCGCCAGTCACGTTTCGATTCCGGCGCGAGGTGACGCCGGTCACGAATTCCAGGGAGGCACCGTGGCGCCCACACTCCGCCGCGTCGTCGGCACCCCCGAGCTGGACCTGCGGGTGCGCTGCGGCGCGGACGCCCTGGAGCGCCCGGTGCACTGGGTGGCGGTGAGCGAGCTGCCCGATCCCACCCCCTTCCTGGAGGGCGGCGAGCTGCTGCTCACCACCGGGTTGTGGCACACCGGCTCCGCCGAGGCGGCCACCGCCTGGATCCGGCGGGTCGCCGACCGGGGCGTGGCCGGACTCGGCTTCGGCGTCGGCGTCGGGGTCGGTCACGACGAGGTGCCGCCGGAGGTGCTCACCGCCGCCGAGCGGGCCGGGCTGCCGCTGCTGGAGGTCCCCCGCCCCACCCCCTTCATGGCCATCAGCCGCGCCGTGGCGGACCTGCTCGCGGCCGACCGCTACGAGGAGCTGAACCGCTCGATCGCCATGCAGCAGGAGCTGACCCGGGCCGCGCTGCGCGGCCCGGAGGCGGTCGTCACCCTGCTGGCCCGGCAGCTCGACGGCTGGGCGGCGCTGCTGGACACCGACCGGCGACCGCGCCACGCCGCTCCCCCCGACGCCGCGGCCGGAGGCGTCGCCGCGCTCTCCGCGGCACTGGACCGGATCGCCGCGCCCCCACCCGCCGACGGCCCGCCCTCCCCCGCCCGCCGGCCGTCGGCCGCCTCCGTGGTGGACGCCTCCGGGCACGCCGTCGCCCACGCCCTGGGCGGTGACCAGCCGGTCGGCTACCTGCTGGCCGGCACCGCCGGCCCGCTCGACGCCCGGCGGCGCACCGCCCTGGCCGCCGCCGTCTCCCTGCTCTCCCTGGAGCTGGAACGCCCCGAGGTGCGGCGCGTCACCGAACGCCGGCTGCGCACCGCCCTGCTCCGCGCGCTGCTCACCGCCCGGGAGCCGGCCGTGTGGGCGGCCGTGGACGACGCCGTCGGAGGGCTCCCCGACCCGGTGCGGGTCGCCCAGGCCGCCCTGCCCGCCGGTGCTCCGCCACGGGCCGGCGCCGTCGGCGAGGCGCTGCGCGCCGCCGAACGGGACGCCGCGCTGCGCACCGCGCTGCTGGCCACCGAGGGCGGCACGCTCTGGGCGCTGCTGCCGGACGCCCCCGCGGCGATCGCCGCCTTCGGGCGCGCCACCCGCCCGCTGGTCTGCGGGGTGAGCGAGCCGGTGACTCCCGCCGACCTGCCGGCGGCGGTCCGCCAGGCGGAGCGCAGCCGCGCCGAGGCGGAGCGCCGCGGCACGGCCCTGGCCCGCCACGAGGAGCTGGCCCCCGGCTTCCTCGGCCTGGTCGACGCGCCCTCCGCCGACGAGTTCGCCCGCTCCCGGCTGGGGGCGCTGCTGGCCGGCCGGCAGCCGGCGGAACTCCTCGCGACGCTGCGCGCCTACCTGGCCCGCGGCGGGCGCTGGGACGCCGCAGCCCGGGACCTCGGGGTGCACCGGCACACCGTCCGGCACCGCGTCGAGCGCGTCGCCGAACTGCTGCGCACCGACCTGGACGACCCGGACGTCCGCGCGGAGCTGTGGATCGCCCTGCGGATACACGACGGCCGGCCGGCCTGACCCCCGGGTCCACCCGGGCCCCCGACGCCCTGGACACTCCGGCGCGCCGGCCGGCGCCGCCGCTCCGCGCCGTACAGGCCCCGGCGGGCCGCCCGGGCGCTACCGTGCCGGCATGTCCGCACTCCCGCTGAACGCCGATTCCACCGAGATCACCGTCACCCACCCCTGGGACGGCCGCGTCGTCGGCACCGCCCCCATCCCCTCCCCCGACGAGGTGGCCAAGGCCGTGGGCGCCGCCTGGGAGGCCCGCTCCACCGTCGCCGCGCTCCCCGCCCACGTGCGGGCCGAGGCCCTCGGCCACGTCTCCCGGCGGCTCGCCGAGCGCTCCGAGGAGATCGCCCGGCTGATCACCGGGGAGAACGGCAAGCCGCTGATGTGGTCGCGCGCCGAGGTGGCCCGCGCCGTGTCGGTCTTCCGGCTCGCCGCCGAGGAGGCGCGCCGCTTCGACGGCCGGCTGCAGCGGCTGGACACCGACCCGGCCGGCGAGGGCCGGATCGCGCTGGTGCGCCGCGCCCCGCGCGGCCCGGTGCTGGCCATCACGCCGTTCAACTTCCCGCTCAACCTGGTCGCCCACAAGGTCGCCCCGGCGATCGCGGTGGGCGCCCCGGTGATCGTCAAGCCCGCGCCGGCCACGCCGCTGACCGCGCTGCTGCTCGGCGAGATCCTGGCCGAGACGGACCTGCCCACCGGCTCCGTCGCGGTGCTGCCGCTGCCCAACGAGCGCGCCGAGGCGCTGGTGGACGACCCCCGGCTGCCCGTGGTGTCCTTCACCGGCGGCCCCGTGGGCTGGGCGATCCGGGAACGGGTGCCGCGCAAGCACGTCACCCTGGAACTCGGCGGCAACGCCGCCGTGGTGGTGCTGCGGGACGCCGACCTGGAGCGGGCCGCCGAGCGGGTGGCGCTGTTCTCCAACTACCAGGCCGGGCAGAGCTGCATCGGCGTGCAGCGGGTGTACGTCGAGGACGCCGTCTACGACGCCTTCGCCCCGCGCGTGGTGGAGGCGGTCGGCCGCCTGGTCACCGGTGACCCGTGGCAGGACGCCACGCAGGTCGGCCCGCTGGTGGACGAGGCGGCGGCCCGCCGGGTGTCCGAGTGGGTGGACGAGGCGGTCGCCGCCGGCGCCACCCTGCTGGCCGGCGGCCGCCGCGACGGCGCCAGCTACCAGCCCACCGTGCTCGCCGACGTTCCGGACGACGCCCGGGTGGTCACCGAGGAGGTCTTCGGGCCGGTGCTGGTGCTGCGCCGGGTGGCGGACGTGGACGAGGCGTTCGCCCGGGTCAACGCCGGCCGCTTCGGGCTCCAGGCCGGGGTGTTCACCCGCGACCTCCAGGTCGCCTTCCGGGCGCAGCGGGAGCTGGAGGTCGGCGGCGTGGTGATCGGCGACGTGCCGTCCTACCGCGCCGACCAGATGCCCTACGGCGGCGTGAAGGAGTCCGGCACCGGGCGCGAGGGGGTGCGCTCGGCGATGGAGGACCTCACCGAGGAGCGGGTGATGGTGCTCACCGGGGTTGCCCTGTAGCCGCCGCGGGCCGGCCCCGCGCGGCGCGGACGACGGCGGGGCCCCGGTGTATCACCGCACCGGGACCCCGTCGCGCATGGGCTGCTCTCACCGTCGCGATCGTTATCTGTCCGCGACCGTCGCTCCGGAAACGCCGCGCCGGAGGCGATATTCAGCCATGCTGGATCCGGCCACGCCGGCCGTCCCCGGCGTCCCCGGCCTCCCCGCCCTCCCTGGATTCCCCGTCCCACCGGGCCAGCTTGTCGGGGTTGCGCACCAGGAACACCTGCCGCACCCGCCCGTCGCCGTCGATGTCGAGGGTGAGCGTCGCGTCCAGCAGCCCGTCCCTGCGGAAGACCACCCCCGGCGCCCCGTTGATCGTGGCCGCCTCCCGGGTGCGTCCCGGGTCGTCGGCGTACATGGCCCAGACGGAGACCAGGAAGCTGGCCGCCTTCCGGGCGCCGAGCACCGGCCGCCGGGCCGCCCGCACCTTGCCGCCGCCGTCCGTGATCAGCCGCACGTCCTCGGCCAGCATGGCCTTCAGGCCCTCGACGTCCCCCTCGTAGCAGGCCTCGACGAACTTCCCGGTGATCCGGGCCAGCTGCTCGGCGTCCACCCCGGCGCGGTCGCCCGGCCCGCCGGCCCCGCCCAGGCCCACCTCCGGGCGCCGGGCCTGCACGTGGGAGCGCGCCCGGTGGGCGAGCTGGCGCACCGAGGCCTCGCTGCGCTCCAGCGCGGCGGCGATCTCGGCGTGGGGGTAGCCGAACACCTCGCGCAGCACGAAGACGGCCCGTTCCGCCGGCGTGAGGGTCTCCAGGACGAGCAGCATCGCCATGGAGATCGACTCGGCGCTGGTGCCCCGGGCCTCCGGATCGGCGGCCGGGTCCGTCGAGGGCAGGGTGTCCAGCAGCGGCTCCGGCAGCCACGGGCCGACGTAGCTCTCCCGGCGCGCCCGCGCGCCGCGCAGGCGGTTCAGGGCCAGCCGGGTGGTCACCCGCACCAGGTAGGCCCGCCGGTCCCGGACGTCGTCGCGGTCCTCGGCGGACCAGCGCAGCCAGGCGTCCTGCACGGTGTCCTCGGCGTCCTCCACGCTGCCGAGCATCCGGTAGGCGACCGAGAACAGCAGGCCGCGGTGGTCGTCGAAGTCGGCGGCCAGGGCCTCCTCGGCGCTCCGTCCGGGCGGCGTCACCGGGCGTCCCCCACCCGGTCGGCGGCGCCCCGCCCGGCGAGCGCGCGCACCAGCGGCACCTCGCAGGTGTCCGAGAAGCCCTGCCCGACCAGGCCGAGGGCGGAGTTGAACCGGGCCCGCAGGTTCTCCACGGCGACCTGCATGGTGAGCTCGACCAGGCGCTCCTCGCCGAGCCGGGCGCGCAGCCAGTCCACCTGGTCGTCGGTGACCGCGCAGGTCGCGCCGGACATCGCCCGGGCGTAGCGGACCACCGCGCGCTCCAGCTCGCTCAGCGGGCAGTGCCCGGCGTCGTGCGCGGCCACCTCCTCCGGCCGGGCGGAGCCGGGGTCCGGGCAGACCACGACGTGCCGCAGCTTGTCCGGATCCACCCGGTGCCGGCGCTCGCCCTCCCACTGGCCGAAGTCGACGCACCAGGAGCAGCCGATCCGCTCCGCCGTGGCGAGCACGGCGAGGTCGGCCAGGGTGTGGTCCAGGGCGCGGAAGCGGGTCACCCCCAGCTCGGCGCGGATGTACCAGCGGGCCACCCGCCGGTTGTGCAGCATGGCGCGGACCGGATCCAGCGCCCGGCCGTACAGCCGGCGCTGGGCGAACTCGGTGAGGCGGACGAAGGCGGTGCGGCGGTGTTCGAGGGCGATGCGGGCCATGGCGAGGACCTCCTGTTCGGGACCGGCGGCTGCCGTCCTCCCTTCAGACACCCGGGGCGGCGCGGATTGTGACAGCCCCCGGGCCCCGCGGGGCGGAGCCGCTGCGCGGGCCGTGGCCGGGCCGGGGCGCGGCCGGGATCGGGGCGTGGCCGGGCCGGCGGAGGGTCAGCGGCGCGGCCGGCGGGAGCCGCCGGAGCGCCGGGGGCGGGCCCGGCGGGCGTCGGGGCGCGCGTCGGGCCGGCGGGAGCGGGCGGCCCGGGCTCGGGCCCGCCGGTCCAGGGCGGCCTGGTACTCGGCGCGGCGCACCGCCTCACCGGGCGCCTCCACCAGACTGCGGACGAAGTAGGCCGCCAGCACCCCGAGGAAGCCGATGGTCAGCACCGGTCCCATCGCCCGGTCGTCCGCCATGCGGACACTCAGGGCGCCGCGACCGCGGGCGAGCAGCGTCCAGGTGCGGGCCGCGGCGATGACCGAGCAGACGCCGATCGCCACCAGCAGCAGCACCTCCACCGGCGCGCCCACGCCGGCGAGCGCCACGCCGTCCACGGCGAGGCCCAGCAGTCCGGCCCCGGCCAGCAGCACGGCGAGCGCGCCGACCGGGACGGCGACGCGCCGCAGCCGGTAGGCCGTGCCGCGCTCGACCCAGGTGGTGCCGAAGAAGCGCACCTCGTCCGGGTGGGGCGTGCCGGGTGCGGCGGGCGTGGCCGGGTCGTTCGGCGCCGCCGGTTCGCCGGCGTCGCCGTGGTCGGGGCGGTGGGTGTCGGACACGGCCCCAGTATCCCCCGGGGGCCGGCCGGTGAGCGGAGCGGCCCACTCCACCCGACCGGCGCAAGGTCACGGTGCAGTTACGCTGATGTCCAGTCGAATTCGCGTCCCGCCCGGATGGAAGAGGTACTCCTGTCGTGTCCACCGTCTCCCCTCTCCAGCGGACGGAACCGTCGCCCACGGCCGTGGACGGCGTCCCACCCACCGGACGCCAACTGGTCGTCCGCTCCGGGGGCCTGCGGGCCGTGGTGACCGAGGTGGGCGCCGGGCTGCGGGCCTTCACCGCGGACGGGCTCGCCTACGTCGACGGCTTCCCCGAGGACGACTGGCCGCACGCCGGAGGCCACGGCCAGCTCCTGGCGCCGTTCCCAAACCGGGTGGACGGCGGGCGCTACACCTTCGACGGGCGCGAGCACCAGCTCCCGGTCAACGAGGCGGCCACCGGGAACGCGATCCACGGGCTGACCCGCTGGCTGACCTGGGAGGTGAGCGAGCACACCGAGTCACGGGTGGAGCTGCGCCTGCGGCTGCACCGCCAGCCCGGTTACCCCTTCGACCTGCTGATCCACCAGGCGTACGCGGTCGACGGCGAGGCGCGTGAGCTGACGATGACGCACACGGTGCGCAACGTCGGCGCGGAGCGGGCGCCGTACGCGGTGGGCAGCCACACCTATCTCACGGTCGGCAGCCCCACCATCGACCACGACGTGCTGCGGTTGCCGGCCGCCAGCCGGTTCGCCGACCACCCCCGGCACATCCCGCAGGGCGACCCGGTGCCGGTGGACGGCACCCCGTTCGACTTCCGGAGCCCGCGGCGCATCGGCGACCTGCGCATGGACGTCGGCTTCACCGACCTGCTCTTCGACCCGGACGGCCGCACCCGGGTGCGGCTGGCGACCGCGGACGGCCGGCGCGCGGTCACCATGTGGGCGGACCGCGCGCACCGCTACCTCCAGGTGTTCACCGGGGATCCGCTGCCGGAGGGCATGCGGCGCACCGGGATCGCGGTGGAGCCGTGCACCGCGGCCACCGACGCCTTCAACAACCGGCGGGGCCTGCGCGAGCTGGAGCCGGGTGAGGAGTTCGTCGCGCGCTGGGGCATCACCGTCGAACATTGATCCGGGCACGACAACGAACGGCCGGGTAACCGCGCGCCGCGCCGCGCAGACGCCCGATGGGGGCACCCCGCGTCTCACCAGACGTCTCGCATGACGAGACTGACCTCGTGCGGCGGGGTGCCCTGCCGTACTCTCCTGTCCCATGAATCGTGGAGTCCTCCTCGTGCAACGCCTGCACGTGGACCTGTTGCGCGTCGTGTCAGCCTCCTGTTGACGCCGACTCAGGCACCCGCTCAGCCGAGTCGGTCCCGCCCCGTGGCAACCTCCTGCCGCGCGGCGACGCGCAGGCCATCGCCACGGTTCCACGACGATCCAGCCGCCACGCCCCGCGGCTCCCGCCGTGCGACGGCGCCTGCCCACGCCACGTTCCGCGCTCCGCACCGCCGCGCGTCACCGCACGGCGGGGGCGGGGCATGCGCACACTTCCGGGAGTCCCCGTGCAGCGCTTCATCATCTTCGCCCTGGTGGGCCTGGGTGCCCAACTAGTGGACGGCACCCTGGGCATGGCCTACGGGGTGACGTCCACCACCCTGCTGCTGATCGCCGGTTCCGCGCCGGCCACCGCCTCCGCCGCGGTCCACCTGGCCGAGATCGGCACCACGCTGGCCTCCGGTGCCTCGCACTGGCGGTTCGGCAACGTGGAGTGGCGCCTGGTGCTGCCGCTGGCCATTCCCGGCGCGATCGGCGCCTTCGCCGGCGCCACGGTGCTCTCCAACCTGTCCACCGAGGCGGCCGTTCCGTGGACGTCCACCATCCTGGTGGTGCTCGGCGCCTACCTGCTCATCCGCTTCACCTTCCGGCCGCCGAAGGCCGCCACCGGCCCCAGCCGCAGGGTCGGCAAGCGCTTCCTGGCCCCGCTCGGCGTGGTCGCCGGCTTCGTGGACTCCACCGGCGGTGGCGGCTGGGGCCCGATCGCCACACCGACCCTGCTGGGCACCGGCCGGATCCCCCCGCGCAAGGTGATCGGCTCGGTGGGCACCGCCGAGTTCCTGGTGGCCGTGTCGGCCAGCGTGGGCTTCCTGCTCGCCCTCGGCGACGAGAACATCCCGTTCGTGGTGGTCGCCGGCCTGCTCACCGGCGGCGTGATCGCCGCGCCGCTGGCCGCCTGGCTGGTCAGCCGCTTCCCGACCCGGCTGCTCGGCGCGTCGGTCGGCGGCCTGGTGGTGATCACCAACGCCCGGACGCTCTTCCGCTCCTTCGACGTTCCCGCGGACTCCCGGACCATCCCGTACATCCTGCTGTACCTGGTCTGGGCCGCGGCCCTGGCCTGGTCGATCCGCGGCTGGCGGCTGGAGCGCGCCGAGCAGGCCGCACAGGCCGCCGCCGGCGCCCCGGCCGAGGGCGTCGAGGCCCCGGCGGTGCCCGGCCAGCGCGGAGACGCGGAGACCGCGGCGGCGGCCTCCGTCACGGGCGGCGACGGCCGCGGCTGACGCCCCCTCGGCCGAGGGCCCGTGGCGCGCGTTCGGCGCCACGGGCCCTCGGCAGTTCCGGGGACGCCCGGTCGCCCCGCGAACGGGCGGTGGCCGGCCGGCGCCGGCCGGTGGAAGCCCGTGCGGGGCACCCGCCGGGATGGTCTAAAGTAGTGGGCACAGCAGCGATCCCGCGTAGCTCAATTGGCAGAGCGTCCGGCTGTTAACCGGCAGGTTACTGGTTCGAGTCCAGTCGCGGGAGCTTCCCCCACACGTCCGTCTCACTCGCCGTGAGCGCACTTCGGCCCTGTCCGCCAGCGCGGACAGGGCCGAAGTGTCGTACCGGTCGCGCCCCGCGCGCCGGCGTCCCCACCCCGGAACGGGGCGCCTGCCTCAGATCAGGTGACGCCGGGCCGCCCAGGCGACCGCCTGTATCGGCGCCTGCACCCCGAGCCGGTCGCAGACCGCCCGGATCCGGCGGCGCAGCGTCCGGCTGGACGTGCACATCCGCCGGGCCACGGAATCCAACGGCAGCCCGTCCGCCAGCAGCTGGAGCATGCGCTGCTCCTCCGGCGTCAGAAACGAGGTTTCGGCGGGCCGCGCCGTCGTGGATGCCGTCTGCTGCACGGTCCCCTGCATACGAGAGCCTCCTAGCGCACTTCCGGCCGCCCCTACGGGACAGGCTCCCGAGGGTGAGAACGTCGGACATCTGATGTTTCATCTTCCATGAAGACACCGGCCCGCACCAGGGGTCGGCGGTGTTTTCTGAGGAAAGCGCTTTCCATATTAGTTCACACCTCCGTCATGGGGGAGACCTGCCGGCGATTCCATTCGGACACCTTGCCGTAGCAAGGGCTATCGTCTCCGGACGGCCCGCCGGCACCCCGGCAGGGCCCCTTCGACGCCCGTTCGAAGGTCCTCCCGGCGGCACCGGCGGGTCACCGGTGCCACGCGGGCCGGTGGGGCCGCAGGGTCCCGGCCGTCAACCCGTCCCCGGTGGCCGGGAAGTGACGCGCTACCCGAGGAAGGACAGCCGGACCTGCCGGCGCGGGTTGTCCCGGTTGGTGTCCACCAGCACCACCGACTGCCAGGTGCCGAGCTCCAGCGCGCCGCGGACCACCGGCAGCGTCGCGTGCGGCGGCACGAACGCCGGCAGCACGTGGTCACGGCCGTGACCGGGGCTGCCGTGCCGGTGCCGCCACCGGTCGTCCGCGGGCAGCAGGTCCCGCAGCGCGGCCAGCAGGTCGTCGTCGCTGCCGGCCCCGGTCTCGATGATGGCGACGCCGGCGGTGGCGTGTGGGATGAAGACGTTGAGCAGCCCGTCGCGCCCCGGGGCCACCTCACGCAGGAAGGACGCGCAGGCGGCGGTCAGGTCGTGCACGGTCTCACTGGATCCGGTGATGATGTCGATCACGCGCGTGGTGAATGCCTCGGCCATTCCCCCATGATCACGCGCTCGCCACCGGCACGGCGACCCAACATGCCCGCCGGGCCGCGCCGCGCGCGCCACACCGGGTCAGCCGTCGGTCCCCAGGGCCGCGCGCACCTCGTCCACCAGCCGGGCGGCGGCCTCCCGCAGCGGGCCGACGCCCGGGCCGTGCCGGAGCACGTCGCGGCTGACGCTGGGCAGCACCGAGCGCACCGCCGGGCCGAACACCCGCGGCAGGTCGGCGGGCGTGGCGCCCTGGGCGCCGACCCCCGGCGCCAGCAGCGGCCCGTTGATCTCCAGGTCGACGCCCGGGTCGGCCAGCGTGGCGCCGACCACCGCGCCGAAGGAGCCGAGCGGCCGCGCCCCGGCGTTCTCCTCGGCGAGCCGGCGCAGCACGGCGGCGGCCACCGGCAGGCCGTCCGCGCCCACGGCCCGCTGCACCGAGGCGCCTTCCGGGTTGGAGGTGAGGGCGAGGGCGAACAGCCCGCAGCCGGCGGCGCGGGCCGCGTCGACCGCCGGCCGCAGCGAGCCGAATCCCAGGTAGGGGCTGACGGTGACGGCGTCGGAGAACAGCGGGCTGTCCGGGCTGAGGTAGGCGTCGGCGTAGGCAGCCATGGTGGAGCCGATGTCCCCGCGCTTGGCGTCCATCAGCACCAGCGCCCCGGCGGCGCGGGCGTCGGCCACGGCGCGCTCCAGCACCGCGACGCCCCGGCTGCCGAACCGCTCGAAGAAGGCCGACTGCGGCTTGAGGACGGCCACCCGGTCGGCGAGCGCCTCCACCACGGTGCGGGTGAAGCGCTCCAGCCCGGCGACGTCGTCGTCCAGCCCCCAGGCGGTGAGCAGGGAGGCGTGCGGGTCGATGCCGACGCAGAGCCGGCCCCTGGCCTCGACCGAGCGGTGCAGCCGGGCGCCGAAGGGTTCCGGCGCGGGCCTGGGCGCGGGGGCGGCGTCGGCGGTGGGGTGGTGCGGCACGGGTTCTGCTCCAGGGTCGGCCCGTCGTCACGGGCGGGGGCGGCGGGATGGGACGGGCCGGGGGTGGGGTGCGTCCCGCCGGCCCGGGCTCGACCGGGCCGGCGGGGCGTCAGCGGTGGGCGGCGCCGACGGCGTCGGCCAGCCGCCAGAAGCCGCGGGTCGCCAGGGCGTCCCGCAGTTCCTCGAGGATCCGCACCGGGGCGCCGGGGTCGTTGAAGATGACCGTGCCGACCGAGACGGCCGAGGCACCGGCCAGCAGGAACTGCAGGGCGTCCAGGCCGCTGCGGATGCCGCCCATGCCCAGGATCGGCACCTCCGGCATCACGCCGGCCCGCATCGCCGCGTACACCTGGTACACGCAGCGCACGGCGACCGGGCGGATCGCCGGCCCGGACAGGCCTCCGGTGACGCCGGCGAGCGCCGGGCGCAGCCGGGTGGTGTCGATCTCCATCCCCAGCAGGGTGTTGATCATGGACAGGCCGTCGGCGCCGGCCTCCACGCAGGCGCGGGCGATCTCCACGATGGAGGTGACGTCCGGGGAGAGCTTGGCGTAGACCGGCAGCGCCGGGTCGGCGACCTCCCGCACGGCGCGGATGACGTCGTAGGAGGTGGCCGGGTTGCAGGCGAAGACCAGGCCCCGGTCGGCGACGTTGGGGCAGGAGATGTTGACCTCGATGCCCACGACGCCCGGGACGCCGGTGAGCCGGGCGGCGGACTCGGCGAACTCCTCCACCCGCTCCCCCGCGATCGACACGATGGTGCGGGCGCCGCGCTGGGCGAGCCAGGGCAGCTCGTGCGCCACGAAGGCGTCGATGCCGGATCCCTGCAGGCCGATGGAGTTGAGCATGCCCGACGGCGTCTCCGCCATCCGCGGCGTGGCCCGGCCCGACCGCGGGTACGGCATGATCGTCTTGGTGGTGATCGCGCCGATCTCGTCGAGCCCGAAGAACTTGGCGAGGTCGCGGCCGTAGCCGGCGCAGCCGGAGGCCGTGGTGATCGGGTTCGGCAGGCTGGAGCGGCCCAGCGCGGCGGTCATGTCGACCTGGTGGGCGGCGACCGGACCGCCCACCGCCTGGGTGGTGGAGGCCGCGCCGCCGGCGGCGGTGGTCTCGATCATGGTCAGCGCACTCCCATCGCGGCGGCGCCCTCGACGTCGGCGGGGATGGTGCCGACGTCGCTCCAGCGCACCTTCGTTCCGTCGAAGCACGGCCCGTCCACGCAGGAGCGGACGAACCGGCTGACCCCGTCGTTGCCGACGACCGGCAGCACGCAGGTCATGCAGACGCCGACGCCGCAGGCCATGGACTCCTCCACGGCGGTCCAGCTGCGCGCGCCGTGCGCGGTGGCGATCTCGGTGACGGCGCGCAGCATGGCCATCGGGCCGCAGGAGTACACGGCCTGGGCGCCGGTGGCCGCGATGGCCTCGGCGAGCGGGCCGGTGACCAGCCCGCGGGTGCCGGCGGAGCCGTCGTCGGTGGTGACGACGACGTCCGGGGTGAGGGCGAGCGCCTGGTCGACGCCGTAGAGCCGGTCGGCGGTGGCGGCGCCCAGGATGAAGCCGACCCGGCCGCCCTGGTCGAGGATCCGCTCGGCCAGGGCGAACATCGGGGCGCTGCCGTAGCCGCCGGCCACCAGCAGCGCGGTGGCCGGCCCGGACGGCACCGGGAAGGGGGTGCCGAGCGGGGCGACGACGTCGAGCCGGTCGCCGGGCCGCACCCGGGCGAGTTCCCGGGTGCCCTTGCCGTGCTCGGCGAAGACCACCTCGACGGTGCCGGCGGCCTCGTCGGCGCGGTGGATGGAGAAGGCGCGCCGCAGCAGCGTGGCGGAGTCGCGGCCGCCGATGGCGACGGCCACGAAGTGCCCGGGCTCCACCCGCTCGGCGACGCCCGGGGCGCGCAGCACCAGGTGGTGGTACGCGCCCGCGGGCTGGAGCGAGACGACCTCGGCGGCTACCTGGAGGGGGTTGGCCATGCGGTCTCAGGCTCCCTTCGTCGGCGTGGTGGTGGCGCCGGCGGCGGCGACGGCGCGCTCGGCCGCCCGGACGGCGCCGAGGGCGTCCCCGTGCTCCTGGAGGGAGCGCACGGAGACCTTGCCGCGCTGCAGCGCCTCGATGCCCTGCACGGCGGCGGCCAGCGCCTGCACGGTGGTCAGGCAGGGCACGCCGCGGCTGACCGCGGCGGTGCGGATCTCGTAGCCGTCCAGGCGCCCGCCGGTGCCGAAGGGCGTGTTGACGATGAGGTCCACCTCGCCGTCGTGGATCAGCTGGACGATCTCGCGCTCGCCGTCCGGCCCCGGCCCCTCGCTGAGCTTGCGCACGGTGCGGGCGGGGATGCCGTTGCGGCGCAGCACCTCGGCGGTGCCGGAGGTGGCGAGCAGCTCGAAGCCCAGCTCGACCAGGGTGCGGGCGGGGAAGATCATCGCCCGCTTGTCGCGGTTGGCGACCGACACGAAGGCCCGCCCGGAGGTCGGCAGCGCGCCGTAGGCGCCGGCCTGCGACTTGGCGTAGGCGGTGCCGAACACCGCGTCGAAGCCCATGACCTCGCCGGTGGAGCGCATCTCGGGGCCGAGCACGGTGTCCACGCCGCGGCCCTGCGGGTCGCGGAAGCGGCTCCACGGCATCACGGCCTCCTTGACCGCGATCGGCGCGTCCATCGGCAGGGTGCCGCCGTCGCCCGTGGCCGGGAGCATGCCCTCGGCGCGCAGCTGGGCGATGGTGGCGCCCAGCGAGATCCGGGCGGCGGCCTTGGCCAGCGGCACGGCGGTGGCCTTGGAGACGAACGGCACGGTGCGCGAGGCGCGCGGGTTGGCCTCCAGCACGTACAGGATGTCGCCGGCCAGCGCGTACTGGATGTTGATCAGGCCGCGCACGCCGACCCCGCGGGCGATGGCCTCGGTGGAGACGCGCAGCCGCTTGATGTCGTGGCCGCCGAGGGTGATCGGCGGCAGGGCGCAGGCGGAGTCGCCGGAGTGGACGCCGGCCTCCTCGATGTGCTCCATCACGCCGCCGAGGTACAGCTCCTGGCCGTCGTAGAGGGCGTCCACGTCGATCTCGATGGCGTCGTCGAGGAACCGGTCCACCAGCACCGGGTGCTCGGGGCTGATCTCGGTGGCGCGCTCGATGTACGCGGCGAGCATCTGCTCGTCGTAGACGATCTCCATGCCGCGCCCGCCCAGCACGTAGGAGGGGCGGACCAGCACCGGGTAGCCGATCTCGTCCGCGATGGCCTTGGCCTCGGGGAAGGAGAAGGCCGTGCCGTGCTTGGGGGCGGGCAGCCCGGCCTCGTGCAGCAGCCGGCCGAAGGCGCCGCGCTCCTCGGCGAGGTCGATGGCCTCCGGGGAGGTGCCGACGATCGGCACGCCGGCGTCCTTCAGGGCCTGCGCGAGGCCGAGCGGGGTCTGGCCGCCGAGCTGCACGATCACCCCGGCGACCGGGCCGGCCTGCCGCTCGGCGTGCACCACCTCCAGGACGTCCTCCAGGGTGAGCGGCTCGAAGTACAGCCGGTCGGAGGTGTCGTAGTCGGTGGAGACGGTCTCCGGGTTGCAGTTGACCATGACGGTCTCGTAGCCGGCCTCGCGCAGCGCGAAGGAGGCGTGCACGCAGGAGTAGTCGAACTCGACGCCCTGGCCGATCCGGTTGGGCCCGGAGCCGAGGATCAGCACGGCCGGCTTGGTGCGCGGCGCTACCTCGGTCTCCTCGTCGTAGGACGAGTAGTGGTACGGGGTGCGGGCGGCGAACTCGGCGGCGCAGGTGTCCACCGTCTTGTAGACCGGGCGCACCCCGAGGGCGTGCCGCACCTCGCGGACCACGTCCTCGCGCATCGAGCGGAGCTCGGCGATCTGGGCGTCGGACAGGCCGTGCCGCTTGGCGTGCCGCAGCAGCTCGGGGGTGAGCTCGGCGGCGTCGGCGACCTCGCGGGCGATCTCGTCGATCAGCACGAGCTGGTCGGCGAACCACGGGTCGATGCCGGTGGCGGCGTACACCTCGTCGGCGGTGGCGCCGGCCCGGATGGCGTCCATCACCACGTTGATCCGGCCGTCGGTGGGGCGGGCGGCGGCGTGCAGCAGCTCCGCCTTGGACGGCAGCTCGGCCACCGGCTTGGCCCAGGAGAACGCGGCGCCCTTGCGCTCCAGGGAGCGCAGCGCCTTGTTCAGCGCCTCGGGGAAGTTGCGGCCGATCGCCATGGCCTCGCCCACCGACTTCATGGTGGTGGTGAGGGTGGTGTCGGCGGAGGGGAACTTCTCGAAGGCGAACCGCGGCACCTTGACCACGACGTAGTCGAGGGTGGGCTCGAAGGACGCCGGGGTCTCGCCGGTGATGTCGTTGGCGATCTCGTCCAGGGAGTAGCCCACGGCCAGCCGGGCGGCGATCTTGGCGATCGGGAAGCCGGTGGCCTTGGAGGCCAGGGCGGAGGAACGGGAGACCCGCGGGTTCATCTCGATGACGATGACCCGACCGTCCTCCGGGTTGACGGCGAACTGGATGTTGCAGCCGCCGGTGTCCACGCCGACCTCGCGGATGACCTCGATGCCGATGTCGCGGAGCACCTGGTACTCGCGGTCGGTCAGCGTCATGGCCGGCGCGACGGTGATGGAGTCGCCGGTGTGCACGCCCATCGGGTCGAAGTTCTCGATGGAGCAGACGACCACGACGTTGTCGTTGCGGTCGCGCATCAGCTCCAGCTCGTACTCCTTCCAGCCGAGGATGGACTCCTCCAGGAGCACCTCGGTGGTCGGGGAGAGCGCCAGGCCGGTGCCGGCGATGCGGCGCAGCTCGGTCTCGTCGTGGGCGAAGCCGGAGCCGGCGCCGCCCATGGTGAAGGAGGGGCGGACCACGACCGGGTAGCCGCCGAGCTCCTCCACGCCGGCGAGCACCTCGTCCATGGTGTGGCAGATCACGGAGCGGGCGGACTCGCCGTGGCCGACCCGCTCGCGGACCCGCTCCACCACACCCTTGAACAGGTCGCGGTCCTCGCCGAGGCGGATCGCCTCGATGTTGGCGCCGATCAGTTCGACGTCGTACTTCTCCAGGACGCCGGACTCGGCCAGGGCCACCGCGGTGTTCAGCGCGGTCTGCCCGCCGAGGGTGGGCAGCAGGGCGTCGGGACGCTCCTTGGCGATGATCTTCTCGACGAACTCGGGGGTGATCGGCTCGACGTAGGTGGCGTCGGCGAACTCCGGGTCGGTCATGATCGTGGCCGGGTTGGAGTTGACCAGCACGACGCGCAGGCCCTCGGCCTTGAGGACGCGGCAGGCCTGGGTGCCGGAGTAGTCGAACTCGCACGCCTGGCCGATGACGATGGGACCGGAGCCGATGACGAGGACGGACTCGATGTCGGTGCGCTTGGGCACGTCAGCTCCCTGCGGTGGTGCCGGCCGTGGCGTTCGCGGCCATGAGTGAGACGAAGCGGTCGAAGAGGTAGCGGGCGTCGTGCGGGCCGGCGGCGGCCTCGGGGTGGTACTGCACGCTGAACGCAGGCCGGTCCAGCAGCTCCAGCCCCTCGACGACGTCGTCGTTGAGGCAGACGTGGCTGACCCGGGCGCGCCCGTAGGGGGTCTCGCTGACCCGGTCCAGCGGCGCGTCCACGGCGAAGCCGTGGTTGTGCGCGGTGACCTCCACCTTGCCGGTGGTGCGGTCCTGCACCGGCTGGTTGATGCCGCGGTGCCCGTACTTCAGCTTGTAGGTGCCGAAGCCGAGGGCCCGGCCGAGGATCTGGTTGCCGAAGCAGATGCCGAAGACCGGCGTGCGGCGCTCCAGCACCCCGCGCATCAGGGCGACCGCGTGGTCGGCGGTGGCCGGGTCGCCGGGGCCGTTGGAGAAGAACACGCCGTCCGGGGCGACCGCGTGGACCTCCTCCAGGCTGGTGGTGGCGGGCAGCACGTGCACCTCGATGCCGCGCTCGGCCATCCGGTGCGGGGTCATCGCCTTGATGCCGAGGTCGATCGCGGCCACGGTGAAGCGCTTGGTGCCGATGGCCGGGACGACGTACGGCTGGGCGGTGGTGACCTCGCCACACAGGTCGGCGCCCTCCATGGCCGGGGCGGCCAGCACCCGCTCCAGCAGGGTGTCCGGCGCCGCGCCGGTGAGGGTGTCGCCGGAGAAGATGCCGACCCGCATGGCGCCGCGCTCGCGCAGGTGGCGGGTGAGCGCGCGGGTGTCGATGCCGCTGATGCCCACGACGCCCTGCGCGGCCAGTTCCTCCTCCAGGCCGCGCCGGGCGCGCCAGCTGGAGGCGCGGCGGGCGGGGTCGCGGACCACGTAGCCGGCGACCCAGATCCGGCGGGACTCCGGGTCCTCGTCGTTGACGCCGGTGTTGCCGACGTGCGGGGCGGTCATCACGACCACCTGGCGGTGGTACGACGGGTCGGTCAGGGTCTCCTGGTAGCCGGTCATGCCGGTGGAGAAGACGGCCTCGCCGACGGTCTGGCCGACGGCACCGTAGGCGCGTCCGCGGAAGGTGCGGCCGTCCTCAAGGACCAGGACGGCGGGGCCGCCGCCGGCGGTGGTCGGGTGGGGAAGCTGCTCCCCGGTAGGGGCGGTCGTCATCGTGCGCCTTCCTGGTCGTGCGGGTGGTTCGGGGGTCCGGCGGGGGACGCCGTGGCGAGCGCCCCCGCGTCGGCGGCGTCGGGGCGCGCGGCAGCGGCCACGCGGGCGATCCGGTCGGCCCACTCCTCGTGGGTGGCCGAGTCGTCCATCCGGAACCCGGAGTCGAGGACGCGCTCGCCGTGCTGCCAGGTGACCACGAGCAGGCCGCCCTCGGGGAAGACCCGGCCGGCCACGCCGTGGCCGATCCCGGCGCCGCGCAGCGCCGCGGCCGGGACGAAGAAGCTGGTGGCGGCGGGGCGGCCGACGTGCAACCCGGCGGGGGTGAGGGTCAGCTCGGCCAGGCTACGCGTGCCCAGGCCCCGGGCGACGATGCGGTCCAGCCACTCGCCGGCGGTGGTGCTGGCGTGGTACCGGCCGGTGCCGGTCAGCAGCACCGGGCCCGGCTCGGCCGGCGGCTGCGGCAGCTCGGGCAGGTCGCCCTGGCGGGCGGCGCGCCGTCGCCAGGCGCGCCACATCGACCAGTACACGACGGCGACCAGCGCGACCATCACGGCCGTCCAGCCCAGGCGCTCACCCCAGTTGGTGACCTCCTGGGACCGGGGGTCGCCCTCGGCCGCGGCCAGCAGTTGCAGCAGTGTCACGCGATGCTCCCGTCGAGGACCGTGGGGCGCCCGCGCAGGAAGGTGGCGACCACCCGTCCGGGCAGTTCCATGCCGCGGTACGGGGTGTTGCGGCTGCGCGAGGCGAAGCCGGAGGGCTCCACGGTGCCACGGTACGCCGGGTCGAGCAGGGTGAGGTTGGCGGGCTCACCGGGAGCGATGGGACGGCCCTGCCCGTCCAGGCGCCCGATCCGGGCCGGGCGGAAGGACATCCGGTCGGCGACGCCGGCCCAGTCCAGCAGCCCGGTGTCGACCATCGCGTGCTGCACGATGGACAGCGCGGTCTCCAGGCCCACCATGCCCATGGCGGCCACGGCCCACTCGCACTCCTTGTCCTCCGCGGGGTGCGGGGCGTGGTCGGTGGCCACCGCGTCGATGGTGCCGTCGGCGAGGCCGGCGCGCAGCGCCTCCACGTCGCGGGCGGTGCGCAGCGGCGGGTTGACCTTGTAGACCGGGTCGTAGGAGCGCACCAGCTCGTCGGTGAGCAGCAGGTGGTGGGGGGTGACCTCGGCGGTGACGTCCCAGCCGTTGGACTTGGCCCAGCGGATGAGCTCCACGGAGCCGGCGGTGGAGACGTGGCACACGTGCAGCCGGGAGCCGACGTGCGCGGCGAGCAGCACGTCGCGGGCGATGATCGCCTCCTCGGCCACCGCCGGCCAGCCGGCCAGGCCCAGCTCCCCGGAGACGGTGCCCTCGTTCATCTGCGCGGCGGTGGTCAGCCGCGGCTCCTGGGCGTGCTGGGCGACGACGCCGTCGAACGCCTTCACGTACTCCAGGGCGCGCCGCATGATCAGGGCGTCGTCCACGCACTTGCCGTCGTCGGAGAAGACCCGGACGCGTGCGGCGGAGTCGGCCATGGCGCCCAGCTCGGCGAGCTGCTTGCCCTCCAGGCCGACGGTGACCGCGCCGACCGGGTGGACGTCGCAGTGCCCGGCCTCGTCGCCGAGGCGCTTGACCTGCTCCACGACGCCGGCGGTGTCGGCCACCGGGAAGGTGTTGGCCATGGCGTGCACGGCGGTGTAGCCGCCGCGGGCGGCGGCCCGGGTGCCGCTGGCCACCGTCTCGGAGTCCTCGCGGCCGGGCTCGCGCAGGTGGGTGTGCAGGTCGACCAGGCCGGGCAGCAGGATCAGGCCGTCGGCCTCGACGACGTGGGCGCCCTCGCCCGCGGCGGCGGCCGCGCCGTCGCCGACGGCGGCGACCAGGCCGTCCACCACGGCGACGTCGGCGGCCGCGCCGCCCAGCGGACGGGCTCCCCGGATCAGGTGGGTGGTCTGCGAGGTGGTCATCTGGGCGTTCACCTTCCGGAGTCCGAGGCAGCGAGGTCGGCGCCGCCGAGCAGCAGGTACAGGGCGGCCATGCGCACGCTGACGCCGTTGGTGACCTGCTCGACGATGGTGGAGCGGGCGGAGTCCGCGACCTCGGCGGTGATCTCCATGCCCCGGTTCATCGGACCGGGGTGCATCACGATGGCGTGCTCGGGCAGCCGGGCGACGCGCTCGGCGTTCAGCCCGTAGCGGCGGGAGTACTCCCGCTCGGTGGGGAAGAAGGCGGCGTTCATCCGCTCGCGCTGCACCCGCAGCATCATCACCGCGTCGCTCTTCGGCAGCACCTCGTCGAGGTCGTAGGAGACCCGGCAGGGCCAGCTCTCCACGCCGATCGGCAGCAGGGTCGGCGGCGCGACCAGGGTCACCTCGGCGCCCAGGGTGGTCAGCAGGTGCACGTTGGAGCGCACCACCCGGCTGTGCAGCACGTCGCCGACGATGGCGACCCGCCGGCCGGCGAGGTCGCGTCCGGTGCCGTCGCCGGCCTCGCCGTGCGGGACCGGCCCGCCGT
The DNA here is from genome assembly GCF_013407765.1 of Allostreptomyces psammosilenae. Lineage (GTDB taxonomy): Bacteria > Actinomycetota > Actinomycetes > Streptomycetales > Streptomycetaceae > Allostreptomyces > Allostreptomyces psammosilenae. Next base: position 2,371,249 of record NZ_JACBZD010000001.1, read on the forward strand.
CCGGCGCCCCGGCCAGGCGCCGGCGCATGGTGAACGCGTCCAGCAGGGCCTGGGTGGGGTGCTCGTGGGTGCCGTCGCCGGCGTTGAGCACGCTGCCGTGGATCCAGCCGGAGTGCGCCAGCCGGTGCGGGGCGCCGGAGGCGCTGTGCCGGATCACCACCGCGTCGGCGCCCATGGCCTGCAGCGTCAGCGCGGTGTCCTTCAGGCTCTCGCCCTTGGAGACCGACGAGCCCTTGGCGGAGAAGTTGATGACGTCCGCGGACAGCCGCTTGGCGGCCAGCTCGAAGGAGGTGCGGGTGCGGGTGGAGTCCTCGAAGAAGAGGTTGACGACGGTGCGTCCGCGCAGCGTCGGCAGCTTTTTGATGGGTCGCGAGGCGACCTGGGACATCTCCTCGGCCGTGTCGAGGATGAGGATGGCGTCCTCGACACTCAGGTCGGCCGCCGAGATCAGGTGGCGCTTCACCGGGATCACTTCCGAAGGATGGGTGCGCGGCGTGCGTCCGGGGCGCCGGGGCGCGCCGGGCGGCGCGGGGCGTCCGCGCGGGTGTCGGGCAGGCTGGGGCGGCGGCCGGGGCACGGCCGCGGGAACGAGCGGATGGCGCGGGGCGACGGCACCGTCAGCCGCGGTCGCCGATCAGCACGGCGTCGCGGCCGTCGTGCTCGTCGAGCAGCACCTTGACCGTCTCGCGCAGCGACGTGGGCAGGTTCTTGCCCACGTAGTCGGCGCGGATGGGCAGCTCGCGGTGGCCGCGGTCGACGAGCACGGCGAGCTGGACGGCCCGCGGGCGACCGATGTCGCCGAGGGCGTCGAGGGCGGCGCGGATGGTGCGGCCGGAGAACAGCACGTCGTCGACGAGCACGACCAGCCGGCCGTCGACGCCGACCGGCGGGATGGAGGTGCGCTCCGGGGCCCGGGTGGGGCGCATCCGCAGGTCGTCGCGGTACATCGTGATGTCCAGCGAGCCCACCGGCACCTCGCGGCCCTCGATGCGGGCCAGGCGCTCGGCGAGCCGCCGGGCGAGCGGCACCCCGCGGCGGGGGATGCCCAGCAACACCACGTCGCCGGCGCCCTTGGCGCGCTCGACGATCTCGTGGGCGATGCGGGTCAGGGCGCGGTCGATCTCCGGCGCCTCCAGCACCGGGCGCGCGGTGGCGGGGTCGAAGCCCGCGGCGCCCGAGGGGGCCGAACCGGACGCCGCCACCGGCCTGCCGGTCGGCGGCGACTGTGCGGGAGTCTCCCGCGAAGCACTCATGGAAGGGACCTCCTTGCCCGCCTCACGGGACGGACGTTAAAGGACGTCGGACGCCATTCACCCTAACAGCCGGCGCGGAGGTCCCCCCGGCGGGGGCCCCGGACCTCCCGCGCGGCGGGCCCCGGGCCGGCCCTGGCGCCACGGCCCGCGCGCCCCGCCGCCGGGTCCGCCGGGCGGGTCCACCGCGGTCCGGGAGGGCTCGGCTTGACTGGGCAATATCACGCTACGTAGTCTCACTTTCGGTGATTGGGCCGCGCGCGCCGTACACCGCCACGGGTCCGACCCGCCGGCGGACACGGGGCAACCGGCCGCGAATCCCGGGCGCCGCCGGCGTCCGGCCAGCCATCCACTTCGTCTGGGGAGCCAGATGTCCAGCGACTACGCCAAGCAACTCGGAGCCAGACTGCGGGCGATCCGTACCCAGCAGGGGCTGTCCCTGCACGGTGTGGAGGAGAAGTCCCAGGGCCGTTGGAAGGCCGTCGTCGTCGGCTCGTACGAGCGCGGCGACCGTGCGGTGACCGTCCAGCGGCTCTCCGAGCTCGCCCAGTTCTACGGCGTTCCGGTGCAGGAGCTGCTGCCGGGCAGCACGCCAGGCGGGGCCGCCGAGCCACCGCCGCGTCTGGTGCTCGACCTGGAGCAGCTGCAGCAGGTGCCGACGGAGGAAGCCGCTCCGTTGCAGCGCTACGCCGCCACGATCCAGAGCCAGCGCGGCGACTACAACGGCAAGGTGCTCTCGATCCGCCAGGACGACCTGCGCACGCTCGCCGTGATCTACGACCAGTCCCCCTCGGTGCTCACCGAGAAGCTGATCAGCTGGGGCGTGCTCAACCCGGACGCGCGCCGCGCGGTGGACCAGCAGAAGTCCTGATCCTCCGGCTGGCGGGGCGACGGCTGGGACGGCCCACGGGCCGTCCGGGGCGCCTGCCCGCCCGGCGGTGGGCGGCGTCTCAGCAGAAACGTTGCCTCCGCACCGGGTGGGCAGGCTCGGACCGGCCCGCCACGGTCCGCGCCAGCGCGTCCCGCAGCCCCGGAACCTCCGGGCGCTCATCCGGATCCAGCCCCGCGGCCTCCTCGTCGGCGGCCCGGTAGGCCGCCCGCGCGCCCGCGACGTCGCCCACCCGGGCGAGCGCCTCGGCCAACCCGAGGTGCGCCCGCAGCACCCGTTCCGGACCGGCTCCCGCCGCCCGGAGCAACACCACGACACGGGCGTAGCACCGTGCCGCCGGTCCAGGACGGCCCGCGGCGTCGAACAGCTCCGCGGCACGGCCGACCGCCCCCGCCGCCGCGCCGGCGGCGCCGCACGCCGCCCACTCCTCGCCCGCCTGACGCCAACGCGCGGCGGCGGGGCCCGGGCGGTGGCTGGCCAGCAGCGCCTCCGCGAGATCCTCGGCGAGCAGCGCCCGGTCGGCCACGTGCGCCTGCTCGGCGGCCGGCGGCCACACCCCGCCCGCCCGCCCCTGAGGGGGCCCGGGCGTGGCGCCGCCGTCCGGCGCCGCGCCGAGGTCCCGCAGCGCCGCGGCGAACGCCCCGGCCGCCGCGGCCGGCCGGCCGGCGGCCGACAGCGCCGCCCCGTAGAGCCCGCGGGCGATCCCCGCGGCCAGCGGCTCGCCGCGGTCCTCGTGCAACAGCACGGCGGGCAGCGCGGCGGCCACCGCCCGCTCCGGCTGCCCGTCCGCCACCAGCAGCCGGGCCCGGGCCGCCAGCACCCGGCTGTCCAGGGCCCGCTCCCCCACCCACCCCTCGCGGGACCGGCCCGCGGCGAGGCGCGCCTCGGCGCCCGCCACCGGGGCGCACAGCAACCGCCAGGCCCGCTCCTGGGCCTGCAGCGCCGAGCGCACCAGCCCCAGCGCCTCGCGGTGCATGCCGATCCAGTGCCAGCCGGCGGCGAGCGGCGCCAGCCTCCGGTTGCGCGTCCACATCCGCACCGCGTCCATCAGCAGCCGCTCGGCCACCGCCGGCCGCCGGGCGTGCAGCAGCTGCGCCCGCGCCGCGTAGAGCAGCGCCCCCTCCGTCTCCAGACGGTGCGCCACGGCGATCCGCCAGCCCTCCTCGAGGTCCCGGGCGGCCATCCGGTACGCGGCGGCCGGATCCGCCCCGGCCGACGACTCGGCGGATCCGGCCGGGCCCGCGGACCCGGACCACACGGTGCGGCCGTCCACGGCGACCGGCGCGTCCGGCGGCGCCTCGGCCAGCGCCTCCGGAACGGCCAGCAGCGGCGGATCCGGCACCGGACCGGAGCGCACCCGCAGCAGCGCCCGCGCCCGCCACAGCCGGACCCGGGCAGCCGCCCGGGCGTGCTCCAGCCGCGCCGCCCCCGACAGGGCCGTGGTGTCCGGCCCGAGCCGCCGCACCGCGGCGTCCAGCAGCCGCAGCCCGACCGGCCGGCGGCCGGTGAGGGCCAGCGCCAGCCCCAGCAGGGCCCGGACCTGGGCCGCGTCCCGGCCACGACCGGCCTCGCGCAGCGCCTCCACCGCCGGCTCCAGCGACTCCGGAACGTCGTCCGGCAAGCCCGCGGCCAGCCGGATCCAGGCCCGCCCGGTGCTGGCCAGGGCGCGCTCCGCGGGCCCGGCCTGGGGATCCCGGGCCAGCGCGGCGCGGGCACGGCGCCAGGCCTCCTCCGCCCGCGCGTCGCCGTCCAGACTCAGGTCGCAGGCGAGCGCGATCCACTCGGCGGCCCCACGCGGCTCGCGCCGCCCCGGCCCGGCGGCCCAGGCGGCACCGTCCTCCCCGGCCGCCCCGGAACCCGGCGCGCGTCCCGCCGCCGGCCGACCGGTGCCCTCCAGCCGCCCCCACCGGCCGAAGCCACGCGCCGGCCGCTCCCGCCCCGCCGCCGAACCCCCCGCCGCCCCCGCCGGAGCGTCCCACCCGCCCCCCGGGGAATCCGACCGCCGCGCCACCGCCCCGGCGGCACGCGGCCGCGCCACCACCGCCCCCCGGGGCTCGCCGAGCCCCAGACGCAGCGGCTCCCGGGTCGCCGCCGCCCCGCCCAGCGACAGCTCCCCGGCCGGCAGCCGCCCCGCGCACAGCAGCGCCGCCTGCTCCGCCCACCGGGTGCGCCGGCGCGCCCGCGCGTCATGGCCACGGGCCAACCCCAGGGCACGCTCCCGCGGCCCCGCCGGATCCGGGCCGGCCCAACCGACCGCCCCGCCGTCACCACCCCCGCCGTCAGCACCCCCGGCGGGCCGGCCCTCCGACGTCCCCGACCCCCCGGCCGGCCCGCGCACCACGACCGCCAGTCCGCCCCGCGCGGACTCCCCGGCCGCCCGGGTGCCGCCGGAGAGCCCGAAGCCGCCGCCCACGGGCGACGGCCGACCCCGGCGCACCGGCCGCCGCGCCCCGGGCGCCCGCCCCGCGGTCACCGGCCGGGCCGAGACCGGGGCGAGCAGCGCCGTGGCGCAGGAGTACAGCAGCACCGCGTCGAGCGGATGCGGGACCGGCTCCTCCCCCGCCCCCGGCTCCGCCCGCTCTCCCGGTTCTCCCGGTTCTCCCGGTTCTGCCGACTCCCCCGGTTCTCCCCATTCCCCCGGCACGGCCACGCCCGGCGGCGCCCACGCCCGGCCGTCCTCCCCGACGGCGGGCGGCGCCACGCCGTGGCGCTCCCACAGCGCCCGGCCCAGCGCCCGGTTGCCGGTGGCCAGCGCGAAACACAGGTGCTGGGCGAGCAGGGTGGTGCGCGTCCGCTCCCCCAGCCGCTCCGGCGGCGCGCCGTCCCACCGGCGCCCCCCGTCCCCACCCCGATGCCCGTCCCACGCCCCGCGCGGCTCCCCGAGCCGCCACGCCGGGGCGGTCGTGGCCTCCGACTCCGCCAGATCCGAGTAGGCCGCCGCGTAGCGCAGCCGCGCCTCGCCGGCGCCCAGCGCCCGCAGGGCCGGCAGCAGCGCCAGCGCGCGGGCCCGGGCCGGCGCGGTCCGGCAGCCCCGCGGGGCGGCCTCGACCGCGTCCAGCACGCCGAGCGCCCCGGCCCAGCGCTCCTCGGCGGTGAGCCAGCGGGCGTACTCCAGCAGCTCACAGGACCGGCAGCGGGTGTCCGCGGCGTGCGGATCCCGGGGCGCCGCGCGGCGCGCCTCGGCCGGCGCCGGCTCCCCGGGCGGCCCGCCGCCGTCCCGCAGCGGCTCCGCCGCCCGCGCCGCGGCGGCCCGGCGACCGGTCAGCATGGCCCAGCGCAGCCGCAGCACCGGCAGCGGACCGGGATCACGGCCGGCCGCCGCCCGGGTGGTCCGCAGCGCGCCCAGCGCCCGGTCGACCGTGGGCGCGGGGACCGACGGGTCGGCCAGGGCCGCGTGCAGCAGCGCGGTCAGCCGTCGGATCGTCCCGGCGGGGTCCGAATCGCCCGCCTCCCCCGCCTCCCGCGCCCGCGCCGTCCGCGGCGCGGACGCCTCGGCGCCGTCGCCGGCGGCGCCGCCCCCGCCGCCGCGGCGGAGCGCGCCCCGGCGCGGCCGGGGCAGCCGCGCGAGCAGGTGCTCCAGAGCGAGTTCCTCGGACGAGCGGACCCGTCTCGCGCTCATCGGCCACCTCCCACCCGGTCACGCCACCCTGGGCGCACGCTCGACTGCGGAGCGCGACCATCAGGCTACTCATCGCCCGCACCGTCACGGGGCGGCATGCCGGTCGACACCACCGGCCCGTCCGGGTGAATCGGTCCGGAGGGGACGACGACGAGGGCCCCACCGGGCCGGCCCGTGTTCACGGCCGGCCCGGTGGGGCCCTCGCGCGGCGCTCGACGTCGAACGCCCGACGTCAGCGCTGGATCTTCGCCTTGTGCGCCTTGATCCGGCCCAGCAGGCCGTTGACGAACGCCGGAGACTCGTCCGTGGAGAACTCCTTGGCGATCCGCACCGCCTCGTCCAGCACCACGGCGTCCGGGACGTCATCCACCCAGACCAGCTCGTGCACGCCGAGCCGCAGGATGTTGCGGTCCACGATCGGCATGCGGTCCAGGGTCCAGCCCACCGCGTACTCCGAGATCAGCCGGTCGATCTGCTCGGTGTGCTCGCAGTACCCCTCGACCAGGTCCATGGTGTACTCGTTCACCGGCGGCTCGGCGCGGCCGACCCAGTCGGCCAGCACGTCGCGGACCGGGACCTCGCGGTGGTCGGCCTCGAACAGGATCTGTACGGCGCGTTTGCGGGCAGTGCTACGGGCAGCCACTCAGCTGTTCACCCGACCGAGGTACTCACCGGTGCGGGTGTCGACCTTGACCTTCTCACCGGTGGTGATGAAGAGCGGGACGCCGATCTCGTAGCCGGTCTCCAGCCGCGCCGGCTTGGTGCCGCCGGTGGAGCGGTCGCCCTGCACACCCGGCTCGGTGTACTCCACGGTCAGCTCCACGGAGGCCGGCAGCTCGACGTACAGCGGCTGGCCCTCGTAGATCGCCACGATGGCCTCCTGGCCCTCCAGCATGTAGTTCGCGGCGTCGCCGACCGTCTGCGGGGAGACGTTCAGCTGCTCGTAGGTCTCGGTGTCCATGAAGACGAAGTCGGCACCGTCCTTGTAGGAGAACTGCATGCCGCGCTTGTCGACGGTGGCCGTCTCGACCTTGGTGCCGGCGTTGAAGGTCTTGTCGACGACCTTGCCGGAGAGCACGTTCTTGAGCTTGGTGCGCACGAAGGCGCCACCCTTGCCGGGCTTGACGTGCTGGAACTCGACGACGGACCAGAGCTGGCCGCCCTCGAGCTTGAGCACCAGGCCGTTCTTGAGGTCGTTCGTGGTGGCCACGGTTGCGGTGTCTCCTGAGAAGATGTCGGACTCGGGACCGGGGGTTGCCCCGGACCCGTACGTGCGCGGGGTGGGCGGGGCCAGGACGCTCGCTCACCCACCGCCCCGGGACCCGCCGCCCTGGGAAAGGCCAACCCTAGAGGACGAGCAGTTCCTTGGTCGTGATGGTGAGCAGCTCGGGGCCACCGTCCTCCGCGGGGCGGACGACGAGGGTGTCCTGGATGCGGACCCCGCCGCGCCCCGGGATGTGCACCCCCGGTTCGACGGTGACCGGCATGCAAGGCCCCAGTCTACCCACCGCCTCCGGGGCGATGAGCGGGTGCTCGACGTTCTCCAGCCCCACCCCGTGTCCCACCGGCCCGGCGGTGCGGTCGGCAGGCACCCCCGGGCGCCCCACCGGTTCCCCCGCCACCGGCCCCGACCCGCCCGCCGCCCGCGCCACACCCGTCACGTCGACCGCGCCGGCCACGCCCAGGCCGGCCGGCTCCTCCGGCGGGCCGCCGGGCACCCCGCCCGCGGCGGCGTGGGCGGCCACCGGGGCCGTCTCCCGCAGCACCCGCCGCACCGCGGCGTCGACGTCGCCGTAGCCGGCGCCCGGGAGCAGCGCCTCCCGGCCGGCCCGCTGGGCGGCGAACACCAGCTCGTACAGGCGGCTCTGCCAGTCCTCGGGGACCGCCCCGACCAGGAACGTCCGGGCGATCGCGCAGTGGTAGCCGGAGTGCACGGCGTCCAGCTCGACCGTGAGGAAGTCCCCCTCCTCCACCCGCCGCTGGTCGGCACGGTGGCCCGGCAGCCCCGAGTTGGGCCCGGACCCCACCGAGACCACCCGCGAGTCCGCGTCCGCCCCGTGGTCGGCCATCCGGCGCTCCAGCTCCATCGCCAGATGCCGCTCGGTGCGGCCCACCAGGATCGACTCCAGCAGCTCGGCCAGCGCCCGGTCGGCGATCCGGGCGGCCTCGGTCACGGCCGCGATCTCCTCCGCGTCCTTGGTGGCGCGCAGCCGCTCGACGGCCCGGTCCAGCGAACCCAGGGCCCGGCCGGCGGCGGCCTCCCCGACCGCCCGGTGACGTTCCACCGTCAGGTGGTGCTCCTCCACCAGCAGCCGCTCCGCCGAGACCGGGCCGCCCACCCGCCGCCCCGCCGTGGCCGCCCGCCCGGCCAGCAGCGGCACCGGATCCGGATCCGCGCCCCGGGCCGTGATCACCTCGATCTCCTGGCCGCGCAGGGCGCGGCGGACGTCCTCGTCCCGCACCTCGTCGCCCACCCACGGCCGGTCCGGGACGGCCAGCAGCGTGACGGCGCCCGGCGTGCCGTCCCGGCCCGCCCCGGCGACGAGCACCGCCGCGCCGGGCACGGCGCAGCCGGTCAGGTAGCGCACGTTCGCCGGATGGCTGATCAGGGCCGCCGAACCGCCGAGGGCGGCGCACCGCTCGCGCAGCCGGAGCCGACGCTCGACATGGGCCTCGGACATGCTTCGAGCGTACGCACCGCCGCCCCGGGCGTCCGCCCGAGGCGCCCCGCCTTGGGCCGTTGGCGTGGCCGCCGCCCGGCGACCGCCCGGCCCCGACGGGCGCGGTCCGGCCCGGGCCCGCGCGGCGGGAGGCTCAGGCGGCGCCCAGGCTGCGCGCCACGATCCGGTCGAGCATCGCGGCCGTCTCGGCGACGTCCAGCCGCGAGTTGTCGATGATCGGCAACCCGGAGCCGTACCAGCCGGCCATCCGGCCGTGGATGCTGGCCACCTCCTCGTCGGAGAGCCGCCGGGTGCCGGTGCGGCGGGCGTTGCGCTCCAGCACGACCTCCAGGCCCGGCAGCAGCACCACGGGCAGCAGCTCCGGCCCGATGTGCCGCTTCCAGCCTCCGAGGCCGACCGCCGGCTGGTCGGGGAAGACGGCGTCGTCCACGATGCAGGAGATCCCGTTGGCCAGGTAGTTGCGCGCGGCGAAGCCACAGGTGCGGCGGGCCAGCCGGTACTGGGCCTCGGAGTTCTCGTTCCACCCGGCGCGCGGGTCGGCGAACCCGGCGCGGACCCACTCGCGGACGTCGTCCAGGCTGATCTGGGCGGTGGGCACCGGGCGGTGCTCGGCCCAGTGGCGGGCCACCGTGGTCTTGCCCGCGCCGGCGGCGCCGATCAGCAGCACCGCGACCGGCCGGGCGGGGTGCGGACCGCCCGGATGCGGCGGCGTCAGGTGACCGCCGGTGGCCGGCGGCACGGGGGACGCCAGCGGGAACTGCCCGGTGGGAGCCCAGCCGCCGCTGGGCGGCCCCGCCGGATCGGCCGGCATGGGCGGCGGCGGCGCGGACGGAGCGCCCCCGGGACGCGGGTGCGGGTAGGGGCCGGCGGGCGGCTGGTGCGGTGCCGGCGCGCCGTGCTGCGGCCACGGCCCGGCGGCCACCGGCGCCGGCCGACCGGCGCCGTAGCCGGCCGGGCCCGCCTGCTGGACCGCCGGCGGCGGTGGCGGGCTGCCCGGGTACGGGGCGGCGAGGCCGCGCGGCGGCTCGGCGGGCCCGGGCACCGGCGGGGGTGCCGGGTGGGCGGCCGGTCGTGCGGCGGCGGGCGCCGGGGCGGTCTCGCCCGCGGGCCCGTGGAATCCCGGTTCGGACGGCGTCACGGCGTGTTCGTCCCCTTCCCTGGCGGCGGGCACGTGCCGCCCGAAGAACATTACCGGCACCCGCGGCCCAGGTCACCGACCCCCGTCGCGCCCCGGAAGGCCGGCGTGACCGGCGGCCGGGCACGGCCCACGGACTGTCAACGAGCCGGCGTCACCCGCGGTTTCCCCGGGGCGGGCCCGCGCGGCGCCGACCACCGTGCCGGCCCGGCCCCGGAGGGAGCCGGCGGTGGACCACACCGCCGCCGAGGCCACCGTCCGCCCATGCGGCACAATGCCCGGGGCGCCGGCCGCCCCGGCGGCGTCCCGGCCCCTCCCACGGGCCCGCGTCCCGTCCCCAGCCACACCGGAGGTTCCCCGTCGTGCGCGTCACCGTCTTCACCGGCTCGGCCGATGGCCGGGCACCGGCCTTCCGCGCGGCAGCCACGGAACTCGGCCGCCACCTCGCCGGGGCGGGCGTGGGCGTGGTGTACGGCGGCGGCCACGTGGGGCTGATGGGGGCGGTCGCCGACGCGGCGCTGGCCGCCGGCGGCGAGGTCATCGGGGTGATGCCCCGGGCCCTGGTGGACCGCGAGGTCGCGCACCGCGGGCTGAGCGCGCTGCACGTGGTGGAGACCATGCACGAGCGCAAGGCGCGGATGGCCGAGCTGGGCGACGCCTTCGTGGCGCTGCCCGGCGGCGCCGGCACCCTGGAGGAGCTGTTCGAGGCGTGGACCTGGCAGCAGCTCGGCTACCACGCCAAGCCGGTGGCGCTGTACGACGTCGACGGCTTCTGGACGCCGCTCGCCGGCATGCTGGACGGCATGGTGGACGCCGGATTCATCCGCCCCGCGTACCGCGACACCCTCGCCCGGGTCACCTCGCCGGACGCGCTGCTGGAGCTGATCGCCGGCTGGACGCCCCCGCCGGCCAAGTGGGGGGCGCCGCCGGCCGTGCGCACGGCCAACTGGCTGCACGTGCGCGACGGCCGGCTGCTGCTGGTCCGCACCCGCGGCCGGGACGCCTTCTACCTGCCCGGCGGCAAGCTCGAACCGGACGAGTCGCCCGTCGAGGCCGTGCGGCGCGAGGTGCGGGAGGAACTCGGGGTGCTGCTCGACCCGGACGGGCTGCGCGAGGCCTTCACCCTGACCGCCCCCGCGCACGGCCGGCCCGGACAGCAGGTGCGGATGACCTGCTTCACCGGGCCGGTCGCCGCCGGCGAACCCGCCCCCGGGCGGGAGGTCGAGGAACTCGTGTGGGCGGACCCGGCGAGTCCGCCGGCGTGCGCGCCGGCCTCGCTGATGGTGCTGGACCGGCTGGCCGCCGGCGAACTCCCGCTGCCGGCCGGCTGAGCCGGCTCAGGCCTTGGCGACCTCGCTGTAGGCGGCCACCAGCATCGCCGGGTCCGGGCCCTCCAGGATCGCCGGGCGGGCCAGGCCGTCCAGCACGACGAAGCGCAGCAGGTCGCCCCGGGACTTCTTGTCGACCCGCATGGTCTCCAGCAGCCTCGGCCACGCGTCGCCCCGGTACCCCAGCGGCAGGCCCACCGAGGCCAGCACGCTGCGGTGCCGGTCCGCGGTGGCGTCGTCGAGCCGCCCGGCGACCCGGGCCAGCTCGGCGGCGAACACCATGCCGACGCTCACCGCCGCCCCGTGCCGCCAGGTGTAGCGCTCGTTCTTCTCGATGGCGTGGCCGAGCGTGTGGCCGTAGTTGAGCATCTCCCGGCGCCCGGCCTCCTTCAGGTCCTCCGAGACCACGTCGGCCTTCACCCGGATCGCCCGCTCCAGCAGCTCACGGGTGTGCGGGCCGGCCGGCGTGCAGGCCGCCTCGGGGTCCTCCTCGACCAGCTCCAGGATGCGCGGATCGGCGATGAAGCCCGCCTTGATCACCTCGGCCAGGCCGCTGACGTAGTCGTGCCGCGGCAGCGCCTCCAGCGCGCCCAGGTCGGCCAGGACGCCGGCCGGCGGGTGGAAGGCGCCCACGAGGTTCTTGCCCTCGGCGGTGTTGATGCCGGTCTTGCCGCCGACGGCCGCGTCGACCATGCCCAGCACGGTGGTGGGCACGGCGATCCACCGCACCCCGCGCAGCCAGGTGGCCGCGACGAAGCCGGCCAGGTCCGTGGTGGCGCCGCCGCCGACACCCACGACCACGTCGTCCCGGGTGAAGCCCGACTGCCCCAGCACCGACCAGCAGTACGCCGCCACCGCGCTGTCCTTGGCCTGCTCGGCGTTGGGCACCTCGATGGCGATCGCCTCGTAGCCGGCCGCGGCGAGGTCCTCGCGCACGGCGTCACCGGTGGGGCGCAGCGCCTCCGGGTGGATGACGGCGACCCGCTTGACCCGCTCGCCGATGAGTCCGGGCAGCTCGCCGAGCAGGCCCGAGCCCACCAGCACCTCGTACGGAGGGTGCCCGGCCGAACCGCCGACCGGGACGCGGATGGTGGAGGATTCCGGGTTCGCGGTCACTGCTGTGACAACTCCTTCGCGAAGTGCTCGTGGACGGCGTCGGCGACCTGGTCGGGGGTGCGGTCGTCGGTGAGCACGACCGCCCGGGCGACCTCCGTGTACAGCGGGCGGCGCTGCTCCATCAGCTCGCGCCAGCGCGCCCGGGGGTTGCCGACCAGCAGGGGGCGGGGGGCGTCCAGGCCGACCCGGCGGACCGCGTCGTGCACGCCGACGTCGAGGAACACCACCCGGTGGGCGGCCAGCAGCCGGCGGGTGGCCGGGTCGAGCACCGCGCCGCCGCCCAGGGCCAGCACCCCGTGGTGGCCGGCCAGGGCCTCGGCGACCGCCTCGTGCTCCAGGGCGCGGAAGTGCGGCTCGCCCTCGTCGACGAAGATGTCCGGGATCGGCTTGCCGGCGCGGGCCTCGACGTCGGCGTCGGTGTCCCGGAACGGCACGCCGTACCGGGCCGCCAGGATCCGCCCCACGGTGGACTTGCCGGACCCGGGCGGGCCGACCAGCACCAGGACGGGCGGGCCGCCGGACGGGGAGGTCGCGGGCGTCACCGGACCGCCAGGTTGTCGAGGTAGCCGCGGACGTTGCGGCGGGTCTCGGCGACGGAGTCGCCGCCGAACTTCTCCACGACCGCGTCGGCGAGGACGAGCGCCACCATGGCCTCGGCGACGATGCCGGCCGCCGGGACGGCGCAGACGTCGGAACGCTGGTGGTGGGCCTGGGCCGGCTCGCCGGTGCGCACGTCCACCGTGGCCAGGGCGCGCGGGACGGTGGCGATCGGCTTCATGGCGGCGCGCACCCGCAGCAGTTCACCGGTGCTCAGGCCGCCCTCCGTCCCGCCGGAGCGGCCGCTGCGGCGGCGGATGCCGTCCGCGGTCGGCTCGATCTCGTCGTGCGCCTGCGAGCCGGGCACCCGGGCCAGTTCGAAGCCGTCGCCGAGTTCGACGCCCTTGATGGCCTGGATGCCCATGAGGGCGCCGGCGAGGCGGGCGTCGAGCCGGCGGTCCCAGTGCACGTGGCTGCCCAGGCCCGGGACCATGCCGTGGGCGACGACCTCCACGACACCGCCGAGGGTGTCGCCGTCCTTGTGGGCGCGGTCGATCTCCTCCACCATCGCGGCGCTGGCCTCCGGGTCCAGGCAGCGCACCGGGTCGGCGTCGAGCCGGGCCACGTCGGCGGGGGTCGGGACGACGCCGTACGGGGCCTTGGCGGAGGCCAGTTCGACGACGTGGCTGACGATCTCGATGCCCGCGGTCTCCTTCAGGAAGGAGCGCGCCACGGCGCCGAGGGCCACCCGCGCGGCCGTCTCCCGGGCGCTGGCCCGCTCCAGCACCGGACGGGCCTCGTCGAAGCCGTACTTCTGCATGCCGGCGAGGTCGGCGTGGCCGGGGCGGGGCCGGGTCAGCGGCTCGTTGCGGGCCAGACCGGCGAGGATCTCCGGATCCACCGGGTCGGCCGCCATGACCTGCTGCCACTTGGGCCACTCGGTGTTGCCGACCATCACCGCGACCGGGCTGCCCAGGGTGCGGCCGTGGCGCACGCCGCCGAGGAAGGTCACCTCGTCCCGCTCGAACTTCATGCGCGCGCCGCGCCCGTAGCCGAGGCGGCGGCGGGCCAGTTCGTCGGCCACCGCCTCGGTGGTGACGGGCACGCCGGCGGGCAGCCCTTCCAGCGTCGCGACCAGTGCGGGGCCGTGCGACTCGCCCGCGGTCAGCCAGCGCAAGTTACCCAACGGTGCTCCTTAGGTGCCACGGTCCGCGCCGCGCGACGCCGTGCGGCCGCGCCCGGTCCGTGCTCGTCCGTGCTGTGGTGGTGTGATGTGGCCCGCCTAGATCTTCGCATGTGGCGGGGTGGGCGGCGGTGCCGCGTCCGCTGTGCGGACAGCGCGCGCGGAAACGGGGGGCGCGCACCGGGCCGCGCTGACCTGCGGAAAAGAACGACGATATGCCTTTTCTCGCGGCCTGTGGATAACTCCCGTCAGCAATTCCGCATCTTCCCTACCGTCGAACCATGAACGCGACCACGGACCTCACCGACCACGACCCGAGCCTCTTCTGGGGCGGCCTCGCCGCCCTCGGCTGGCTGCTCCTGTGCGGCCTCCCGCTGGCCCGCGCCGACGTGCGGGAACACCGCCTCCCGGACCGCTGGACGGCCCGCGCCGGCACCGGCGTGGCCCTGCTGCTGGGCGCCGCCGCCGGCCGCGCCGGCCCCGAGGCCGCGCTGGGGGCCGGCGCGGGGGCGCTCGCCCTCGCGCTGTGGCACCTACCGGGAGCGCTGACCGGGCACGTGGGATGGGGAGACGTGAAACTCGCGCCGTCCACCGGGGCACTGCTCGGCTGGTTCGGCTGGCCGGCCGTGGTGGCCGGCTGCGCGGCCACGGCGCTGCTGGCCGCCTGCCAGGGCGCTGCCGCGCTGGCGCGCGGGCGGCTGACCGTACCGTCCATGCGCGGCCCGACCAGGCTCCCACTCGGGCCCGCCATGCTCGTCGGCACGGCACTGGTGGCGGGCGTCCACCTGTGGACCCTCGCGCCGTAGACCACGCACGCAGGGGCCGACCAGCGCGGAACACCGTGACCGCGCCACCCCGAAGCACGCCGGGAAACAGGAGGGAAGCGCAGAGGGACGGCAGGGGGCCGCGGGGGGACCGGGCCCGGCCAGGGTGAGGACGAGGGCGGGTTGGGGACAGGCGCCGGGACAGGGACAAGGGCCCGGGTGAGGGCAAGCGCTGGGGTGAGGGCAAGCGCTGGGCCCGCAAGGGGATGCGCGGAGGCAGGGAGGGACAGGGGAGGCGGGTAGGGGGCCGGCGCCTGCCGAGGGCAGCGCTGCGCACGAGGGAGTGGGGCCGGCCGGGCGGGGTGGGTGGGGGCGGGGGGCGGGGGAACCACAAACACCAAAGTCAGCCCCCGCCAAGCCCGCCCCATCCGAGGGCGGGCTTGGCGGGGGCTGGCTCGGCAGGGCTGGCTCGGCAGGGGGCGGCGGGCTTGCCCTGCCGCCCGCGCCGAGCCCAAGCAGACGCCGAGCCCGAGCAGATGCCGAGCCCGAGCAGACGCCGGGCCCAAGCAGACGCCGAGCCCAAGCAGACGCCCAACCCAAGCAGACGCCCAACCCAAGCAGACGCCCAACCCAAGCAGACGCCCAACCCAAACACGCACCAAGCCCAGGCGGGGCACCAATCCCAGGCGGGGCGCCGATCCCTCAGCGCCCCGCCCTCAGCGGGTGCGTTCCGCGAGCGCCCGCTCGCCCGCCTCGCGCATCACGGCGAGCGGCGCGGGCCGCCCGGTCATCATCTCGACCTGCAGCACCGCCTGGTGCACCAGCAGGTCCAGCCCGCCGACCACGGTGCCGCCCTTCCCGCTCCACGCCGCCGCCAGCGCCGTCGGCCACGGCTGGTACAGCACGTCGAAGAGCACGCCGGGCGAGTCGGGCACGAACTCCGCCAGCGGGTCGCTGACCCCCTCCGGGGTCGTGGACACCACCAGCGCCGAGCCGAAGGCCTCCCGTGCCCGTTCCCAGTCCGCCGGCCGCACCTCCAGCCCGACCCGCTCCCCGACCGCGCGCAGCTGGGCCGCCCGTTCCGCGGAGCGCACATAAGCGGTGACGGGTCCGCGGCAGATCCTGGCGAGGGCGGCCAGCGCGGAGGAGGCGGTGGCCCCGGCGCCCAGCACCGCGGCCGACTCCACCTCCGTCACCCCGCGCTCGCGCAGCGCCTCCACGATCCCGGGCACGTCGGTGTTGTCGCCGACCCGCCGCCCGTCCGGCGTGAACACCACGGTGTTGACCGCGTCCGCCTCCCGGGCCGTCTCCCCCACGCCGTCCAGCAGCGGGATGATCGCCCGCTTCAGCGGCATGGTGAGGGAGAGCCCGGCCCAGCCCTCTTCCTCCAGGTGGAGCGAGGCCAGGAAGCCCGGCAGCGCCGGCTCGTCCACCTCGTAGGGGTCGTAGCGCCAGTTGTCCAGCCCCATCTCGGCGTACGCGGCCCGGTGCAGCACCGGGGAGAGCGAGTGGGAGATGGGGGATCCGAGGACGGCGGCGCGTCGTTCCTCCGTCATTCGTCGCCCCCTTCCTGGTTGGCGTTGAACTCCTGGACGTGCTGCTGGTGCTCCTCGTACGTCTCGCTGAACCGGGTGTCGTCCTCGGTCACCGAGACGAAGTAGTACCAGTCACCCGGAGTGGGGTTGAGCGCCGCTTCTATGGCGGGGGCGCCGGGGTTGGAGATCGGGCCGGGCGGCAGGCCGGTGTAGTAGTAGGTGTTGTACTCGTGGTCGGTGTTCCGGAGCACCTCGGGATCCAGGTTGAGGGTGCTCTGGTTCATCGCGTAGTTGTACGTGGAGTCGAACTCCAGGTAGCCGTTGGTCTCCGTGTTGTCCGGCAGGAGCCGGTTGTAGATGACCCGGGCGACCTTCCCGAAGTCCTCGGAGGTCTTGCCCTCGGCCTGGACCAGGCTGGCGATGGTCAGCAGTTCGTGCGGGGTGTAACCGAGCTCCTCGGCCTGGTCCACCAGGCCGAGGGCCTCGAACTGCTGCTCGGCCTGGTCGACCATCTCGGTGAGCAGTTGCTCGGGCGTGGTGTCCTCGCCGACGTTGTAGGTGGAGGGGAAGAGGAAGCCCTCGACGTTGCCCTCGGCCCATTCCGGCAGGCCGAGGTCGGCCTCCTCGGCAACCTGCTCGGTGGTGCCCTCGGCGAGTTCCAGTTTGCCGTCGATGAGGGCGTAGACGGCGGTGGCGCGCATGCCCTCCGGCACGGTGAGCCGGTTGGCGTTGGCCGGGTCGATCATCAGGTCCATGGCCGCCTGGGCGGACATCTCCTGCCGCATCGGGTAGACGCCGGGCTGGATCCGGGCGGCGTCGTCGGGTCGCGCGTAGGCCTCGTTGATGAAGGCCTGCTGGGAGGCGATGACACCGGCGTCGAGGAGCAGTGCGGCGATCTGGGTGGCACCTGCGCCCTCGGGTACCTCCACGGCGACCTCGCCGGTGCCCTCACCGGTGAAGTCGGCGGGGGGCTCGTTGGCGGCGAACCGGTCGCGCAGCATGGTGTAGCCCCACCAGCCGCCCGCGCCGACACCGCCGAGCACGACGACGAGGGCGACGAAGACGGCGCAGCCGCCACCGCGTTTCTTCTTCTTGCGGCGCCGGTTGTTCTTCCGGCGGTCCGCCCGGCGTCCGTGCGGCGACGGTTCGGTGGCCAGCCCGAGCTCGCTCATGCGTCCCCCTCGGTCCGCTCGTGGCCACGTCGCGGGCCGCTGTTGGCCGGCCCGGCGGCCGGGTGGTGCCCCCGGCCCGTGGGCGGGCAGGGAGGGAGGAAGGCGCTCTTGCCCACGCTTCGCTCGCTTCGCTCGCTCATGAGTCCCCTTGCAAGGAGCCTTCGTCGGTGTCACTTCCCGGGGCGGTCGGTGCCCCGGGGCGCCCGGCCGTTCTGCTGGGCGGTTCCCCGGACGGGGAGTTCCGTGACGACCGGCGGTTGCCCGAGCCGGCTTAAGTGATCATGACCGGTCCGGACCTCGACGGCGACAGTACCGCACCGCCGGCCCGGTGATCGGTTCGCGGGCGGCTCCGCCGCGCATCATCGGCGGATCGGCGGCCTGTCGGGCGCCCGATTCGTCCGGTGTTGGCCGGTGCCGTAGCGGTGCCGGCCCACTCCCGTCCGGTGGCGCGCCGCACCCGGTGGCACCCTCGCGAACCGAGCCGGACAACCGGGCCGCCGGACGGCCCGCGGACCGGGTCCGGCCGGAGCCGGGCCGCGCCTAGTCCCGGGCGCCGTTCTCCGGTTCGGCGGCGGGCGGCACCGGCACCACCTCGCCGGGGGCCCTGCCGGAGGTGCGTTCGGTCTCCAGGGCGCTCTGCAGGATGACGACGGCGGCGGCCTGATCGACCACCTTGCGGCCCTTCTTGGCCCGCACGCCGGACGCCTGGAGGCCGCGGGTGGCGGTGATGGTGGACATCCGCTCGTCGACGAGTCGCACCGGGACGGGCGCGACCAGGGGTGCGAGGGCGGCGGCGTAGGCTCGGGCCTTGGCCGCGGCGGGCCCCTCCGCGCCGCTGAGCGAGCGGGGCAGGCCGACGACGACCTCGACGGCCTGCCGTTCGGCGACGAGCTCGGCGATGCGCCGCCGGTCGTCCTGGCCGGCGGGCAGCGTGTCGACGGGGGTGGCGAGCAGTCCGTCGGGGTCGCAGGCGGCGACTCCGACGCGGACGTCACCCACGTCGACGGCGATGCGGATGCCTCGGCGCATGGGGTGTGGTTCCTCGGTCGGTGCGGCGGCTGCCGGCGGGGCGGGCGGCTGCCGTGGTGGTGGGGAGGGGCCGCGTCCCCGCGGCCAGCCGGGGGGTGCGGCCGGAGGGATGCGGCCGGCGTCCGCCGCCGCGGCGGCGGCGGGCGGTCCGCCGGCGCGGGGCGGTGCGGCCTCCGGCCGGGCCGTGGCGGCCCGGCCGGGTGTGGTGCTGTCCGCTGTGGTGCTGTCCGCTGTGGGCGGTCCGTCCGCGCGGTCGTGGCGCGGACGGGCCCGGCGCGGGCGGCTCCGGTGGGTCAGGCGACGCGCTCGCGGACCAGCCGCTCGACGGCGGCCACGGCGTCCGCGACCGCGTCCGGGTTGCTGCCGCCGCCCTGGGCGACGTCGTCCTTGCCGCCGCCCCCGCCGCCGAGCGTCTTGGCGGCGGTCCGCACCAGCTCACCGGCCTTGACGCCGCGCTCCCGCGCGGCCTCGTTGGTGGCCGCGACGACGAGCGGGCGCCCGCCGGTGACGGTGAACAGGGCGATGACGGCCGGGCGGCCGCCGGTGATCCGTCCGCGCACGTCCAGCACCAGGCGGCGCAGGTCGTCGGCGGTGGTGCCGTCGGGGATGCGGGCGGCGACCAGCGCGACGCCGGCGACGTCCGCGGCGTCGGCGGCGAGCCCGCCGGCGGCCTGCAGGACGCGCTCGGCGCGGAACCGCTCGATCTCCTTCTCGGCCTCGCGCAGCCGGCTGACGATGCCGGCGACGCGCTCCGGGAGCTCCTCGGGTCGGCCCTTGACGACCTCGGTGAGCTGGGAGACGACGGTGTGCTCGCGGGCGAGGAACTTGTAGGCGTCCACGCCGACGAGGGCCTCGACGCGGCGCACGCCGGCGCCGATGGAGGACTCGCCGAGCAGCTTGACCAGGCCGAGCTGGGCGGTGTTGTGCACGTGGGTGCCGCCGCACAGCTCCTTGGAGTAGTCGCCGATGGTGACGACGCGGACCCGGTCGCCGTACTTCTCGCCGAACATGGCGATGGCGCCCTGCTTGCGCGCCTCGTCCATGGTCATGACCTCGGCCTGGACGTCGAGTTCGCGGGCGAGGACCTCGTTGATCTTCTGTTCGACGTCGGTGAGCACGGAGCCGGGGACGGCGGTGGGCGAGCCGAAGTCGAAGCGGAAGCGGCCGGGGGCGTTCTCGGAGCCGGCCTGGGCGGCGGTGGGGCCGAGGGCGTCGCGCAGCGCCTGGTGGGTGAGGTGGGTGGCGCTGTGGGCGCGGGCGATGGAGCGACGGCGGTCGGTGTCGATCTGCGCCCAGGCGGTGGCGCCGACGGTGATCTCGCCGACCAGCACGGTGCCCTTGTGCACGATGACGCCGGGCACCGGGGTCTGCACGTCGCGGACGTCGACGGCGGCGCCGGAGGAGAAGGTGATCCGGCCCTGGTCGGCGAGCTGGCCGCCGCCCTCGGCGTAGAAGGGGGTGCGGTCCAGGACGATCTCGACGTCGTCGCCCTCGTGCGCGGCGGGCGCGGAGAGGCCGTCGACGAGGAGGCCGAGCACGGTGGCCTCGCCGGCGGTGTCGTGGTAGCCGGTGAAGTCGGTGGTGCCGGAGGAGTCGGCGATGTGCCGGTAGGCGCTGAGGTCGGCGTGGCCGGTCTTCTTGGCGCGGGCGTCGGCCTTGGCGCGCTCGCGCTGCTCCTTCATCAGGCGGCGGAAGCCGTCCTCGTCGACGGTGAGCCCCTGCTCGGCGGCCATCTCCAGGGTGAGGTCGATGGGGAAGCCGTAGGTGTCGTGGAGCTGGAAGGCGGCGTCGCCGCCGAGGACGGTGCCGCCGCGGCGGCGGGTGTCGGCGACGGCGGTGTCCAGGATGGTGGTGCCGGTGCGCAGGGTCTGCAGGAAGGAGCCTTCCTCGGCGGCGGCGACGGTCTCGATGCGGCCGCGGTCGGTGATCAGCTCGGGGTACTGCGGGCCCATGGCCTCGATGGTGGTGTTCACCAGCTCGTGGCTGACCGGCTCGGTGGCGCCGAGCAGGCGCATGTTGCGGATGGCGCGGCGCATCATGCGGCGCAGCACGTAGCCGCGGCCCTCGTTGCCGGGGGTGACGCCGTCGCCGATGAGCATGACGGCGGTGCGGATGTGGTCGGCGACGACGCGCAGGGAGACGTCGGACTTGTGGTCGGCGCCGTAGCGGTGGCCGGTGAGCTCGGCGGCGCGGCCGAGGATCATCCGGGTGGTGTCGATCTCGTAGAGGTTGTCGACGCCCTGGAGGAGCGCGGCGAGCCGTTCGAGGCCGAGGCCGGTGTCGATGTTGCGGGCGGGGAGGTCGCCGACGATCTCGAAGTCGTCCTTGCCGGTGCCGGCGCCGCGCTCGTACTGCATGAAGACCAGGTTCCAGATCTCCAGGTAGCGCTCGCCGTTGACGGCCGGGCCGCCGGCTTCGCCGAAGGCGGGGCCGCGGTCGTAGTTGATCTCGGAGCAGGGGCCGCAGGGGCCGGGGACGCCCATGGACCAGAAGTTGTCGGCCTTGCCGAGGCGCTGGATGCGGTCGGCGGGGACGCCGACCTTGGTGCGCCAGATCTCCTCGGCCTCGTCGTCGTCCTGGTAGACGGTGACCCACAGCCGGGACTCGTCGAGGCCGAAGCCGCCGTCGGAGACGGACTTGGTGAGGAGCTCCCAGGCGAGCGGGATGGCCCCTTCCTTGAAGTAGTCGCCGAAGGAGAAGTTCCCGCACATCTGGAAGAAGGATCCGTGGCGGGTGGTCTTGCCGACCTCTTCGATGTCGAGGGTGCGCACGCACTTCTGCACGCTGGTGGCCCGCTTGTAGGGCGGGGTGGCCTCGCCGAGGAAGTACGGCTTGAAGGGCACCATGCCGGCGTTGACGAGCAGCAGCGTCGGGTCGTCGGCGACGAGGGACGCCGAGGGCACGACGGTGTGGTCGCGCTCCTCGAAGAAGCGCAGCCAGCGGCGGCGGATCTCTGCCGACTCCATCAGTGGTGGTCCTTCCCGTGGTGCGTGGCGCGTCCGGTGGGGTGGTTCCGGCGCGGCGCGCGCGTCGGGCCCGTGCGGGGCGCGGGCATTGCTGCGTGGTGGGTGGTCGTGGTGCTGCCGGGGGCGGGGCCGCCGGCGGGGTCGGTGTCCAGGCCGAGGGCCTGGACGAGTTCGGCTTCGCGGACGGCGGCTTCGGCGCGTACCTCGTCGACGAGGTCGCGGAGCGAGTCGGCGAGGTCGGTGAGCGAGCCGCCGATGCTGCGGGCGACGTGGTCGGGCTGGAGGCGGCGCACGGTGCGGTTCAGCCGGTTGACGACGTAGACGGCGGTGCCGGCACCGACGGCGATCCAGAACAGGCGGCGCATGGTGGTCCCGTCCCCCTAGTCGCGTCCGGTGGCGCGGCGGCGCGCGGGGCGGAGTCCGGCGCGGCTGGCGCGGACGAGTTCGCTCTGCCGGCGGCGGGCGACGGCGGCGCGCACGGCGTAGCCGAAGGCGGCGACCCGGACGAGGGGCCCGCTGACCGTGGAGGCGACGGTGGTGGAGAGCGCGGAGGCGTTGGCGGTGACGTTCTGCACGTGGCCGGTGATGGTGTCGACGCGCTCGAGTTGGGCCTGGGTGGTGCGGACGGTCTCGGTCACCTCGTCCAGCAGGGGGACGGTCTTGTCGGTGATGCCGGCCACGAGGCGCGTGGCCTCGGCGAGGACGCGGGCCAGTCTGACGAGTACCAGGGCCATGAAGGCGACCAGTACCGCCCAGAAGACGGCCACGATCAGGCCGGCCACCTCTCCACCGGACACGTTGTGCGCTCCCTCGTTCGTCGGTTGTGGTGCCTCGCGCCTCGGCGGGGAGGGCGAGGGGTGGAACGCCTCGGCCGTCCGCGGGTCGCCGTGGGCCGGTCGCGCTGGGGCGGGTGTCGGCCGCGGGCCGGTGGTGGCCGGGAACGGGGTCCGCCCGGCCGTCGGCCGCTGTCGCGGTCGGGGCGGCGCGGGTGTGGCGGCTCCGCGGGTGCGGGGGCGCTGGGCCCGGGCGGTGTGCTTGACGTTCCGAGTGAACCCTATCGCGCGCGGGGTGTGCTTCCCGGCCGTCCCGGCCTGGCGGGAGGGGCGTGGCCGGCGCGTGTTGGGGTCGGGGCTCCCGGCCGGGTGGCGGGGTGGGGGGAGAAAGCGTGATCCCGGGCCGCGCGGGGTGGCCGCGCGGCCCGGGATCGTCACCCGTGGATCAGCGGGAGTAGTACTCGACGACGAGCTGCTCGTCGCAGACCACCGGGACCTCGCGGCGCTGGGGCTCGCGCTCCAGGCGGAAGGCGAGGGCCTTGAGGTTGACCTGGAGGTACTTGGGGGTCTGGCCCTCGCCGGCGAAGCCGCCCTCGCGGACGACGTGGAACAGCGGCTTGTTGCGGCTGCGCTCGCGGACCATCACGACGTCGCCGATGCGCACGTTGTAGGAGGGCTTGTCGACCTTCTGGCCGTTGACCTCGATGTGGCCGTGGACGACCATCTGGCGGGCCTGGTAGATGGTGCGGGCGAAGCCGGCGCGCATGACCAGGGCGTCGAGGCGGCGCTCGAGCTCGACGATCAGGGCCTCACCGGTCTTGGTCTCGGCCTTGCGGGCGCGGTCGAAGGCGCGGCTGAGCTGGGTCTCGCTGAGGTCGTACTGGGCGCGCAGGCGCTGCTTCTCGAGCAGGCGGACCTTGTAGTCGCTGCTCTGCTTGCGCCCGCGGCCGTGCTGGCCGGGCGGGTAGGGGCGGGCCTCGAAGTACTTGACGGACTTCGGGGTCAGCGGGATGCCCAGAGCGCGGGACAGCCGGACCTTGGGACGCGAGTTGTTCACGTGAACGGGAACCTTCCGGTACTGGTGTGGCTTGCTTCGGTGCCGGGGCATCGCTGGTCCGACTCGGGAAACCCGTGCCGCGGCACGGGCCAGCCGCACCCATGAGTCGGAGGGTCCCGCGGGCGTGTCGGCTCGGGCGAAGAGCGTGGCGCGGCGGGAGCGGTCCTCGGTCGAAGGGCAGCGCGAAGCGGAACTCGACGGTCCGGAGAATGCTCCGGTGACGAGCCCGGCGTCTGTGCGCCCTTCGCGAGTCAGCATACCCCCTCCCCGGGGGCGGGGCGTCCGCCGGCGGGGCGCTCCGCGGGGCGGTGCGGCGCAAGGGGTTTTCCGGGCGGCGCGCGCCGGCCGGAAACGGATCCCGGCGGGCGGTGGCCGGTGTTCCGCCTCCGCCCGCCAGGGAAGCCTACGCACGGTCGTGCCGGGCGGGAGGGGGCCGCCGGGCAGGGGATTCGCGTGGCGGCCGTGCGCGGACGTGGTGGCGCCCCGCGCGGACGTGGGGAGGATTGTGATCACGAGGGGGGCGGACGGCGGCCGGGGGGAAGGGGCGGCGAATGGGCCGATTGCTTCCCTGTTGCCGCCCCGTGAACACGGAATGACGGAACTTCTCTCAAATCGGACCAGTCCCCCGCAATACTCTCGAACCACTGGTCACAACTTCGTCTCGACATTCTCGAGCCCATTGCCGGCGGGCCCGCGAGGCAGGAAATTCGCCGCAAGCGCCGGTAACCCCGGCGTGTCCCGCTGCTACCGCCCACCGAAGCGGAAGTGACTGCCGATGAGCAAGGGAATTGATTCGGGCCCGGCCGCCGGTACGGCGGCGGCCGGTGCCGTGGCCGCCGCGACCGCGGGCGCCGCGACCGTGGCCGTCGACGGCCGGCCGGGCGGGGCGGGGGTTGCGGCGGCGGGCCTGTCCCCGGGCGCCCTGGCGCTGCGCCGCTTCCGGCGGGACCGGGTGGGGATGTTCTCCCTCGGGGTGGTGCTGTTCTTCCTGCTCGTCTCGTTCGGCGCCCCGCTGATCGCCCGGCTGTACGGCAAGGATCCGAACACCCACTACGGGCAGCGGATCCCGGGGCTGCTGACCCCGACGGGCGCCCCGGTGCTGCCCAACGGGGGCGTCAGCGGCGAGTTCTGGTTCGGCCTGGAGCCGGGGCTGGGGCGGGACGTGTTCACGCAGCTGCTGTACGGCATGCGCACCTCGCTGGTGATCGCGTTCGCCGCGGTGCTGCTGACCACCGTGATCGGGATGGTGGTGGGGGTGACGGTGGGGTACCTCAGCGGCCTGTCGGACCGGCTGTTCGTCCTGGTGTCCAACACGCTGCTGGCGTTCCCGACCCTGCTGCTGTTCATCGCGATGACGCCGGTGATCGACTCGCGGCTGGTCGAACCCGGCGAGGAGAAATCCGCCCTGGTGCAGTTCGGCACGTTGATCCTGGTGCTCGCGGCGTTCGGCTGGGTCACCCTCGCGCTGTTGCTGCGCACCCTGGTGCGCTCGCTGCGGGAGAGGGAATTCGTCCAGGCGGCGCGGGCGATGGGCGCGAGTCGCACCAGAATCATTTTCCGGGAGCTCCTGCCGAATCTCTGGGCGCCGATCATCATTCACGTGACCCTGGCGGTTCCGGCCTACGTCACCACCGAGGCGGCGCTGTCGTTTCTCGGTGTGGGAATCCTCGAACCCATTCCTGACTGGGGCCGGATGATCAATCGCGGGGCGCAGTTGTTCTACTCGGTTCCGACGTACATGTTCTGGCCGGGCGTGACGATCCTGGTGTTCGTGCTGGCGTTCAACCTGCTCGGTGACGCCGTGCGGGACGCGCTGGACCCACGGACCGGACGCTGACCGGGCCCTGACCGCACGCCGCCCCGACGCCCAGGCGCCCGCGCTCCCCCGCTCCCCGACCCGGCTACCCGGCTGCCCGGCTCCCCGGCTGCCCCGCCGCCCGCCGACCACTGCCCGCACCGCTCCCCTCCCACGCCTGTCCCCTGCCAGGGCCCGGCCCGTCGTCGCGCGGGCCGGCCCCGCCCTACCCATGTCTCGGGTTCGTTCGCCTCGGCCCGGGCGACCAGATCAGGAGGAACCGCTGTGAACCATCGCAGACTGGGCCGCGCGGTGGCGGCCGTCGCCGCCGTGGCCGTCGTCGCCGGGTGCACCTCGGGCGGCGGCAACACGGAGCCGGGCACCTCCGCGGCGCCGTCCTCGACCGCGCCCGAACCGGTCGAGCAGCAGAACTTCCGGATCGGCACCGCCGAGGAGAGCCGGGGCCCGGCCCCGGAGGTCGAGGGAGCCCGCTCGGGCGGCACCATCAAGGTGTACGACCAGGACGACCACGCCCACCTGGACCCGCAGAAGATCTACGTCAACTCCGAGTCGACGGTGGCCAAGCTGTTCTCCCGGCAGCTGACCACCTACACCCAGATCGACGGCTCCACCGTGCTGGTCGGTGACCTCGCCACGGACACCGGTACGCCCTCCGACGGCGGCCGCACCTGGACCTTCACCCTCAAGGACGACGTGAACTGGGAGGACGGCCAGCCGGTCACCTCAGCCGACGTCAAGTACGGCATCGAGCGCTCCTTCGGGGAGGGCATGGAGGTGGGGCCGCCGTACTTCCAGCAGTGGCTGACCGGAACCTCGAGCTTCACCGAGGCGCAGCAGGCGTACGGCGGCCCGCGCGACGGCGAGCTGGACGCCATCGAGACGCCGGACGACAAGACGGTGGTCTTCCACTTCGCCGAGCCGCAGGCGGACGTGCCGTTCGCGGCCGCGATGCCGACGGCCACGCCGGTCCGCGAGGACAAGGACACCGGCGCGGACTACGACGTGCACCCGTTCTCCAACGGCCCCTACAAGATCACCGAGCGTGAGTTCAACTCCACCCTGGTGATGGAGCGCAACGAGTACTGGGTGCCGGAGACGGATCCGGCCCGCTACCAGTTCGCGGACCGCTACGAGTGGCAGTTCGGCCTGGAGTCGCTCAACATCAACCAGCGGATCCTGGAGGAGCCGGGGTCCATGACGGTCACCAGCGTGCTCTCGCCGGAGCTCATCGACCAGGTCGACGCCATGCCGAACCGGGACCAGGTGCTCAACCAGGGCCTGTCGCCGTACGTCGACTACTTCTACATCAACACCCGGCGGATCACCGACCGGACGGTGCGCGAGGCGCTGCTGTACGGCCTGCCCCGGGAGCAGATCCGCCAGGTGGAGGGCGGTCCGATGGTCGGCGAGTTCGCCTCCACCATCACCTCGCCCACGCTGTACGGCTTCCAGGAGTACGACCTGTTCGAGGCGGACCCGGCCGGTGACCCGGCCAGGGTGGCCGAGCTCCTCGCCGAGGCCGGCCGGGAGAACCTGCGGATCACCTACGCCTACCCCAACACCGACCGCTGGCAGCAGATCGCCCAGGCCCTGGTGGCCGGCTACGAGGCCTCCGGCATCGAGGTGGTGGCCACCGCCGTCGACTCCACCAACTACTACGACGTCATCGCCGACCCCGACAACGAGTACGACCTGTACTGGGGCGGCTGGGGCGCCGACTGGCCCACCCCCTCCACCGTCCTGCCGGTGATCCTGGACGGCCGGCAGCCCGGCGACCTCAACCACGCCTTCTACGACGACGAGGAGGTCAACGCCGAGATCGACCGGATCTCCGCGCTGTCCGACCCGGACGAGAAGAGCGCGGCCCTGTACGCGCTGGAGCGGGAGGTCATGGCGGACGTGCCGCTGATCCCCTACGTCTACAACGCCTACAACCAGCTGCACGGATCCGGACTGGGCAACGTGCGCCTGGACCCGGTGCACGGCCTCAACGCGCTCAACGGGGTCTACGTCGCCGAGTGACCCTCCGGGGCCACCGCCACCGCTCCACCGCCACGCAACCACCCCACCGGGTGCGGCGCCCGCCCGAGTCCCGCCAGGGCCGGCGCCGCGCCCGGCGCGCCCGGAGGTTCCCGTCCCATGCTCGCGTATCTCGCCCGGCGCCTCGTCCAGATGGTCGTGGTGCTGCTGGCCATCAGCGTCGTCACCTTCGGCCTGTTCTACGCCGCGCCCCGCGACCCGGCCCGGCAGGCGTGCGGCCCGACCTGCGACCCGACCAGGATCGATGCCCTGCGGCACAGCATGGGCCTGGACCAGCCGATCGCGACGCAGTACCTGGAGTACATGCGCGGCATCGTGCTGGGTCGGGAGATCCGGGACGTGGACGGCAGCATGATCGACTGCTCGGCGCCGTGCCTCGGCTACTCGTACTACCTGCACCAGCCGGTGCTCGACGCCATCGTCGGCCGCTTCCCGGCCACCCTCTCGCTGGCCGCCGGCGCGCTGGCCGTCGTGGTGGCGCTGGGCGTCACCTCGGGGTTCGTCAGCGCGCTGCGCCGCGGGAGCCTGAGCGACCGGTTCCTGTCGATGTTCACCCTGGTCGGCGCCAGCGTGCAGATCTACTTCCTCGGCTACGTGCTGCAGTACTACCTGGTCTACCAGACCGGGCTCTTCCCCACCCCGGGGTACACCCCGCTGACGGAGGATCCGCTGGAGTGGCTGCGCGGGCTGCTGCTGCCCTGGCTGGTCCTCGGCTTCGTCCAGGCCGCCGTCTACGCCCGCATCGCCCGCTCCCAGATGCTGGAGACGATGGGCGAGGAGTACGTGCGCACCGGGCGCAGCAAGGGCCTGGGGTGGTGGCGCAACCACCTGCGGTACACCTCGCGCGGTGCCGCGGCGCCGCTGGTGCAGCTGATCTGCCTGGAGGTCGGCACGCTGCTGGGCGGGGCGGTGATCACCGAGACGGTGTTCGGGGTGAACGGCATCGGGCAGTTGTCGCTGGACGCGATCACCCAGAACGACCTGCCGACGGTGGTGGGCACGGTGATGCTGGCGGCCTTCGTCGTCGTGCTGTTCGTGGCCGTCGCCGACCTGGTGATCGCCTACCTGGATCCGCGGGTGCGGCTGAACTGAGCGTCACCGGCGCCGCCGCCTGACCCGCCGCCCCGCCCCTCCCCCGCCGCCGTCGCGGACCTCCTCCCGGAGCCTGAGAAGGAGCCATCGATGAACGCCACCACCGACGCCTCGGCGGGCGCCCCCGCCGCCGCCTCCCCCGTCGTGCTGAGCGTGCGGGACCTGGAGATCACCTTCGCCACGGAGCACGCCCCGGTGCGGGCCGTGTGGGGGCTGGACTTCGAGCTGCGGCGGGGTGAGGTGCTGGGGATCGTGGGCGAGTCCGGGTCGGGGAAGTCCGCCACCGGTCTGGCGTTGATGGGCCTGCACGACCCGGGGCGCACCACGGTCACCGGCAGCGCCCGGCTGGGCGGTCTGGATCTGCTGGCGGCCGGGGAGGAGGAGATGCGGCGGGTGCGGGGCGGGCGGATGTCGATGGTGTTCCAGGACGCGTTGGCCGCGCTGAGCCCGTACCACCGGGTGGGGGCGCAGCTGGAGGAGATGTACCGGTTGCACCATCCGCGCGCGGAGCGGGGCCGGGCGCGGCGCCGGGCGGTGGAGATGCTGGACCGGGTGGGCATCCCGGAGCCGGGGCGGCGGGCGCGGGACTTCCCGCACCAGTTCTCCGGGGGCATGCGGCAGCGGGTGATGATCGCGATGGCGCTGATGAACGAGCCGGAGGTGGTCATCGCGGACGAGCCCACCACCGCGCTGGACGTGACCATCCAGGCGCAGGTGCTGCGGATCCTCAAGGACCTCCAGGCGGACATGGGGCTGTCGGTGATCCTGGTGACGCACGACTTCGGGGTGATCGCCGAGACGACGGACCGCACGCTGGTGATGTACCGGGGGCGGAAGGTGGAGGAGGGGCCGACCGCCGAGGTGCTGCGCGCGCCGCGGCACCCCTACACCAGGGCGCTGATCGCCTCGGTGCCGACGCTGCGCACGCCCCCCGGGTCGCGGCTGCTGACGGTGGCGGACTTCCTGGGTGGCGACGACGACGCCGACGGCGAGGCGGTGGCGGGCCGGGACGGGGGGCAGGCCGCCGCGGAGAGCAGCGCGCCGGGGCCGGTGGAGACGGCTTCCCCCGCGGCCGCGGAGGCGGTCTCGGCGCCGGCCGTGGCCGCGCCGGAGGGCTCGGCACTGCTGAGCGTACGGGGTCTCTGCGTGGACTTCCCGGTGCGTTCGGCGATCCTGCGGCGGACGGTGGAGAAGGTGCGGGCGGTGCGGAACGTGTCGTTCGAGATCGCCCGCGGGGAGTCCTTCGGCCTGGTCGGGGAGTCCGGATCGGGCAAGACGACGACCTCCCGGGTGCTGGTGGGTCTGGAACGGGCGACCTCGGGATCGGTGCGGTTCGACGGCGAGGAGCTCACCACCGCCCCGCACGCCCGGCGGATGGCGCTGGCCCGGCGGATCCAGATCGTCTTCCAGGATCCGTACTCCTCACTGAACCCGCGCCGCACGGTGGAGGAGATCGTCGCCGCGCCGCTGGAGATCCACACGCGGGCCACGGCGAGGGAGCGGCGGGCGCGGGTGCGGGAGCTGCTGGAGCTGGTCGGGCTGGAGCCGGCGCACCTGCACCGCTACCCGCACGAGTTCTCCGGCGGGCAGCGGCAGCGGATCGGCATCGCACGGGCGCTGGCGATGGAGCCGGAGCTGATCGTGGCGGACGAGCCGGTGTCCGCGCTGGACGTCTCGGTGCAGGCGCAGGTGCTGAACCTGCTGCAGGACCTGCGGAGGGAGCTGGGCGTCTCCTACCTGTTCGTCTCGCACGACCTGACGGTGGTCCGGCACTTCTGCGAGCGGATCGCGGTGATGTACCGGGGGGAGATCGTCGAGTCGGGTACCCGGGAGGAGATCTTCGCCGCGCCGAAGCACGAGTACACCCGCTCGCTGCTGTCGGCCGTGCCGCAGATGGGCGGCCGGGCGCCCGCGGCGGTCTGAGACGCCGGGGCGCCGGGGCGCCGCCCGTCGCGGGTCCTCACTCCCTGGGCTTGCCGAGGCGTTCGCGGACCCGTTCGGCGACCTCCGCGTAGCGGGCCTCGGCGCCGTGCCGGGTGGGCCGGTAGTAGCGGCGGCCGTGGACGGCGTCCGGGGCGTACTGCTGGGCGGCGATGCCTCCGGGCAGGTCGTGCGGGTACTGGTAGCCCTGGCCGTGGCCGAGCGAGGAGGCGCCCTTGTAGTGGGCGTCGCGCAGGTGGGGCGGGACGGGGCCGGCGAGCCCCTTGCGCACGTCGGCGAGCGCGGCGTCCACGGCCATGATGGCGGCGTTGGACTTCGGGGCCAGGGCGAGGTGGATGACGGCCTGGGCGAGGGTGATCCTGGCCTCGGGGAAGCCGATCAGGGCGACGGCCTGGGCGGCGGCCACGGCGGTGGTCAGGGCGGTGGGGTCGGCCAGGCCGATGTCCTCGCTGGCGGAGATCATCAGCCGTCGGGCGATGAAGCGGGGGTCCTCGCCGGCCTCGATCATCCGGGCGAGGTAGTGCAAGGCGGCGTCGACGTCGCTGCCCCGGATGGACTTGATCAGCGCGCTGGCGACGTCGTAGTGCTGGTCGCCGTCGCGGTCGTAGCGCACGGCGGCCTGGTTGACGGCCGCCTGGAGCGTCTCCACGTCCAGGGTGGGCGGGCCGTCGTCGATCGCGCCGCCATCGGCCGCGCCGTCTCCCGTGGCGCCCCCTTCCCCGGCGAGGACGGCTCCGGCTCCGGCCTCCAGGGCGGTCAGCGCGCGGCGGGCGTCGCCCCCGCTGACCCGCACGAGGTGGTCCTCGGCCTCGGGGCTGAGCCGGATCTCGCCGGCGAGTCCGCGTTCCTCGGCGACGGCGCGGCGGACGAGCTGCCGGATGTCGTCCTCGGTGAGGGGTTCGAGGGTGAGCAGCAGGGAGCGCGAGAGCAGCGGGCTGATCACCGAGAAGTGCGGGTTCTCGGTGGTGGCGGCGATCAGGGTGACCCAGCGGTTCTCCACGGCGGGCAGCAGGGAGTCCTGCTGGGCCTTGGTGAAGCGGTGGATCTCGTCGAGGAAGAGCACGGTGTCCTGGCCGTGTGCCCCGGAGGCGCGGCGCGCGCCCTCGATGACGGCGCGGACCTCCTTCACGCCGGCGGTGATCGCGGACAGCTCCACGAAGCGGCGGTTGGTGGCGTGGCTGACGACGGTTGCCAGGGTGGTCTTGCCGGTGCCGGGCGGGCCCCACAGGATCACCGAGGAGGTGGCGGCGCGGCCGGTGGAGGCGGCTACCAGGCGGCGCAGCGGCGAGCCCGCACCGAGGAGGTGCCGTTGGCCCACCACCTCGTCGAGGGTGCGGGGGCGCATCCGCACGGCGAGGGGGGCGGCCCCGGGTTCGGTCTCCTGTCGTCGGTCCGCCGCGGCGGTGAAGAGGTCGTCCACGGGCCGCAAGCCTATGGCGGGCGGGCGACAGCCGGCGAACGGCGGGGGCCGGTGGGGCCGGTGGGGGCCGGTGGGCCCCACGCCGGGGCGCGGGGCCGGCCCACGCCGCTCACTCGCCGCCGCTCACCCGCCGGCCAGCAGCACGGTGGTCAGCAGGAGCAGCAGGACCGGCACCACCAGCACGCTCAGGGCGGTGGTGACCAGCAGCAGGGTCCGCCGCTCCGGCGAGACGGCGTCCGCCCGCCAGGCCATGCCAGCGGCGCCGAGGGCGCCGACGGCCAGCAGGGGCAGCGGCAGCATCAGCGGGCTGGTCGGGTCGGCGAGCGGGGAGCGCAGCCAGAGGTAGACCAGGCCCAGCGCCGCGCCGGCGAAGGCGCCGGCCCAGATCCGGTCGGCGGTGGCGGGGGCGCGTCGTCCGGGGCGGGGACGGCGGTCGTCGTCGTATCGGTCGGTCATCGGTTCCGCCGCCCTCAGGCCCCGTAGAGGTAGTACGTGAGCCAGGAGTAGAAGCCGACCACCGCCGGGACCTGGAGCATGGCGATGGCCGCCAGCACGCGCAGCTGCCCACGCTGGCGCGCCCGCCATCCACGCACCCGGGCGAGGGCGTAGAAGGCCATCGCGCCGCCGACGACGGCCGGCACGAAGGGCAGCACCAGCATGATCCCGCCGGAGCGGCGGCCGCTCTCGGCCACCAGCACCCCGAGGGCGAACACGGCGACCGCCGCCGCGACGGCGGGCCAGCGCGGCGGAGCGGCCGAGCCGGTCGCCGTCGTCGTCCTCGTCGCTGTCTGACCTTGGGTTCCCATCATGGCCATCAGCTTCGTGGGGCGTGGAAAGCCGCACATGAGTACGCGTACTCATGTGCGGCGGGGCGCGCTACCCGGCTCTACGCGTGTCAAACAGCACAGAGTGCCCCGGCCCCCGACCGCCGGCCGGTGCCGCCCGGGCGGCGGCCCGCGCTGCCCCGGCGGCGGCCGAGGGCGGGGGCGGCGTCACTGTGCCGGTACCGGCACCGTCTCCCCCAGCGCCCGCGTCGCCGTCTGGTCGTCGTCGGACGAGGTGCCGGGGCGGCCGGCCAGGGAGCGCAGGGTGTGGAAGTTGCTGTAGCTGACGGCGCGGCGCAGCCGGCCGCCCTTCTCCTCGACGACGAGCGCGTAGCCCTCCTCGTCCCAGGACTCCACGGTGCGCGAGATGACGCGCTGGCCGCCCTCCCTGGTCGTGTGGACGAAGAGGGCCTCCCATCCGGTGGGGGTGACCTGGTGCATCGATCGGCTCCTCGGTTTGACGGGACAGGGCTGACATCGGCGGGTGTGACAAGCCCTCAGCACTGGCCTACTCGATGGTTGCCGCGGGGTGTCGGCAGGGTGCCGCATCCGTTACGGCTCCGTGACACTTACGTTGCCACGCACGGGAGTTGGGGATCCCGGGTTGTGAGGATCCGTTCCGCAAAATGTCCGCCAAACCTCCCCCGGCAGTTCGTCAAGCCAGGTCAAGAAAGCCCACGCGCCCGCCGAACGAACACGGGGCGGGGCCCGGACGCATGGCGTCCGGGCCCCGCCCCGTGTTCCGCGTTCGGTGGGTGCGCCTCGGTCAGTAGGTGCCCTCGGTGCTCTTGGCGGCCTTGAGCATGGCGCGGGCGGCGACGTCGTCGGCCACCTTCGGCTTGGCGTCCACGCCGGCGTCGCGGCGCTGCGCGGCGGTGATCGGCGTCGGGGCGCCGGTCAGCGGGTCGCCGCCGGAGGCGGTCTTCGGGAAGGCGATGACGTCCCGGATGGTCTCCAGCCCGCCGAGCAGCGCCACCAGGCGGTCCAGGCCGAAGGCGATGCCGCCGTGCGGCGGCGGGCCGTAGTTGAAGGCCTCCAGCAGGAAGCCGAACTGGCTGTTCGCCTCCTCCTCGGTCAGGCCGATGGTCTGGAAGACGCGCTGCTGCACGTCCCGGCGGTGGATACGCAGCGAGCCGCCGCCGATCTCGGAGCCGTTGAGGACCAGGTCGTAGGCGTCCGCGATGGCGCTCGCCGGGTCCTTGTCGAAGGTGTCGACGTAAGGCCCCGACGGCGCGGTGAACGGGTGGTGCACGGCGTGCCAGCCGGTGAACTCACCGTTGCCGTCCTCCAGCGGCTCGAACATCGGCCAGTCCACGATCCACACGAACTTCCACGCCGACTCGTCGATCAGCTCGCAGCGGCGGCCGATCTCCAGCCGGGCCGCGCCGAGCAGCTCCAGGGCGGCGGTGCGCTTGCCGGCGGCGAAGAAGATGGCGTCGCCGGGCCGCGCGCCGGTGGCCTCGAGCAGGCCGCCGAGGTGCTCCTCCGACAGGTTCTTGGCGACCGGGCCGCGCAGCTCGCCGCTGTCGGCGTCGACGACCACGTAGGCCAGGCCCTTGGCGCCGCGCGCCTTGGCCCAGTCCTGCCAGGCGTCGAGCTCCTTGCGGGTCTGCGCGGCGCCGCCGGGCATGACCACGGCGCCGACGTGCTCGGCCTGGAAGACCCGGAAGGAGGTGCCGGCGAAGTACTCGGTGAGGTCCACCAGCTCCTGGCCGAAGCGCAGGTCGGGCTTGTCCGAGCCGTAGCGGGACATCGCCTCGGCGAAGGTCATCCGGGGCAGCGGGTCGGGCAGCTCGACGCCGTGCACCTCGCTCCAGATGCGGCGGATGACCTGCTCGCCGAGGGCGAGGACGTCCTCGGTGTCGCAGAACGACATCTCGACGTCGAGCTGGGTGAACTCCGGCTGCCGGTCGGCGCGGAAGTCCTCGTCGCGGAAGCAGCGGGCGATCTGGTAGTAGCGCTCCATGCCGGCGACCATCAGCAGCTGCTTGAACAGCTGCGGGGACTGCGGCAGCGCGTACCAGGTGCCAGGCTGGAGCCGGACCGGGACGAGGAAGTCGCGGGCGCCCTCGGGGGTGGAGCGGGTCAGGTACGGCGTCTCGATGTCGAGGAAGCCGTTCTCCTCCATCACCGAGCGGATGATGTGGTTGACCCGGGAGCGCAGCCGCAGCGCACGGGCCGGGCCCTCGCGGCGCAGGTCCAGGTAGCGGTAGGTGAGGCGGGCCTCCTCGTTGACCGAGCCGGGCTCGTACTCGGCGACCGGGAAGGGCAGCGGGGCCGCGGTGGAGAGCACCTCCAGCTCGGTGGTGTTGACCTCGATCTCGCCGGTGGGCAGCTCCGGGTTCTCGTTGCCCTCCGGGCGGACGGCCACCTCGCCGGTCACCTTCACGCAGTACTCGCTGCGCAGCCCGTGGGCGGCGTCGAGGTCCCGCACCACGACCTGGACGGTGCCGGAGGCGTCCCGCAGGTCGAGAAACGCCACCCCGCCGTGATCCCGGCGCCGGGCGACCCAGCCGGCGAGGGTGACGATGCTGCCGGCGTGCTCCTTGCGCAGCGTGCCGGCTTCATGGGTGCGGATCACGACAGCTTCTCCTTGATGGTGGTGACGAGTTCGGTGAGGGCGACGGGGGTCTGTTCGCCGCTGGTCAGGTCCTTCAGCTGGGCGACGCCTTCGGCCAGGTCGCGCTCGCCGGCGACGACGGCGAAGGCCGCGCCGGAGCGGTCGGCGGACTTCATGGCGCCCTTGAGGCCCTTGCCGCCGTAGGCCATGTCGGCCGCGACGCCGGCCCGGCGCAACTCGGTGACCAGCCCGAACAGGGTGCGGCGGGCCTCCTCGCCGAGCGGGACGGCGTAGACCCGGGTGCGCGCGGGCAGGGTGAGCTCCACGCCCTCGGCGGCGAGGGCGAGCACGGTGCGGTCCACGCCGATGGCGTAGCCCACCGAGGGCAGCGCGGGCCCGCCGATCATCTCGGACAGGCCGTCGTACCGGCCGCCGCCGCCGACGGCGGACTGGGCGCCGAGGCCGTCGTGGACGAACTCGAAGGTGGTGCGGGTGTAGTAGTCCAGGCCGCGCACCAGCTTGGGGTCGTCCTCGTAGCGGACGCCGGCGTCGGTGAGCAGGGAGCGGACCTGCTCGTGGTACGCCTTGCACTCCTCGCACAGGTGGTCGGCCATGAGCGGGGCGCCGGCCAGGCGCTCCTGGACGGCCTTGCGCTTGTCGTCGAGGACGCGCAGCGGGTTGATCTCGATCCGGCGGCGGATGTCGGCCTCGTCGTCCGGCTCCAGGAAGGACAGGTCGACGGAGCGCAGGAACTCCTGGAGGGCGGCGCGGTACACCGGACGGCAGGCGCGGCAGCCGAGCGAGTTGAGCAGCAGCCGGACCTGGCTCAGGCCGAGGCCGGTGAAGGCGTCGACGGCCATGGTGATCAGCTCGGCGTCCAGGGCCGGGTCCTCGGCGCCCAGCGCCTCGGCGCCGACCTGGGAGAAGTGCCGGTAGCGGCCGGCCTGGGGGCGCTCGTAGCGGTAGTAGGAGCCGGAATACCACAGCTTCACCGGCAGGCCCTGCTTGTGCAGGTTGCGCTCCAGGGCCGCGCGGAGCACCGAGGCGGTGCCCTCGGGGCGCAGTGAGAGGGAGGCGCCGCCGCGGGTGGTGAAGGTGTACATCTCCTTGGAGACGATGTCCGTGGACTCGCCGACGCCGCGGGAGAACAGGGCGGTGCTCTCGAAGGTGGGGGTCTCGATGTAGCCGTAGCCGGCGCGCCGGGCGGGGGCGGCGAGGGCTTCGCGGACGGCGAGGAAGGCCTCGGAGTCCGGGGGGATGAGGTCGTAGGTGCCCTTGGGGGCGGAGAAGGTGCTCACTGCTGGGGTTGTCACATTCCTCGTCGCGGGACGCTGGTCGCCGGTCCGTCCGTGTCGCCGGGCGTGGCGCGGTCCGTCGCCGCGGTGGCGGCGAGGGCGGCGGCCTGGCGCAGGTAGGGGTTGGCGGAGCGCTCGGTGCCGATGCTGGTCTGGGGCCCGTGGCCGGACAGGACGACGGTCCGGTCCGGCAGGGGCAGGCACACGCGTGCCAGGGACTCCATGAGGGCGGCGGTGTCGCCGCCGGGGAGGTCCGTGCGTCCGACGGAGCCGGCGAAGATCAGGTCTCCGGAGAAGAGCACGGGCGGGATGTCCGCCTGCTCGGGGAGCCTGAAGGTCACCGACCCCCTGGTATGGCCGGGCGCGTGGTTCACGGTGAGTTCCAGTCCGGCGAGCGGCAGCACGTCGCCGTCGTCGAGGATGCGCAGGTCGTCGGGTTCGCCGATGGTGATCTCGCCCATCAGCTGGGCCCCGAGCGAGATGCCGAGGGCCTTGCCGGGGTCGGTGAGCATGTAGCGGTCGTCCGGGTGGATGTAGGCGGGGATGCCGGAGGCTCCGCAGACCGGGACGACGGACGCGGTGTGGTCGATGTGGCCGTGGGTGAGGAGCGCGGCGACCGGCTTGAGGCGGTGCTCGCGCAGGAGTTCGGCGACGCCGTCGGCGGCCTGGTGGCCGGGGTCGACGATGACGCACTCCTCGCCCGCGGCGGGGGCGATGACGTAGCAGTTGGTGCCCCAGGCGCCGGCGGGAAATCCTGCGATGAGCACGGCGCTCCTCAAACGTCCGGGTCGGTTGCCTAACTTTATTCGCTCTGTAGTCGGAGCCTACCGGCGGGCGGCCGGGCCACGCGAACCGAATCCGGGCGTGGCGTCCGCCGCCCCACCGGGCGGCCCACCAGGCGGCTCTCCGGGCGCCCCGCCGGGCGTCCGGCCCCGTCCCCGCCCCACCGG
This sequence comes from Allostreptomyces psammosilenae, assembly GCF_013407765.1. Classification (GTDB taxonomy): domain Bacteria; phylum Actinomycetota; class Actinomycetes; order Streptomycetales; family Streptomycetaceae; genus Allostreptomyces; species Allostreptomyces psammosilenae. The sequence goes on from NZ_JACBZD010000001.1 coordinate 2,408,221, forward strand.
GGTCCGCAAACTGATATCTCCCACTGATGCCGCCTTGACAGGCCGGGGACCTAAAATGCGCGGGCGAGTGCGCCGCATGTCCGTTCGCGTCCCGGTCTTCGGCGGGTACCGCCCGCGCCGCGCCGGGCGCCTGGAGAAGGGATCGAGCCTTGGTCAGCAACAAGGAGAAGCGTCGTCGGGAGTTGGCGCGCCAGCGGCACCTGCGGCAGTTGGAGCGGCAGCGCGAGGCGGCGGCCAAGCGGCGGCGGCGCAACCGCATCACGGCGCTCACGGTGGCCGGCGTGCTGGTGCTGGCCGGCGGCGCGTGGACGACGGTGGAGCTGGTCGGCGGGGACGACGACTCCTCGCAGGACACCGCGGCGGACACGGCGTCGCCCTCGCCGTCGGCCTCCGCCTCGACCGTGGCCACGCCGATCGAGGGCTGCACCGAGCCGACGGACGCCACCCCGAACGGGGCGACGTTCGACGCCGAGCCGGCGATGGAGATCGACGAGTCCGCCACCTACACGATGACGCTGGCGACCAACTGCGGTGACATCACGGTGGAGATGGACGCCTCCAAGGCCCCGCACACGGTGAACTCCTTCGCGTTCCTGGCCGGCGAGGACTACTTCGACAACTCGGTCTGCCACCGGGTGACCAGCGGGACCCTGAACGTGCTGCAGTGCGGCGACCCGACCGGCCAGGGCACCGGCGGCCCGGGCTACACCATCCCGGACGAGAACCTGGACGACCCGGCGGTGGAGGGCGAGACCTACCCGGCGGGCACGGTGGCGATGGCGAACACCGGTCAGCCGGACTCCGGCGGCAGCCAGTTCTTCATCGTGTACGAGGACAGCCAACTGCCGGCGAGCTACACGCCGTTCGGCACCGTCACGTCCGGGCTGGACCGGGTGGCGGCGGTGGCCGCGGCCGGGGTGCAGGGCGGCGGCCAGGACGGCGCGCCGGTGCAGGGCGTGCAGTTGACGGACGTGACCGTCGCGCCGAAGGAGTCCTGAGCCGGCGGGAGTCGGGCGGCCGGCCCCCGGGACCGGATGACGGTTCGATTCCGGTTGACTGTTCGTGGCTCGCGGTGCGGACAAGGGGCCCGCCGGTCGCCTATGTTTCCTGTGTAATGACCTGCCTGGACGTCCCGCCGCGACGCGGCGGCGGGAGGCCGGCCGCCGGTGCGGTCCGCGCGCGGGGGCCGGGGCAGGACTGTGGACGATGGGCGATCGGCGGGCCGCGGGCACGCTCGTCGCCGATCATGGTGAGGAGGCGCTGTGAGCAGCGACCCGTGGGGCCGTGTCGACGAGCAGGGGACCGTGTACGTCCGCACGGCTGACGGCGAGCGCGTCGTCGGTTCGTGGCAGGCCGGCTCCCCCGACGAGGCCCTGGCGTACTTCAAGCGCAAGTACGACGGCCTGGTCGTGGAGATCGAGCTGCTGGAGCGCCGGGTGCGCACCACGGACCTTGCGGTCAAGGACGCCATGACCGCCATCGAGCACCTGCGCACCGCGGTGGACGAGGCGCACGCGGTGGGGGACCTCCAGGCCCTGGGCGAGCGGCTGGACGCGCTGGTGGCGCTGGTGCACAAGCGCGGCGAGGAGCGCCGGGAGCGCAAGGCGCGGGCCCAGGCGGAGGCGCGTGAGGCCAAGGAGCAGGTGGTCGCGGAGGCGGAGCGGCTGGCGGAGTCCACGGACTGGCGGGTGGCCGGTGACCGGCTGCGTGCGCTGGTGGACACCTGGAAGGGCCTGCCGCGGCTGGACCGCAAGAGCGACGACGAGCTGTGGCACCGCTTCTCGCACGCCCGCTCGACGTTCTCCAAGCGCCGCAAGTCGCACTTCGCCTCGCTGGACGCGCAGCGCGAGGACGCCCGGCTGCGCAAGCTGAAGCTGGTCGCCGAGGCGGAGGCGCTGCGGGACTCCACCGACTGGGGCGCGACGGCGACCCGCTACCGCGAGCTGATGAACGAGTGGAAGTCGGCGGGGCGGGCGCAGCGGGAGGCCGAGGAGGAGCTGTGGGCGCGGTTCCGTGGCGCGCAGGACGTCTTCTTCCAGGCCCGCAACGCGGTGTTCGCGGAGCGTGACGCGGAGTACCGGGAGAACCAGACGGCCAAGGAGGCGCTGCTGGTGGAGGCCGAGGCGCTGCTGCCGGTGAAGGACCTCAAGGCGGTGCGGGCGGCGTTCCGGTCGATCGGTGAGCGCTGGGAGGAGATCGGTCCGGTGCCGCGGGACGCGCGTTCCGCGGTGGAGGGCCGGCTGCACGCGGTGGAGCGGGCGATCCGGGAGGCCGAGGAGGCCGAGTGGCGGCGCACCAACCCGGAGGCGCGGGCTCGGGCGGCGGGTCTGACCGGGCAGCTGGAGGCGGCCGTGGAGCAGTTGCGGCAGCGGCTGGAGAAGGCCCGCGCGGCCGGCAACGCTTCGCAGGTGGAGCGTCTGGAGCGGGAGCTCGCCGGTCGGGAGGCGCTGCTGGAGCAGGCGCGCAAGGGCCTGGAGGAGTTCAGCGGCTGAGTGGTTCAGCGGCTGGGTGCCGGCAGCGGCGCGGCCCGTCATCGCGGTTCGGCGGTGGCGGGCCGCGCCGTCGTGTGGGCGGGCCGTGGGGCGGGTGGGCCGTGAGCGGGCCGGGCGGTGGGGAGGCCGGGGCGGGGGCCCGGGCGTGGGGAGGGGCGGCCCGTGGCCGGGCCGGCGGCGGGCCGCGGCGCGGGAGGTGCCGGCTCAGGCCCAGCCGTTGCGGACGAGCTGCATGCCGAGCTGGAGGCGGTTGGCGGCGCCGAGACGGACCATCAGGTGGGCGATGCGGCGCTGCACGGTGCGCACCCCGAGGTCGAGCTGGCGGGCGATGGCCTCGTCGGTGAGGCCGGCGGCGAGCAGGCGGAGGAGCTGTGCCTCCTCGGGGGCGGCGTCGGCGGCGAGGGCCTGGGCGGGCAGGCCGGAGACGATGGGGATGGCGCGGGTCCACAGGGACTCGAACAGGGCGTGCAGGGCGTCGAGGAGTCCGCAGCGGTGCACGACCATGGCGGACTCGACGGCGCGGGCGCCGGGCTGCAGCGGGACGAGGGCGGCGTCGTCGGCGATGATCATCTTCATCGGGACGCCGGGCAGCACCCGGGCCTGCTCGCCGAGGGCGATGAACTCCTCGACCTCCTGCTGCTTCTGGGCGGCCTCGAAGCCCTCGCGGTCGTAGATGGCGCGGTAGGCGACCCGGCGGTCGCGGAGGAGTTCGAGTTCCACGGTGTTGGCGCCCCGGCCCCCGCCGACGTAGGGCGGCTTGTCGACGACCAGGACCTCGCGGCGGGCGGCCCGCTGGATCTGTTCGACGCGGCGGGCGGTGGCCTCCACCCCGTCGACGATCTCGACGAGTTCGTGCGGGTCGGCTTCGGTGCGGGCGGTGTGCCAGCGGCCGGTGAGGTCCTCCAGGCGGTCGCGGACGCCGGCGAGTTCGCGTTCGCGGGCGGCGACCAGGGTGCCGAGGGCGGTGTCCGGGGCGCAGGCCACGTAGCGGACCGGCCGGTTGGGCAGCCGGCTGACGAGCCCCTGGGACTCCAGTCGGAGCAGGATCGTCCGTATCTGTGTCCGGGGGACGGTCGGGCACAGTTCGGCGAGGTCGGTCAGGCCGACGGCGGGGCGGTCCACGAGGGTCTCGTAGACGGTGGAGTCGCTGTGCGACAGTCCGAGGATTTCCAGCACGTGCGCATTCTCCCTCCTGCGCGTTCGGCGCATCCTGCCCCCGTGGTTTCCGGCTCGTCACGCCCCACCGGCGGCGCCCGGCGGTCCCGGCGGGGCCGGGTCGGGCGCGGGGGTGGGGGTGGGAGGACGTCGGGAGGCCGGCGGCCCCACCGGCCGCCGGCCTCCCGTCCCGCCCTGTGCTCAGCCTCGTCTGGCGGAGGTCACCCGGTAGACGTCGTAGACGCCCTCGACGCCGCGGACGGCTTTGAGGACGTGCCCGAGGTGTTTGGGGTCGCCCATCTCGAAGGTGAACCGGGAGGTGGCCACCCGGTCGCGGCTGGTCTGCACGGCCGCCGAGAGGATGTTGACGTGCTGGTCGGACAGCACCCGGGTGACGTCGGACAGCAGCCGGGAGCGGTCCAGCGCCTCGACCTGGATGGCGACGAGGAAGACGGAGGACTGGGTGGGCGCCCACTCGACGTCCACCATGCGCTCGGGCTGCTGGGACAGCGAGTCGACGTTGACGCAGTCGGTGCGGTGCACCGAGACGCCGTTGCCGCGGGTGACGAAGCCGACGATGGGGTCGCCGGGCACCGGGGTGCAGCAGCGGGAGAGCTTGACCCAGACGTCCTCCACGCCGCGCACCATCACGCCGGGGTCGGCGGCGGCGCGGCGGCGCCGGGTGCCGGTGGAGGGACGGGTGAGCTCGGCGAGGTCCTCGCTGGCGCCCTCCTCGCCGCCGAGCGCCTGCACCAGGCGGTCCACCACGTGCTGCGCGGAGACGTGGCCCTCGCCGATCGCCGCGTAGAGGGCGGAGATGTCGGCGTAGCGCATCTCGTGGGCGAGGGTGACCAGGGAGTCGCCGGTGAGCACGCGCTGGATGGGCATGTTCACCTTGCGCATGGCGCGGGTGATGGCCTCCTTGCCGTGCTCGATGGCCTCCTCGCGGCGCTCCTTGGAGAACCAGGCGCGGATCTTGTTGCGGGCCCGGGGGGACTTCACGAAGCCCAGCCAGTCCTGGCTGGGGCCGGCGTTCTCGGCCTTGGAGGTGAAGACCTCGACGGTGTCGCCGTTGTCCAGGGTGGACTCCAGCGGCACCAGGCGGCCGTTGACCCGGGCGCCGACGCAGCGGTGGCCGATCTCGGTGTGCACGGCGTAGGCGAAGTCGACGGCGGTGGCCTCGGCGGGCAGCGCGACGACGTCGCCCTTGGGGGTGAAGACGAAGACCTCGGTGCGGGAGAGGTCGAAGCGCAGCGAGTCGAGGAACTCGCCCGGGTCGGTGGTCTCCTTCTGCCAGTCCAGGAGCTGGCGCAGCCAGGCCATCTCGCCGACGCCGTCGCCGGTGCGGCCGGTGGTCCTGGCCGGCCGGGCGTCCTCGCCGGCACCGCGGCCGCGTGCCCCGCCGGCGACCGCCTGCTGCTTGTACTTCCAGTGCGCGGCGATGCCGTACTCGGCGCGGCGGTGCATGTCGAAGGTGCGGATCTGGAGTTCGACGGGCTTGCCGCCGGGCCCGATGACCGTCGTGTGCAGCGACTGGTACATGTTGAACTTGGGCATCGCGATGTAGTCCTTGAACCGCCCGGGCACCGGGTTCCACCGGGCGTGGATGGTGCCCAGCGCGGCGTAGCAGTCGCGGACGGTGTCGACGAGGACGCGGATGCCCACCAGGTCGTAGATCTCGGCGAAGTCGCGGCCCCGCACGATCATCTTCTGGTAGACGGAGTAGTAGTGCTTGGGGCGCCCGGTGACGGTGGCGCGGATCCGGGCCGAGCGCAGGTCCTGCTGCACCTGGTCGGTGACGACGGCGAGGTACTCGTCCCGCTTGGGGGCGCGCTCGGCGACCAGGCGGACGATCTCGTCGTACATCTTGGGGTAGAGGATCGCGAAGGCGAGGTCCTCCAGCTCCCACTTGATGGTGTTCATGCCCAGCCGGTGGGCCAGCGGGGCGTAGATCTCCAGGGTCTCGCGGGCCTTGTGCTCCTGCTTCTCCCGCTTCAGGTAGCGCATGGTGCGCATGTTGTGCAGCCGGTCGGCGAGCTTGATGACCAGGACGCGGGGGTCCTTGGCCATGGCGACGACCATCTTGCGGACGGTCTCGGCCTGGGCGGCCTCGCCGAACTTGACCTTGTCGAGCTTGGTGACGCCGTCGACGAGCATGGCGACGGTGTCGCCGAAGTCGCGGCGCAGCGACTCCAGCCCGTAGTCGGTGTCCTCGACGGTGTCGTGGAGCAGGCCGGCCATCAGGGTGGGGGCGTCCATGCCGAGCTCGGCGAGGATGGTGGCGACGGCGAGCGGGTGGGTGATGTACGGGTCGCCGCTCTTGCGCTTCTGGCCGCGGTGCCAGCGTTCGGCGACCTGGTAGGCGCGTTCGATGTCGCGCAGGTCGGCCTTGGGGTCACCGGCGCGGACGATGCGGAACAGCGGCTCCAGGACGGGGTTGAAGGTGCCCGAGCGCTGGGTGCCGAGGCGGGCGAGGCGGGCGCGCACCCGGCTGGAGGAGCCGCTGGCCCGGGTTATCCCGCCCATGCCGCCCCGGCGGGTGGGGCGGGCGCCCGCGGCCGGCGGGGTGGCGCCGGCGGAGGGGGCGGCGCCGGCGGGGCGGGCCGCGCCCGCACCGGCGGGCGGGGCTGCGGGGGGCGCCGCGGTGGCCCGGGGGGCCGCGGGGGCGCCGGGACCGGCCGTGCCCGGGGTGGGGCGGGGGGCGGACTCCGCCGAAGGGGTGGGCGCGGCGGCGGGCTGCGCGTGGTCGGCGCCCTCGCGGCGGGGGGCCTCGGCGACGTCCGTCCGCGCTCCAGGGGCGGTCCGCATCGCCTGGCGATCGTGTGCGTCCGGCACTGGCATTCCTCCTGTCGCCGACCACGGCCCGGTGGCTCGCCCCGGCAGCGGCGAGGTGGGCCTCTCCTCCCGCCCGTGAGCCGGCTGGTCGCCGGCCCGAGGGAGGGCGGGGAGGAGTCAGTCCTGTTCCCCCATCGTAGGGGGTGCGGCGCGCATCACAGCCGCCTCGGCTTGTGCGAACAACCACGGGGCCGTGGATAGTCCCGACGAGCCCACTGGCCGGGCCGGGAGGGTTCCCCGGCCCGGCCAGTGCGGGTCGACGTCGGTGCGGGCGGCGCGGGCGCGCCGCCCGGCCGCCGTCAGGAGGTCAGCAGCGCCTCCACCGGGAGGTCCGGGAAGTCGGCGGCGAGCCGCTCCCGGCCGCCCAGGAAGCCGAGCTCCAGCAGGACGGCGAAGGCGACCGGCTCGGCGCCGCAGCGGCGCACCAGCCGGATCGCCGCGCCGGCGGTGCCGCCGGTGGCCAGGACGTCGTCGAGGACGAGCACCCGCTGGCCGGGCGCCAGCGCGTCGTGCTGCACCTCCACCTCGGCGGTGCCGTACTCCAGCTGGTACGCCTCGCGGTGCACCGGTCCGGGGAGCTTGCCGGCCTTGCGGGCCGGCACGAAGCCGATCCCGGTGCGCAGCGCGACGGGGGCGCCCAGGATGAAGCCGCGCGCCTCCAGCCCGAGGACCGCCTGCACGTCGTGGCGGGCGACGATGTCGGCGAACGCCTCCACGGCCGTGCCGAACGCCTCGGCGTCGGCCAGCAGCGGGGTGATGTCCTTGAACACCACGCCCGGCCGGGGGTGGTCGGGGACGTCGCGGATCCGGGCGCGCCACAGCGCGGCGGCGTCCGCGCCGTTCCGGGCGGCGGCGGGCAGGGGGGTGGACACGGTGGGGCTCACTTCCGTCGGCCCGCGCGGGCGGCCGGCAGGGTGTCTCGGGGGGATTCGGTGTCGTCGTCGTCCGGGTCGTCGTCCGCGCCGTCGGTGGCGCCGGAGGCGCGCTCGGCGGACTTGCGGCGGTCGGCGGCCCGGCGGCTGGCCACCCGCTTGGCCAGGGCGATGCTGGCCGGCTCGCGCTCCTTCAGCGCCGCGTACAGCGGGGCGGCGAGGAAGATCGAGGAGTAGGCGCCGGTGGCCATGCCGACGAACAGCACCAGGGCGAGGTCCTGGATGACGCCCGCGCCGAGGATGCCGACGCCGACCACCAGCAGCGCCACGACCGGCAGCAGGGCCACCAGGGTGGTGTTGATGGAGCGCACCAGGGTCTGGTTGACGGCCAGGTTGGCGGCCTCGCTGATGGTCTGGGTGGCCCGGGCGGTGATGCCGCGGGTGTTCTCCTTGACCTTGTCGAAGACGACGACGGTGTCGTACAGCGAGTAGCCGAGGATGGTCAGCAGGCCGGTGACCGTGGCGGGGGTGACCTCGAAGCCGACCAGGGCGTAGATGCCGACGGTCAGCACGATGTCGTGGAACAGGGCGATGATGGCGCCCGCCGCCATCTTCCACTCGAACGCCAGCGACAGGTAGGCGACGACCAGCACCAGGAAGACGGCGATGCCGATCAGGGCGCGCTCGGAGATCTGGTCGCCCCAGCTGGGGCCGATGACCTGGGCGTCCACGTCGTCGGCGGGCAGGCCCAGCTCCTCGGCGAGGAGCACCTTGGCCTCGTTGGCCTCCTGGGAGCTGAGGTCGCCGACCCGGACCCGGACCCGGTCCTCGCCCAGGGTCTGGACCTCGGGCTCCTCCATGCCCTCGACGGCCTCGGTGGCCTCGGTGACCTCGTCGACGCCCAGCCCGGCCTGGTTGACCGTGAAGACGGCGCCGCCGGAGAACTCCACGCCGAGGTTCAGGCCGCGCAGGCCCAGGCCCAGGACGGAGACCAGGATCAGCACGGCGGAGACGCCGTACCACAGGCGCCGCTTGCCCACGAAGTCGTAGGAGACCTCGCCTCGGTACAGCCGGGCACCGAGGTCGCCTGCTCGCGGCATCATGCCTCCTTGGGGTCGGCGGCGGCACGGCCGGCCGGGACGGGCGAGGCCGCGTTCTCACGCGGCGTCGCGGTGGACGTTGCCGTGCCGGGGGTGGCGCGGCGGCCGCCCTGGAGGCGGCGGCGGACCGGCTGCTTGGTGGCGCCGAGCCGGCGCGGGTCGAGGCCGGACAGCGGGTGGCCGTCGGCGAAGAACTTCCGCCGGGCCATCCAGGTCACCATGGGCTTGGTGAACAGGAAGACCACCAGCACGTCGATCAGCGTGGTCAGGCCGAGGGTGAAGGCGAAGCCCCGGACGGTGCCGACCGAGACGACGTACAGCACCGCGGCGGCCAGGAACGACACGAAGTCGGACACCAGGATGGTGCGCCGGGCCCGCTTCCAGCCGTGCTCGACGGCCGGGCGCAGCGAGCGTCCCTCCCGGAGCTCGTCGCGGACGCGCTCGAAGAAGATGATGAAGGAGTCGGCGGTGACGCCGACGGCGACCACGGCTCCGGCGATGCCGGCCAGGGTGATGGCGAAGCCGATGGTGGGGCCGAGCAGCGTCATGATCTCGTAGGTCAGCACGGCCACGATGACGAGGCTGAACACGATGGTGATGCCGAGCCCGCGGTAGTAGAGCAGCGAGTAGACGACCACCAGGCCGAGGCCGATGGCGCCGGCGATCAGGCCGCCGCGGAGCTGGTCGCCACCGAGGGTGGGCGAGATCTGGGTGACGTCGCTCTGCGCGAAGGTGAGCGGCAGGGAGCCGTAGCGCAGGATGTTGGCGAGGTCCTGGGCGCTCTCCTGGGTGAAGCCACCGGTGATCTGGGCCTGGCCGCCGGGGATGGCGGAGGAGACCGAGGGGGCGGAGACGACCTGGCCGTCCAGCGTGATGGCGAACTGGTTCATCGGCGCGGTCTGGGTGGCCAGCTGGCCGGTGATCTCGGTGAACCTCTCGGCGCCCTCGGCGTTGAACTCCAGGTTCACCTGCCAGCCGCCCACCTGGGTGCCCTGGGGCAGGCCGGCGGTGGCGTCGGTGACGTCGGTGCCGCTGATGGCCACCGGGCCGAGGAGGTACTTGGCGGTGCCGTCCTCACTGCACACCACGACCTCGGCGTCGGGGTCGGTGCCGCGGCCGGTGCGGTTGGCCGGGTCGGTGCAGTCGAGGTTCTGGAACTCCTCGGCGAGGGCGTCGGCCTCGGCCTGCTCCTCGGGGCTGAGGGTGGTGGCGTCAGACGGGGCCGGGCTGGCCTCGGCGGCCGGGGACTCCTCCGCGGCGGCCGACTCCTCGGCGGCCGGGGACTCCTCGGCCGAGGGGCTGGCGGAGCCGGAGGCCGCGGTCAGCGCCTGGGGCACGGCCCGCTCGGCGGTCTCGGTGTCCGTGCCGGCGTCCGCGGAGGCGCTGGCGTCGGCGGACGCGGAGGCGTCGGCGGAAGGGCTGGCCGCGGCGTCCGCGGGGGCGCTGGCCTCGGCCGAGGCCGACGCCGAGGGGGCCGCGGAGGGGTCGCCGGAGGCGGACGGCGAGGGCGAGGCCATGTCGGTGATGGGCGCGCCCACCGTGGTGGACAGCACGGGGCGGAACTCCAGCTGCGCCGTCCGGCCGACCTGCTCCGCGGCGGAACGCTCGTCCCGGCCGCGGGGGATCTCGACGACGATGTTGTTGCTGCCCTGCGTCTGGACCGTGGCCTCGGAGACGCCGAACCCGTTCACCCGCCGCTCGATGATGTCCACCGCGGTGGCCATGTTGGTCGGGTTGACCGCGTTCTCCTGGCCCTCCTGCGCCTCGGCGGTGAGGGTGATGCTCGTGCCGCCGGCGAGGTCGATGCCCAGCTTGGGTGTTCGGTTGTCGGTGACGTACATGATCACGCCCAACACGATCACCAGGACCGCCGTGAAGGCGAGCGGTCGGCCCGGCCGCCCTCCTGGCTGCCTCTTCTTCGGTGCTGCCACCTCTACGCTTCTCCCTGTCCGACCCTCCCGACGAGCCGCCTCGCCGGGAAGGGGTGAAGTATCCCGATCACCGCGGTGCCCGCGGGCCGGAGGCCGGGCGTGCCGTCCCCGCGGCGTCCACGCCCGGCCGTGGCGTCACTGCCTCACCGCGTCACTTGCCGCGGTCGCCGTCGCCGCCGGGCTGGTCCCCGTCGTCGCGGGCGTCGGCGTCCGTCGCGCTGTCCGTGCCGTCCTCGGGGCGGGTGTCCTTGGGACCCTCGGTGGCCTCGTCAGCCTCCTCGCCGTGCTCCTCCCCGGTGCGCCGCTTGCCGAGGTCCACCCCGTCGGTCAGGCCGGCCGGGGAGTCGGGAACGTGGCTGCCGTCGATCTCCACGCCGTGCACGATCCGGTCGTACTCGTCGTCGTCCAGGACGGCCGCGATGGCGGTCTTGCCGAAGGTGGCGTAGACGCCGGGGCTGAGTTCCAGTTCCACGGTGTCGTCGTGCACCGACTTCACCCGGGCGTACATCCACGCGATGGTCCGCACTCCGGTTCCCGGGGTGATGGAGTCGCGCAACTGCTGGACGGCCTGCTGGCGCTTGCGGTTCGAGCGACTCATGAACCACATCAGGGCCGCGAACGCGATGAGCGGGAAGAGGAGTTCCACGGTGAGTACAGTCCTTCGCAGGCCGCGCGGGGCGGCCGAGGTTGGGGTGGGGCTTGCCGCCCGGGTCGGCGGCCCGGGCGCCCCGTCGAAGTCGTCGCGGATCCTCGGCGGAGAGTCCCGGCGGACGCGGCCCGGAGACTGATGGCGTGGCGGAGTCTAAGCGGTCGTGGCCTTCCGTAACAACGTGCGACGCACGCCGTACTGTTCCGATCCGGTTTCCGTCACCGCCGATTCACCCCGGGCCTATTCCCTTTATCGCATTCCAATACCGGTGGAATTCCGACATCCGCCGCACCGCCGAACCGGCGGCCAAGCCCGGGTCAAGCCCTCCCCAAGCCCCGGTCAAGTCCCCTCGGGCGAGCCGTCCCCGGACGCCGCCGCCGGCGCCCCGGCCGAACCGGCCGGGCTCCCGGGACCGGCCGGGTCCGCCGGGAACAGCTCCTCCTGCCCCGCCTGGGCCAGGGCGGCCGCCGCGCTGCCGGCCGGCGGGCGCAGGCCCATGTGCCGCCAGGCCGCGGCGGTGGCGATCCGGCCGCGCGGTGTGCGCGCCAGCAGGCCGGCGCGCACCAGGAAGGGCTCGGCGACCTCCTCCACGGTCTCGCTCTCCTCCCCCACCGCCACGGCCAGCGTGGACAGGCCCACCGGTCCGCCGCCGAACAGCCGCAGCAGCGCGTCGAGCACGGCCCGGTCGAGGCGGTCCAGCCCGGAGGCGTCGACCTCGTAGACGTCCAGCGCGTCGGCCGCGATCCGCCGGGTGATCCGGCCGTCCGCCTTGACCTGGGCGTAGTCGCGCACCCGGCGGAGCAGCCGGTTGGCGATGCGGGGGGTGCCCCGGGAGCGGCCGGCGATCTCCGCGGCGCCCTCGGCGTCCACCGGCACGTCCAGCAGCCGGGCGGAGCGGTGCACCACGCGTTCGAGTTCGGCGGGGGCGTAGAAGTCCATGTGCCCGGTGAAGCCGAAGCGGTCGCGCAGCGGCGGCGGCAGCAGGCCGGCCCGGGTGGTGGCGCCGACCAGGGTGAACGGCGGCAGCTCCAGCGGGATGGCGGTGGCGCCCGGGCCCTTGCCGACGACGACGTCGACCCGGAAGTCCTCCATGGCCATGTACAGCATCTCCTCGGCGGGCCGGGACATCCGGTGGATCTCGTCGAGGAACAGCACCTCGCCCTCGGTGAGCGAGGAGAGGATGGCGGCGAGGTCGCCGGCGTGCTGGATGGCGGGGCCGGAGGTGATGCGGATGGGGGCGCCCATCTCGGCGGCGATGATCATCGACAGGGTGGTCTTGCCCAGCCCGGGCGGCCCGCTGAGCAGCACGTGGTCCGGGGTGGCGCCGCGCTGCAGGGCGGCCTGCAGGACGAGGGAGAGCTGCTCGCGGACGCGCTCCTGCCCGACGAACTCGCCGAGGCTGCGGGGCCGCAGCGCCGCTTCGACGGCCCGGTCCTCGCCGTCGGCGTCGGCGGCCACCAGGCGGTCGGCGTCGGGCGCCGGGGCGCCGGCCGCCGCGTCGGCGTCGAACGAGGGCGGGGTCATGGGCTGTGGCCTCCTGGTGGACGGCGGGGGACGGGCGCGGGCGCCCGTCGGCTCCGCGGGTGGGTGGTGCCGGCGGGGCGCGGCGGCGGGGCCGCGCTCTCGGCGGCGGGGGTCAGCGGGTGCGGTTCAGGCCGCGCAGCGCGGACCGCAGCAGGGTCGCGAGCTGGGGGCTGCGCCCCTCGGCAGTGGCCGCCTCGGCCTCCGGGGTGACCGCGCGCACGGCCTCCTCGGCCTCCCGGGGCTGGTAGCCGAGGCCGACCAGGGCGGCGTGCAGCTGGTCGGCCCAGGCGTCCGGGCCGGCCGCGGCCCGCTCGGGGGCGGCGGTGCCGCGCGGGGCGCCGAGCCGGTCCTTCAGTTCCAGCAGGAGGCGCTGCGCGCCCTTCTTGCCGATGCCGGGCACGGCGGTGAGGGCCTTCTCGTCGCCGCTGGCGAACGCGCGGCGCAGCCCGTCCGGGCTGTGCACGGCGAGCATCGCCTGGGCCAGCCGGGGGCCGACGCCGCCGGCGGTCTGCAGGAGCTCGAAGGTGAGCCGCTCGTCGTCGTCGAGGAAGCCGTAGAGGGTGAGGGCGTCCTCGCGGACGACCAGGGAGGTGGCCAGCCGCCGTTCCTCTCCGACGGTGAGGTCGGCGAGGGTGGTCGGGGTGCAGTGCACCAGGAGTCCGACGCCGCCCGTCTCCAGCACGGCGGCGTCGGGGGTGAGGGCGGTGACCCGCCCGGTGATCGAGGCGATCATGCGGTGTCCTGCGGGGTGTGGTGGTGGTCGGGGAGGTCGTCGGGGCCGGCGTCGCCGACGGCGGTGGCAGGGGCGGGAGCGGCGTCGGGACGGGCGGGCGCAGGGGCGGCGGCGGCCTCGCGGGCGGCCAGGACGCGCGCGGCCAGCGTGCCCGGCGCCGGGGGGCGGCGGGCCGCCGGGGCGGCGGTGCGGCCGTCCTCGGCGGCCTTCGCGGCGCCGATCCGGCCGGTCGCGGTGCCGCGCCACAGGTGGCAGATGGCCAGCGCCAGGGCGTCGGCGGCGTCCGCCGGCTTGGGCATCTCGCGCAGCCGCAGCAGCCGGGTGACCATCACCCCGACCTGCTCCTTGCCGGCCCGCCCGCTGCCGGTGACGGCGGCCTTGACCTCGCTGGGGGTGTGCAGGGCGACCGGTATGCCGCGCCGGGTGGCGCAGAGCATGGCGACGGCGCTGGCCTGGGCGGTGCCCATCACGGTGCGCACGTTGTGCTGGGCGAAGACCCGCTCGACGGCGACCAGGTCGGGGCGGTGGGCGTCCAACCACTCCTCCAGGCCCTGCTCGACGCGGAGCAGCCGCTCGCCGATCGGGGCGTCGGCGGGGGTGCGGACCACGCCGACGCCGACGAGGTCCAGGCGCCGCCCGGGGGCCCCGTCGACGACGCCGACCCCGCACCGGGTCAGCCCAGGGTCCACTCCCAGTACCCGCACGCCGCACGCCTCGCCTTCACCCCGTGGTCGCTCCGCCAGGAAGGCTACCCGCCGACACGGACAGCGCCGGCGCGGTGGGGCCGGGGCGTCAGGCCGCCGCGGACGCGTCCCCGGGGGCGCCCTCGGCCTCCAGGACGTCGTCCGCGGCGGGCACCCGGCGGTCGACGTCCGCGCCGAACTCCAGGAAGTCCATGCGGGAGACCAGCAGGTCGTTGGAGGGGACGCCGAATCCGGGCACGTCGATCGTCGTCGCCGTCATCCGCAGCGGCAGGTCGTCCTCCCCCACCGCGAGTTCCATGCGCACGTGCTCCATGCCCAGCGCCTCCAGCTCCTCCAACTGGTCGGACGACATCGGCTTCCCGGTGCGCAGCCGGTAGAGCTCCTCGAACGTGGTCAGGGCGAGGTAGTGGCGCACGGTCTGCCCCTCCACCTCCGCGTCGCCCGACAGCCGGAGGTTGTCGATGTCCCGGAAGACCGACATCTCGCGCGGCATGTCGGCGTCACCGGTCGGCGAGGTCGGTCCCCCGTCGGAGGCCACCGCCAGCCACGAGCGGCCCTGCACCGGCTCGGGCAGGCGGATGTACGTGAGCCGGGGCGTGTGGACCGTCTCCACCGCTCCGTCGACGGCGAACGCCCCGAAGGAGTCGGCGAACGCTCCCTCGGGCACCCGCATGCTGAGGTACCCGGTCGGGGTGGCACGCCAGTCGTAGTGGCCGGACATGTCCATCCCTTCCCCGCCGAGGGTGTACTCCGTTTCCACTCGGGCCGTTCCGGCCTCCTCCAGGGCGGCGACGACCGCGTCGATGTCCCGGCGGGCCGCGTCGGCCGACGCCTCCGCGGCGGCCTCGGCGGTGGGTGCCCCGGCGCTCGGCGTCGGCGCCGCCTCCGGCAGCCGGACGATCGGCTCCCGGGCGCCGCATCCCACGACCGCCGCGACCATGAGCGCGCCCACCGCGACGGCCCGTGCTCCCCGATGCATGTCCGACACCCTCCCCACTCGCGCCCGCCACCCGGCAGACGAAGATCATCAGCCTATATGACTGATGGTCAGCCGCTTCTCGGGGGCACCCCGGCGAACAGCAGGGCGGCGTGTGCGCCCGGTTCGGGACCGGGGGGCACACGCCGCCCTGGGATGGCGGGGGGAGGTCAGCCCTCGACCTTGGCCATGATGTCGTCGGGCACGTCGAAGTTGGCGTAGACGTTCTGCACGTCGTCGCTGTCCTCCAGCGCGTCGATCAGCTTGAAGATCTTCCGCGCGCCCTCCTCGTCCAGCTCCACCTGGACGCTGGGAAGGAAGTTGGCCTCGGCCGAGTCGTAGTCGATGCCGGCCTTCTGCAGCGCGGAGCGGACCTCCACCAGGTCGGTGGCCTCGCTGACCACCTCGAAGGCCTCGCCGAGGTCGTTGACGTCCTCGGCGCCGGCGTCCAGGACGACGGTGAGCACGTCGTCCTCGGTGAGGCCGTTCTTCGGGACGATGACGACGCCCTTGCGGTTGAACAGGTAGGACACCGAGCCCGGGTCGGCCATGGAGCCGCCGTTGCGGGTCATCGCCACGCGCACCTCGGAGGCGGCGCGGTTGCGGTTGTCCGTCAGGCACTCGATGAGCACCGCGACGCCGTTCGGCCCGTACCCCTCGTACATGATCGTCTGGTAGTCGGCGCCGCCGGCCTCCAGACCCGCGCCGCGCTTGACCGCGCGGTCGATGTTGTCGTTGGGGACCGAGCTCTTCTTCGCCTTCTGGATGGCGTCGTAGAGCGTCGGGTTGCCCTCCGGGTCACCGCCGCCGGTGCGGGCCGCCACCTCGATGTTCTTGATCAGCTTGGCGAACAGCTTGCCGCGCTTGGCGTCGATCACGGCCTTCTTGTGCTTGGTGGTCGCCCACTTTGAGTGGCCGGACATCCGCCTGACTCCTTCTCGTCACCGACACATGGAAATCTCGGCCGCGGGGCACGCAACGGGCCGCGGCGGCCGGACCGATCGATCCTACCGTCGCGGGACGTGAGGACGGACACCCCGCTCCGGCTCCGCCCGGCGCGTTGCCGCACGCCCCGCCCCGGCCCCGCAGCGGCCCCGGCCTGGCCCCGGCGCCGCTCAGCGCGCCGCCGGCTGCCCCAGCCGGGCGCGGACCATCTCCACGAACATCCGGTGCACCCGGTGGTCGCCGGTGAGCTCGGGGTGGAAGGAGGTGGCCAGCAGGTTGCCCTGGCGCACCGCCACGGCACGCCCCTCGGCCGGCCCGGAGGCCACGGTGGCCAGCACCTCCACCGACTCCCCCACCGACTCCACCCAGGGGGCGCGGATGAACACGGCGCGCACCGGCCCGCCGTCCAGTTCGGCGAAGTCCAGCTCGGCCTCGAAGGAGTCGACCTGGCGGCCGAAGGCGTTGCGGCGCACGGTCACGTCCAGGCCGCCGATGGTCTGCTGGTCGGGGCGGCCGTCCAGCAGCCGGTCGGCCAGCATGATCATCCCGGCGCAGGAGCCGTACACCGGCATGCCGCCCGCCACCCGCTCGCGCAGCGGCACCAGCAGGTCGAACGCGGCGGCGAGCTTGGCCATGGTGGTGGACTCGCCACCGGGGATGACCAGGGCGTCCACCTCGGCCAGTTCCTCGGGCCGGCGGACCGGGCGGGCCAGCGCGTCGGCCTCGGCCAGGGCGATGCTGTGCTCGCGCACGTCGCCCTGCAGGGCGAGCACGCCGACGACGGGAGTGAGGGTCACGGGTGGTCCTTCGGGTGCGCGGGGAACGGGTGGGCGGCGACGCGGCCCGGTCCCCTCCCGCCCACGCCGAGCGGCGGGCGGGAGGGGACCGGTTCGGTCGGCTACTGCGGGCGGCCGGTGCTCACCAGCCGCGCTGGGCGTAGCGCTGGTCGTCCGGCAGGGTGTCGATGTTGATGCCGACCATCGGCTCGCCCAGCCCCCGGGAGACCTTGGCGATCACCGAGGGGTCGTCGTAGAAGGTGGTGGCCTTCACGATGGCCTCGGCGCGCTTGGCCGGGTCGCCGGACTTGAAGATGCCGGAGCCGACGAAGACGCCCTCGGCGCCGAGCTGCATCATCATGGCGGCGTCGGCGGGGGTGGCGATGCCGCCGGCGGTGAACAGCACGACCGGCAGCCGGCCGGCGCTCGCGACCTCCTTGACCAGCTCGTAGGGGGCCTGGAGGTTCTTCGCCGCGACGAACAGCTCGGTCTCGTCGAGCTGGGTGAGCCGGCGGATGTCCGCGCGGATCTGCCGCATGTGGCGGGTGGCCTCGACGACGTTGCCGGTGCCGGCCTCGCCCTTGGAGCGGATCATGGCCGCGCCCTCGGCGATGCGGCGCAGCGCCTCGCCCAGGTTGGTGGCGCCGCAGACGAAGGGCACGGTGAAGGCCCACTTGTCGATGTGGTGGGTCTCGTCGGCCGGGGTGAGCACCTCCGACTCGTCGACGTAGTCGACGCCGAGCGCCTGGAGGACCTGCGCCTCGACGAAGTGGCCGATGCGGGCCTTGGCCATCACCGGGATGGAGACGGCGTCGATGATGCCCTCGATCATGTCGGGGTCGGACATCCGGGCGATGCCGCCGTCCTTGCGGATGTCGGCGGGCACCCGCTCCAGTGCCATGACGGCGACGGCACCGGCGTCCTCGGCGATCTTGGCCTGCTCGGGGGTGACCACGTCCATGATCACACCGCCCTTGAGCTGCTCGGCCATGCCGCGCTTGACGCGGTCGGTGCCGAGTTCGCGGGCTTCGACCTGCTCGGGGGTGCCGGAAGGGGTGCTGGACACGGGGTGACCTCACTGGTTGACGGACCGGTGCGCAGGGCCCGCGGGGCCCGGCGGCCCAAGGGGACCCGCCGGGACAGCGGAAACGTTTTGAGCCTGGGGCGCCTCGCGGTGCGCCGCCTCCATCGTAGGACGCCGCCGAGCAGGGCGGATACGGAGGCCGGGGGTGAGGCGGCCAACGGCCTCGGGCCCGGGATCCGGGCCGCCCGCCGACGCCCGCCGACGCCCGGTGCGGTCGCGCGCGCGTTCAGTCGTGCGCGAGCGCCTTGGGCGGCTCGTCGTCCATCTCGAAGGTCATCGGGAAGGGCGCGCGGCCGGCCAGCCGCAGGTACCTGACCAGCCGGTGGCGGCGCACCGCGCGGGCGGCCCGGACGGCGTCGTTGTGGAAGCGGCGGGCCATCGGCACCCGGCGGACGGCGGTGGTCAGCTCCTCGACCGCCTCCTGGCCGGCGGGCGTGGCGCGCAGCTCGTCGAGCTGGCCGGGCTCGTCGAAGACGGCGCGCAGCGCCTGGCTGAGGTCGCTCTCGACGAGTTCGCGCTGCTCGTCGCCGGCCAGCCGGGCGGCGTGCGCGGCCTGGTAGAGGACCAGCGCGGTGGCCGGGTCGAGCATCCCGGAGACCGCGATCTCCTGGGCGATGGAGACCCGGCGGAGCAGCTGGGCGTCGAGCGCGGCGCGGGCGGCGTCGATGCGGGCGTGCAGCCGGTCCAGTCGGCCGGCCGTCCAGCTGAGGTAGACGCCGACCAGCACCAGCAGGGCGAGGCCCCACAGCCAGCCGGTGGCGCCCGGCGATCCCGCGGTGGCCGCCAGCACGGGGTGGGCGGGATCGGCGGACGGGACGGGGCCGGCGAGGGCGGGGGTGGGGTCCGGGGTGCGCACGCCCGCCTCACTCCCCCACCGGCCGGCCGGGGCGGCCGGTCCGTTCGTCGGCGGCGACGGCCGCCGCGCCGGCGGCGACCGTCTCGTAGACGGCGAGGATGTCCTGGCCGACGGTGCTCCAGTCGAAGCGGCGGACGTGCCGGCTGGCCGCCTCGCCGAGCGCGGTGAGCCGGGCGTGGTCGCCGAGCAGCCGGACGGCGGCGGCGGCCAGCGCCCCGGGGTCCTCGTTGGTGAACAGCTCGCCCGCGCTGCCGCCGCCGAGCACCTGCCGGAAGGCGTCCAGGTCGGAGGCGAGGACCGGGGCACCGGCGGACATCGCCTCGACCAGGATGATGCCGAAGCTCTCCCCGCCGGTGTTGGGGGCCATGTAGAGGTCCACGCTGCGCAGCAGCCGGGCCTTGTCCCGGTCGCTGACCATGCCGAGGAACTCGACGCGCTCGCGGACGGCCGCGGGCAGCGCGCGCACCGCGTCGTCGGCGTCGCCGCGGCCGGCCACCAGCAGCCGGGCGTCCGGGAAGGCCCGCAGGATGGCCGGGAGCGCCTCCAGCAGGACGGGCAGGCCCTTGCGGGGTTCGTCGATGCGGCCGATGAAGCCGATGGTGGGGCCTCCGGTGCCGCCGCGGCTGCGCCCGAGCCAGGCCGGCTCGGGCTCGGCGGAGGCGAAGAAGGAGACGTCGACGCCGTTCGGGATGACCACGGCGTCGCCGCCGAGGTGCTCCACCAGGGTGCGGCGGGCGTACTCGCTGACCGCTATCCGGGCGCTGATCTTCTCCAGGGCGGGCTGGAGGATGGGGTAGGCGGCGACCATGGCGCGCGAGCGCGGGTTAGAGGTGTGGAAGGTGCCGACGATCGGCCCGGAGGCGGCCCAGCAGGCCAGCAGGGAGAGGCTGGGGGTGGCCGGCTCGTGGATGTGCAGCACGTCGAAGGAGCCGCGGCGGATCCACGAGCGCACCCGGGCCGCGGACCACGGACCGAAGCGCAGGCGGGCCACGGAGCCGTTGTAGGGGACGGGCACGGCCCGGCCGGCGGGGACGACGTAGTCCGGCAGCGGGGTGTCGTCGGCGGCGGGGGCCAGCACGGAGATGTCGTGGCCGCCGGCGATCAGGTGCTCGGCCAGGTCCCGGATGTGGAACTGCACCCCGCCGGGGACGTCCCAGGAGTAGGGGCAGACGATGCCGATCCTCATCGGGCGGGGGTCCCCTCCTGGCCGGGGTCGGCCGCGCCGGCCCGCCGGGCGGCCCTGGTGGCGACGTCGGCGTTCCACAGCGGCTGGAGCATGTGCCAGTCCTGCGGGTGCGCGGCGACGCCCTCGGCGAAGGCGTCGGCCATGGCCTGGGTCATCGCGGCGACCTGGGCCCGCCGGGCCGCGCCGGCGCCGGCCGGGGCCGCGCCGTCGCCGCTCCCGGGGGCGGTGCCCGGCTCGGGCACGGTCACCTCGGGGTGCACCCGGCAGCGCATCAGCGGGCCGTCGTACCAGAGCGTCGCGGGCAGCAGCGCCGCGCCGGTCTGCCGGGCGAGCGAGGCTGGGCCGGGGGGCATCCGGGCCTCCTCGCCGAAGAACCGCACCGGCACGCCGCTGGCGCCGAGGTCGCGGTCGGCGGGCAGGCACACCAGCCGGCCCTCGCGCAACCGCCGGGCGAGGGTGGTGATGGTGTCGCGTCCGTTGCCGGTGAGCGGGAGGACCTCCATGCCGAGGCCCTCCCGGTGGGCCACGAACCGCTCGAAGAGCCGTTCGGGGCGCAGCCGCTCGGCCACGGTGGTGAAGCGGTGGCCGCGGGTGGCGATCCAGGCGCCGGCCAGGTCCCAGTTCGCCATGTGCGGCAGGGCGACGACGGCGCCGCGTCCGGAGTCGAGCGCGGCCAGCAGGTTCTCGATGCCGTCGACCTCGACGGCGTCCAGGATCTGCCGGCGGCTCCAGGAGGCCATCCGGAAGGACTCCATCCAGTAGCGCATGTACGAGCGCATGCCCTGGCGGGTCAGCTGCCGCAGTTCCTCCGGGCCGGCGTCCGGGCGGACCCGGCGCAGGTTCGCGGCGAGCTGCCGCACCCCCTGGCCGTCGCGCCGCCAGGCGGCGTCGGCGACGGCGCGGAAGGTGGCGTCGGCGACCGGGCGCGGCACCCGGCGCACGGTGGCCCAGCCGGTGGCGTACGCGGCGTAGCTGAACCGTTCCGCGAGGGACTCCGAGCCCGGGCGGCGGCCGCCGGGCGTCACGCGGTGCCGCCCTCGGCGTGCGGGCGGGGGTGGGCCACCGCGGTCGGGACGGTGCCGCCGGTCCGGGCCAGGCCGTCCGGGCCGCCCGCGCCGTCCGGCGGGGCCGGGTCGCCGGGGGGCGCCTGGCCGGCGCGGCCGGTGCCGTCCGCCCCGCCGGCCGCGGGGCCGCCCAGGGCGTCGCGGCGCACCGCGGTCATCCGCTGCACCAGGGTGATGGCGCTGCCCACGGCCAGCAGCCACAGGGCGATCGGCAGCAGCCAGTCGACCCACGGCACGCCGAAGTCGTGCAGACCGGCCAGCCCGGTGGCGACCAGCGAGATCACCAGGCGCTCGGCCCGTTCGACCAGGCCGGAGACGTCGCAGCGCAGGCCGAGGCTCTCGGCGCGGGCCTTGGTGTAGGAGACGACCTGCCCGCTGGCGAGGCAGAACAGCGCCAGGGCGACCATCATCTGGTTGTCGCCCTCGCCGGCGAACCACATGGCCAGGCCGCCGAAGACGGCGGCGTCGGCCACCCGGTCCAGGGTGGAGTCCAGGAAGGCGCCCCACTTGGTGGAGCGGCCGGACAGCCGGGCCATGGTGCCGTCGACGAGGTCGGAGAACACGAAGAGCGCGATCACCACGGTGCCCCAGAAGAAGGCGCCGCGCGGATAGAACACCAGGGCCCCGGCCACCACACCCGCGGTACCGACGAGCGTGACGACGTCCGGGCTGATGCCGGCGCGCAGCAGCACGGAGGCGATCGGGGTGAGGACGCGCGTGAAGAACGCCCGCGCGTACTTGTTGAGCATGGCCTTCCCGACGGTCGGTACGGGCCGCGCGGCCCCTGCGGCCACCGGCGGGGCCATCGTAGCGACCCGCGACCGGGCGCCCGGTCGCAGGAGCGTCCCGGCCGTCGCCGGCGGGCGGAGCGGGCCGCGGCCGGCGGACCGAGCGGGCCGCGGCCGGCGGGCGGAACGGACCGGGCCACGGGCGGAACCGGCCGGGGCCGGCGGGGCGCAACCGAGTGGGGGCGACGGGCGGCCGGGGCCTACCCTGGCGGGCGTGACGACGGACCGACCTCGCCTGCTGCGCCTCATCCGGCTCCTGGACCGCCTGCGCCGGATCGGTCTGGTCACGGCACGCGTGCTCTTCTTCGGCGGCTTCTGGATGGTGGACGTCGGCGCGTCGGAGGGGAGCCTGCGCCCGCTGTTCGTGACGACCGCCCCGCTGTTCCTGCTGCCGCTGTTCCTGCCGCGCCGGACGCTGCCGACGCCGGCCCGGCGCGCCTGGCTGGCCCTGGGGCTGTCCTGGGTGGTCACCGGGATGGCGTGGGCCCGGCCGACGCCGCCCGACGCCGGCGGATGGGGGCTGCTGGAGACGGCCTGCCTGGTGGTCCTGCTGGTGCCGACGGCGCGGCGGGTGGCCCCGCCGCGGCTGGCGGTGGCGCTGACCGGCCTGCTGTTCCTGACGGTGCTGGCGCTGCCGTGGCGGTCCGGGCACCCGACGCTGGCCTTCGGCGTCACCTTCTTCCTGACCTTCGTGGCCGGCGCGGCGGTCGGGCTGGGCTGCTACTGGCGGGTGCTGGACGAGCGGCGCCGGCAGCTCGTGGAGCGGGCGCGGTACGGGGAGCGGCTGGAGCTGGCCCGGGACCTGCACGACTTCGTGGCGCACCACGTCACCGGCATCGTGGTGCAGGCGCAGGCGGCGCGGGTGGTCAGCGAGACGGCGCCGGAGCAGGTCGGCCCGATCCTGGACAACATCGAGAAGTCCGGGGTGGAGGCGCTGGCCTCGATGCGGCAGCTGGTGCGGGTGCTGCGCGAGGAGGAGGCCGCGCGGCGCCCGCCGGACGGGCTCGAGCAGATCGCCGGGCTTGTGGAGGGGTTCCAGCGCAGCGGTCCGCCCACCACCCTGCAGATCTCCAACGCCGCCCGGGCGGCCCGGCTGGCGCCCGAGGTGGCGACCTCGGCGCACCGGGTGGTGCAGGAGGCGCTGACCAACGTGCGGCGGCACGCGCCGGACGCGGCCTCGGTGGAGGTCTCGGTGCTGGCGCGGCCGGGCGGCCTGGAGGTGACGGTGCGCAACGCCCCGCCCGGGGAGGACTCCGGGGGGCTGCTGGGGCGCGCCGCCGGGGTGGTGCTGGGTTCCTCCCCCGGGCGGGCCGGTGGTCCGCGGGTGCCGTTCGGCGGCCGGGGCGGGGGGTTCGGGCTGGTCGGTCTGCGCGAGCGGGTGGAGGCGATCGGCGGCTCGCTGCACACCGGGCCCCGGTCGGACGGCGGCTGGGAGGTGGTGGCGATGCTGCCGGTGGTGGCGGCCGGCACGGAGCCCGAGCCCGCCCGGGCGGAGCCCGCGGCGCATGGGGCGCCCGAGCAGCCCCGCGGGGAGACCGGCCAGGCCGGGTCGCGGGGGTCGTCCGCGCGGGAGACCGGGGCGGCCCGGGCGACCGGGGCCTGAGCTTCGGGGCCGGAGGGCGCCGGGGCCCGAGCTTCCCGGGCGGCGGTCGGGGCGGTGGCCCAGGCGCGCGGGGGCTCTGGCGCGCGGGGCCCAGGCGCGCGGGGGCTCAGGCGCGCGGGGGCAGGGCGCAGGCCGCCGTGCCGCCCGGCATCCGGTGCCGGTTGACGGCGATCAGCCGGTACACGCCGGCGGCCGCCCAGCGGATCGGCGGCAGGGTCAGCAGGGCCCCGGGCACCGCCCAGGCGCGCCGGGCGGCACGGCCGGCGAGCAGCGCCCGGGCCACCGCCTGGGCGCCGCCGTACACCCGTCCGTCGGTGGCCACCCACAGCACCTCGTGGCGGGCGCGCTCCTCGGTGACCAGGCCGCGGCCGGCGTCCAGCGCGGCGAGGTCGGTGAACTGCCACGGCGTGATCTCCGCATCGGGACGGACGCGGGCCTCGGCGAAGCGCGCGGCGCGGGTGCAGAAACCACAGTCGCCGTCGTAGACGAGCACGGGTCGGGATCGCATGCCCCGATCATGCCTCCGCGCCGGCGGCCGACACCGACCCGGGGCGGTGATCCCCGGCACACCGGCCGGGGCGGCGGCGCGCCCGGCGGAAGGCCCGCGGAGACCACGGACGCCCGGGCGCGGCGCCGCTCGGCGGCTCGGTGGGGGCGCGCCCCTGCGCGCGACGGTCCGCCCCCGTCGAACACCTGACTGCCCGACGGCACGGGGCGGGGTCATCCGCCGGATATCTGTCGCGTTGTCACCGCGTCCCGCTACCCTGGGGAAACGGGCGGACGGCCGCGTCCGCGGAAGGGGGCACGGTGGCCGACACGCTCGACATGACTCCCGGGCCGCAGGTACCGCTGTCCACGACCGCCGCGCTCTCCGCGGCGGCGCAGGGGCTGGCGGCGGGGGCCTACCACGACGACCCGGTCACCGCGGTCGTCGGGCTGCACGAGAACCTGGCCGGCGGCTACAAGAACCGCTGGCGGCTGATGCGGCCGAACATGGGCGAGGCGTTCAGCGTGGCGGTGACCGGCCGGATGCTCGGCGCCGGGCGCAAACCGCTGATCCAGGCCCCGGGCGTCAACCCGGAGATCGTGCTCGGGCACTGCCTGTCGGCGATCGCGGAGCGGCGCCGCCGGGACGGCCAGCTCGCCGCGATCATGCTGGTCTTCGGCGTGCTGTTCCTGCCCGGCGCGCTGCTGTGGCTCGGCGCCTTCCAGCTGCGCGCGATGACCGGCCGGGGAGACGCCTCGCAGGCGGGCGGCGGTTTCCTCCGGCAGCTGCCGATGGTCGCCATGATCGGCCTGACCGCGGTGCTGCTGCTGGTCCCGCCGTTCACCGGGCCGCTCAGCTGGTACGCCCGGTTCGTGACCCTGGCCCCGGTGCTGGGCGCGCTGCTGGCCCACCGGGTCTGCCTGCGCTCCAGCCAGCAGCTGCGCGCCCGCTGGAAGGGCCTGCTGGACGGTTCGCTGGTCGGCTCCACCACCCCGACGACGGTGCCGACGCAGCCCGGCGACCGGGCGAGTCGGGCGGCGGCCGAGCTCAAGGCCGTCGAGGCCGAGCAGCGCACCAACTACATGTACTACGCCGGCGACAAGGGCATCCTCGGGGTGGGTCCGCGCCGGGGGTACTGGACGGTCTCGGAGCGGATCCGGCCGGCCGACGACCGCGGCGTGCTCCCCTTCCAGACCTGGGACCTCACCACGGCGATCAAGCAGCGGCTGGCGGACCTGCGGCAGACCCCCTTCATCGTCGGCGACTCGCCGCGCCCGGAGGTGGAGGACTGGCTGGTGGAGAGCATCGGCGCGGGGGCGGGCGAGGTCACCCGGCCCAAGAGCACGGACGTGCAGGGCTACCGGATCTCCAACGCCGGCCTGCAGGCGGCCTGCAACGAGCAGCGGTTCGGCGGCGGTCCGCGGCACTACGTGGCCACCCAGTACCAGCTGTTCAAGGGGCAGCTGGTGGTCACCCTGCTGACCCATGTGAGCCGGCTGCACGACACCCTGCGGATCGACGTCAGCCTGCACGTGCTCGGCCCGGTGCACGGGCTGTTCACGACCGCGCCGGCCGTGCCGGAGAAGACCGTGCCGGACGGCCTGCGGCCCTGGAAAGAACGCAAGGTGCAGCTGCCGATCGTCACCTGGGACGAGGTGATCCGGCTGTGTGTGCGGGCCACGCTATTCTGGGCGCCGCACATCCGCGACTGGCTGGGCGGCCGGCTGCCGCTGCCGGAGCCGTTCGGCCTCCGGCACGCCTGGGCGACCTCACCGGCGGGCAACCGCTTCATGGCCGACGACGTGGAGCGCAGCGTGGCACCGGTCGTCCGGGCCGTGCTGGAGGGCGTGGTGCAGGTGCTGCGCAGCCACAACGTGGACGTCACGCCGTTCGTGGACCGTCTGGGCGTGGTCAACGGCACCATGCAGAGCATCACCCCGGGCACCCCGGACACGGTGGTGCTCTAGTCGCGCGGCCGGGCGGCGGGCTCTGGCCCCACGGCTCGGGCCCCACGGCTCGGGCCCGCCGCTGGGGCCCCCGCGGCCGCGAGCCCGCCGGCAGCGCGCCGTCAGTGCTTCGGCCAGGCGGCGGCGATCAGTTCGCGGGTCTGCTGGAGCAGCTGCGGCAGCACCCGGGTGTGGCCGATCACCGGCATGAAGTTGGCGTCCCCGCCCCAGCGCGGCACGACGTGCTGGTGCAGGTGCGCGGCGATGCCCGCGCCGGCCACGGAGCCCTGGTTCATGCCGATGTTGAAGCCGTGGGCGCCGGCCGCCCTGCGCAGCGCCGTCATCGCGTCCTGGGTGAACCGGGCCAGCTCGACCAGTTCCGGCTGGTCCAGGTCGGTGTAGTCGGCGACGTGACGGTAGGGCACCACCATGAGGTGGCCGCTGGTGTAGGGGTACAGGTTCAGCAGCGCGTAGACCCGCTCCCCACGGGCCAGCACCAGGCCGTCGCCGTCGGTGCCGCCGGGGATGGAGCAGAACGGGCAGTTGTCCTCGGCCGGGCCGGTGGGCTTGTTCTCGCCCCGGATGTAGGCCATCCGGTGCGGGGTCCACAGGCGCTCGAACTCGTCGGGCAGGCCGACGCCGTGCTGCTCCATCTCCGCGTCCGTCATACCGCGCAGCATACGGCGGGCCGCTCGCGCCCGACTCGGGGACGTCCGCCGTGCTGCCCCCGGCCGGCCGGACCGCGCGGATACCCCCGTTCGGTGGACCGGCCGGCGCGCTCCCGCCGCGCCGCCACGGCCCGAAGCCGTCCACGGACCGTGCGGTGGTGGCCGCACCCGGTCACCGCCGGGTGGGACGTCACAGACCGCGGCGCCCGCCGCGGCTCCCCCGCCGGCGCGCGGCCGACCCGCCCGGGTGGAGCCGCCCAGTGCCTGGTGAGCGGGGGTGCGGCGCGCCCCTCGGGGCCGCGCCCGTTCCTCAGGGGAGCACCGCCGGCCGCCGTCGACGGGCCCGCCGGACCGGCCGGCCGTCGGGTCGCGGCGGCGACGGCGCCGGGGATCGCGCCGGCGGGGTGACGAGTTGCCCGCTCCGGGGACCGGCCGCAGCATGGCGGACAGGGAGGCCACCACGGGCTCCCGACCGGCCCACCCGGCCGGACCGCGCCGGACCGCCGGCCCGTCCGAACGCCGAGCGCGGGGCCGTCCGGCGCCCCCGGAAGGAGTTCGTCGTGCTGACCACCGACCCCGTCCCCGGCGCCCCGTGTTGGGCGGACCTCGGCACCACGGACACCGACTCCGCCGCCGCGTTCTACGGTGCCCTGTTCGGCTGGCGCGCCCACTCGGCCGGCGCCGAGGCCGGCGGCTACACCTTCCTCACCCTGCCCGACGGCCGGCCGGTGGCCGCGCTGGGGCCGCTGACCGAGGAGGGCGCCCGCAGCGGGTGGACGCTGTACTTCCGGGTGCGGGACGTGGAGGCGGTGGCGCTGGCCGTGCGGGACGCCGGCGGCGCGGTCCGGTCCGGGCCGATGGACGTCTTCGACCAGGGGCGGATGGCGCAGTTCACCGACCCGGTCGGCGCCGACTTCGCCGTGTGGCAGCCGGGCTCCTTCCACGGCGTCGGGGCGGTCGGCGAGCCCGGCGCGCTGTGCTGGGTGGAGCTGAACACCCGTGAGCCGGAGCGGGCCCGCACCTTCTACGAGCGGGTGTTCGGCTGGCGGGTCGACGTCACGCCGATGCCGGACGGGCAGACCTACTCGGTGTTCCTGCCGGCGTCCGGAGCCGCCGCGGGTGTGACGGAAGCCCGGGGGGAGGCGGGCGGGGGCGCCGGGCAGCCGGAACCCGACCTGTCCTTCGGCGGCCTGATGACCATGGACGACAGCTGGCCGGCGCGGGTGCCCAGCCACTGGCTGCTGTACTTCGAGGTCACCGACTGCGACGCGGTCGCGGCCCGGGCCCGGCAGGACGGCGGCGAGGTGTTGGTCCCGCCCACACCGATCGAGGGCGTGGGCACCTTCGCCGTGCTCCAGGACCCGTTCGGGGCCGGCTTCTCGATCATCCGCAGCGAGCCCGCCTCCGCTGCCTGACCCTCCGCAGCGCCCCCCGCCGTGCGGGCCGGCGCGGCCGTACCGAACCACGCTCGGGCCCTCGCGGTCCGAACGGCAACCGTTGGGTGGTGGCTCATGAACCGTTCGCAGCGCACCTGTTCGGCCGGGGCCGCCGTCGCCCTGCTGCTGACCGCCGCGGTGGCCCTCGGGGCCCCGGCCCGGGCTCCCGGGGCCGCGGCGGCCGAGCCCCCCACGGCGGACCAGCCCAGCCCCGACGCCGTGCTGCTCACCGACGAGCAGGTCTCCCGGATCACCGACGGCCGGATGATGCGGGACCCGGCGAACCTGCGGTTCGAGGGCGGGCGCGGCGCCACGGGCTGCGCGCCGCTGGACGGCTTCCAACCCGAGGTGCGGGACGAGGCGGCGGCCGCCTACTCCAGCGCCGCCTACGACGAGACCCTGCTGCAGGCGGTGCTGGTGCCCTCCGACGCGGAGGCGACGCTGGCCGCCTTCGAGGCACTGGGCGACCGGATGCTGCGGGAGTGTCCGCGCTGGAGCCCCGCCGAAGGGCTGACGGTCGGTGAGCTGACCGCGATGGACCTGCCGGAGGTCGGTGAGGAGTCCTTCGGGGTGACCGGCGTCCTGGAGGGCACCGACGAGGAGGTGCGGCTGATGGTCGGGCGGGACGCGGGCGTCTACGTGATGCTGGTCCACCTGACCTCGGCGGCCTACCCGAGCGACCTGCTGTTCGAACAGGCGGTCAGCAACGTGCGCACGCCGCCGGAGCCCGGCGGCCCGGGAGATCCGGGCAGCCCGCCCGGGGCCCCGGCGCCCCCGGGGGAGACGGAGCGGCCGGCCCCGCCCGGTGCCCCCGGCGCTCCCGGGGCCCCGGCGGGCCCCGGCGGGGCGGGCCGGCCGGCGCTGCCCGGCAGCCCGGTGGCGTTCGCCCCGGAGGCGGCACCCGCCGCCTGATCACGGCCGCCGCACCGCTCGGGGCCGTACCCGGCGGCCCCCGCCGGGAGGCGCGTGGCGGAGCCGTCCGCCCCACGCGCGCCGGCCGCGCGCCGTTCGCGGGCGGCGCGCGCCCCGTCCTCGCCCGGGGCGGCTGGGGGAACGTGCCCCAGCCGGCGGGCGAGGCGTCACCACCACCCGGCCCGCACCGCTCCGTCCGCCGGCGCCCCGCCCAGCGGGCCCGGTGCGGGGGCGTGACGGCTGGTCAGCGCGGAGGTGTCCGCCGGCCGCGCACCCCTGCCACCTGGGTGGGCGCGCCGGGGCGCACACCGGATCGGTCTAGACCAAGCCGGGTTTGCCGGTCGGCGAACCGGGCAGCGGCATAGGACACGTATCCGGGCCCGCCGTGGGACAGGACGAAGGGAGCGCGATGGGGCGAGGGCAGAGGAGCACGAGGGATCGTCACGGTGCCCCGGGCGCCGTCGCGGGGGTGCTGGACGTCGGGTGCCACAGCGCCTCCCTGCTGGTCGTGGAACGCCGACCGAGCACCCCGCTGCGGCCGGTGTTCACCCACAAGGTGCGGCTGCGGCTGCACGAGCGGGTGGACGCCTCCGGCCGCATCCGCCCGCCCGGAGTGCGGGAGGTGCGCCGGGGGGTGGCCGAGGCGCTGCGGGCCGCCCGCGAGGTCGCTCCCCCCGGGCTGTTCCCCTTCGCCACCTCGGTGATCCGCGACGCGCCCAACGGCGACGAGGTGGTGTCCGTGGTCGCCCGGGAGACCGGGACGCACCTGCGGTTCCTGGACGGCGAGGAGGAGGCGCGGCTGGCCTACGTGGCCGCCCGGCGCTGGTTCGACTCGCCCGCCGGCGGGATGCTGCTGCTGGACATCGGCGGCGGCACGGTGGAGATCGCGGCGGGCGGCGGCTCCTACGGCTGCCGACCCGGCGGGGCTGTGGGACCGGCGATCGCCCTCTCGCTGCCGCTGGGCGCCCGGCGGATCACCCTGGACTGGTTCCGGGAGGGGCCGGTGACCGCGCGGCGGGTGGCCGCGGTCCGCGAGCACCTGGCGCAGACGCTGACGGCCGTGCCGTCGCTGCCCCGGGCGGACGGAACCGCGCTGCCGGTCGGCTGCTCCAAGGCGCTCCAGCAGCTGGCCCGGCTGACCGCGAACGGCCGCCCGGCGCTCCGCGGTGACGGCTCGGCCCGCCCCGGCCGTCGCCGTGGCGGGGATCGCCGCCCCCGGAAGCCGCGGGCCGGCGGCAAGGGCGCGGGCGGCGCCGAGCGCCTGCTCCGGGAGGGCTGCGGACGGGCGGCGGACGGAGCGGACCGGCTGCGCCTGGAGGAGCTGCGGCACTGGATTCCGGTGCTCGCCGCGACGCCCGCGCACCGGCGCGCCGAGCTGCCGGGCATCTCCCGGCACCGCGCCGAGCAGTCCCTGGCTGCCGCCCTGGTCGCCGAGGCCCTGATGACGGCCTGCGGGGTGGACGAGCTGCGGGTGAGCCCCTGGTCCACCGCCCAGGGCCTGCTGCTGGAACTCCTGGACGCCGCCGAGGCCGGCGCCGCGGCGGGCGTCGACGCCGACTACCGGATGGCCGGCTGATCCGGTCCCCCGGGCCGCGCCCGTTCGCGCCGGGCGCCCGTTCCGCGCCGGCCGCGTCCACCTCGTCGGCCACGTCGGACTGTCGGTCAACTCCCCGGTGGCGCGCGGCGGACGACGCGGCGGTGCCGGGGACCGGTCCGCGCCGGGCGACCGGCCCCGGGGAACCGGGGCGCCGCCGGGAACGCGGGTCAGGCGATCGGCGCAGTCCCGTGCGGGTGACCTTTCGCCCCGCCTCGCCGGCCAGCACGCCCTCCGACGGTCCGGCGAGGTGCTCCGGGCGGGCCGGCCCGGGGCCGCCGGGAGCCACCGTTTCCGCAGCTCACCGCCGAATCGGGGGCGCCCGGGGGTCTGCCGGCGGGACGCGTCGGCGCACCGTGACGCGGCCCGAGGGGCCCGTCAACGCGCCACACCATGTGTTGCTGTGTGTAGCCACGTGACGCCTCTCTGTCGTTAGCTCACAGTGTGACATCACGAACTCGGTCCGTTCGCCCCGTGGACGCCCAAGCGATCGCCCAGCCGGTCGGTCAGCCGATCGCGAGTGGGCTCAACGTCGCGCTCTCCCCGCACGCCCCCGCGCTGGCCCGCCGGCACACCCGGGCCGTCCTCACCGCCTGGGGCGTGACCGAGGAGGTCACCGACGACGTCGTGCTGATCGTCAGTGAGCTGGTGACCAACGCGGTCTCGCACGCGTCGGTGCCCCGCGGCCGCCGGGAGGCGTTCCCGGTGCTGCTGCGACTGCGGCGTTCCGACGGCCACCTGGCGGTCGAGGTCTGGGATCCGGACGCGCGCCCGCCGCAGGAGGCGCGGGAGCACTCCTGCTCGGCGGAACAGGGGCGTGGCCTCACCATCGTGTCGGCCACGGCCGAGCGGTGGAGCTACTGTCCCGTCCCCGGCCGGGGCAAGGTGGTCTGGTGCCACGTGGCGCTGGCGGAGAAGCCACGGGAGGGCGTCTGACCCGGCGCCCACCGACGCCCTCCGCGGGTGGCGCACCGCCCGCCGGCGCGGCACACCGCGTCAGCGCGGCGCAGCGCGTCGACGCGTCACACGCCGTCAGCGCTCCACACGCCGTCAGCGCAGCGCGCCCCGCAACTGCCCGGCGAGCATCTCCAACCGGGTGCGCCAGGCGGCCAGCGCCGCGGCGCGTTCGTCGGCCAGCTCCGGCGGCCCGGTCTGGGTCAGGACGACGCGTGCCCCGCCCGGCCCCTCCGACAGCTCCCAGCGGACCCGGCTCAGCACACCGCCCTCCCCCACCCGCCACACGTACTCCAGCAGCATCGGCGCCTCGACCTCGGTCACCTCGGCGATCGCCCCGGTGGGGATCTTGCCGTTGGTGAACCCCTCCGGCGGCGGAGCCCCGACCCTCGGCGCGGGCGAGGCCGGCCCCTGCCCGGGGCCCTCGAAGCCGGACGAGGCGAGCGCCGTCCACACCGACGTGAGCGGCCAGGTCAGCTGCCGCTCGAAACGCACCCGCCAGCCCTCCGGCGTCTCCTCGCTGGTCCCCTCCGCCAGGCCGAAGGCCACGGCGTACACCTCCTGGCGCTCCGCCCAGTCCTCGGGGGCCCTGAGCCGGACGTGCCGGGCACCCGCCAGGTCCTGTTCCAGGGCGTCGAGGCAGACGTCCCAGCCGGCCGCGTAGCTGGCCGCCGCGGGCCGGTCGTCGAACGTGTGCGTGAAGGTGAGCAGACAGCCGTCGCCGGCCTCGCCGGGGCTCAGCTCCCAGCGCAGCGACTCCTCGTCCCAGCTGTACGCGAACACCCGGGGCGGGTCGAGCTCGGTGATCACACCGCTGGTCGGCGGACCCTCCCCCTCCCGGAAGACGAAGTCGATCCGCGCCCCCACCCGGAGTTCCATGTCCATGTCGGCCGGGAACCAGCGGGGGATCTCGGCGGCGTCGGTCAGGGCCCGCCAGACGCGTTCCGGCGGGTGCGGGAGCCGCCGCTCGAGGACCAGCACCGAGCGGCCGTCCACGGTGCGGAGGGTTGCGGTCACGATCGTCCTCCTCCGGTCGCGCTTCCGGGCGGTCCGTACCATCGGACCACAGCCCGCGAGGGCGCGCGATTCCTGCGAACGGCCAGCCCGGCAGGCACAGTCGGTCCGATTCCTCCCCGATCCGCGGCGGTCCGTCCAGCACGAGGGCGCCCCCGGGCGACGAATGGTCGGGGACGGGTGGTTGACAGGGCATCATCCGGGCCGCACGCTGGGAGCGCTCCCAGTCAACGGCCGCCGCACCGCCGCACGCCGGGCCCGCGTCCTCGCCCGACCCGTGCGGCGGCAGGCCGTCACGACCGCCCGAACGGCGGTCCACGGAAGGCCGGAGCGGGCACCCCGCCGGCACGCCCGCCTTCTTGATCGCAACACGACAAGCTTTCGCCGCGAGGTCGGCCCGGTCGGCCACCGCCGGACTCCGCGCGGCGACGATCGAGGAGTTCCGTCAGTGAAGACCAACAAGTCCACCAAGGCGGTGGCGGTACTCGCCGGTCTGGCAGGCGCCGCCAGCGTTGTCATGCCTGCGCAGACGGCGCAGGCGCACGGCGGCATGACCTTCCCGGCCACCCGCACCTACGCCTGCTACAAGGACGGGCTGGCCTGGGGCGGCGGCGACCTCAACCCGTCCAACCGGGCGTGCGTCGACGCCATCGCGGTCAGCGGCAAGACCCCGCTGTGGAACTGGTTCGGCAACCTGATCAGCAACGCCGGCGGACGGCACCAGGAGATCATCCCGGACGGCAACCTCTGCGGGCCGCAGCAGACCTTCGCCGGCTACCGCCTCGCCCACCCCGACTGGCCGAAGACGCAGCTCACCGCCGGGGCGGACATCACCTTCCGGTACAACGCCTGGGCGCCCCACCCCGGCACCTGGTACCAGTACGTCACCAAGGACGGCTGGAACCCCAACGAGCCGCTCGGCTGGGACGACCTCGAGCCGGTGCCGTTCGACCAGGTGACCAACCCGCCGATCAACGGCAGCGGCCCCGACGGCGCCGAGTACACCTGGAACGCCACCCTGCCCGAGGGCAAGAGCGGCTACCACATCATCTACTCGATCTGGCAGCGCTCGGACAGCCCCGAAGCCTTCTACAACTGCTCCGACGTCGTCTTCAACTGAGACGGCCCCCGGCCGCCGGGCGACGACGAGGTCGCCCGGCGGCCCGACGGGTACTCCCCGCGCGGACGGCGCGGGCCCCGGGACGGCGCCGGGCCCTCGCCAACGCCGCCACTCCACCGCCCCACGCCGTGGCCGCCAGTGGCCACCCGAGGGGCGCTCGGGCGCGCGGTCACCGGTCGGTGACGCACCGCGCGCCGCACGTACGGATGAAACCTGGTCGAGCGTGAATCGCCCCACCCCTCGGTGAGCATCCACCGAACGGGAACGCGCGCCCCGCTCCCCGCCCGCGTCCGGCCTCACGGTCGGCGCCCGGCCCACCAGGAGGCATCCGATGTCCCGCCGTGCCGACCCCGATCCCACCCCTCGCCGCCACTCCGCGCTTCCCTTCCTCGTTCTGCTCGCGGCCGCCGCCGCGCTGCACGTCCTGGCGCCCGCCACGGCCCGGGCCGTGACCACCTGCCTGGGTCACGAGGTCACCATCACCGGGACGTCCGGCGACGACGTGCTCACCGGCACCTCCGGCGTCGACGTGATCGACGGGGGCGGCGGCGACGACACCATCGACGGCCTCAAGGGCGACGACGTCCTGTGCGGCGGGCCGGGCGACGACGAGATCGGTGACGGCTCCGGCGCCAACCAGGTGGACGGCGGCGACGGGGACGACGAACTGCTGCTCGGCGCCGGCGTCGACGCGGTCGCCGGCGGCCCCGGCGACGACCACCTCGAAGGCGGGCGGGGCGACGACACCATCGACGGCGGCGACGGCAACGACTACATCTGCGGCGACTGGATCAGCACCGCGGACGGCACCTGCCAGGAGACCACCCTCGGCGGGGCGGACACCATGGCCGGTGGCGGCGGCAACGACACGGTGGACGGCGGCGGCACCGACGAGGTGACCGGGGACGCGGTCGACGGCGGCCTGGACGAGGACACCTGCGTCAACGTCGACTCCGCGACCAACTGCGAGCACCTGTAGCGCCCCGTTCACGCCCCTCGCACCCCCCGTCCCGCCCCAGCGCCCGTCCCCGCCCCGCCCCCGCCCCAGTCCACGGCGCCGGCCCCGTCCCACCGCGGCCCCGTTTACCGGGCGTCCCTGGAGCAAGAAGCAACAGGGAGGCAGAGCGGAAGAGCGGACCCGAGACGGGAGCAGGCCATGGTGGACCGGGACACGATGGAACACATGTCGGTGGAGCAGGCCCGCGTCTTCCAGGCGGTCTCCCGGCTGGAGACCGAGTTCGGCCCCGGACGGCTGACCGACGTGGCCCGCACCGCCTGCCTGCCGCCGGAGCGGGTCCGGCAGGTGGTGCAGGAGCTGGACGAGCGCTTCGGGCTGGTCATCGAGGCCCCGGCGGCGAACGGCGGGGAACCCCGCTACCACGTGGTGCCGGAGGACTGAGGCCCCCGCCACCCAGTGCCCTGGGTGGCGTTCCCACCACCGGCACCGGCCGGACCGTCAGCGCCCGTCCCGCCCCGCCGGCCGGGCGGCGGGGCCGGCGACCGTCTCGCCGGTGGGCACGTCGGAGGAGCCGGGCGGCGCGAGTTCCGCGAGGAGGTCACCGGCCGTGAGCCGCTCCAGGTTCGGGCAGCCGTCCACCTCGCCGGGGAAGACCCGGTAGACCGTGCCGCGGGCCTCCACCGGACGCGCGGTGCCGTCCCGCAGCGCCAGGAAGGCGCGCCGCCGGCCGATCAGCGCGGCCACCGGGTCCGGGGCCCCGGCCGCCCCGGCCGCCTCCTCGGGGCGGCGAGGTTCCCCGGCCGTCCCCGTTCCCACGCGCCGGTCCACGGCCACCGCCGGCACCCCGTCGGGCGCGGCGCCCGCCAGCACCCGGGTGGCGAAGGCCGCGGCGGCCTCCGCAGTCCCGCGGCGCCAGGACCACAGCGCGCCGTCGGCGTCCCGCTCGACGATCTCCGCGGCCCCACCGGCCGCCGCCCGCCAGACGGCCAGCTCCCGCATGGACACCCGTCGTCCCGGCTCGAAACAGCGGGTGAGGTCCCGGGCGAGCAGGCCGATGGCCCGCCCGTGCCGGGCCACGCCGTGCGTGCCGCCGACCGCGCCCAGATGGGTGTCCACCCACAGCGCGGTGCGCCCGGCCAGGTCCACCACCAGCGGCACGCACACCCGCGAGTCGCCGGTGAGGTCGAAGCGCTGCCGCACCGCACCGGGGTTGTAGTGGGCGCCGCCGGGACGGCCACGCCTGCTCCGCCGTGGGCGCCGCTGGCGGCGCGAGCCGGCCGCCGGAGCCCCGCCGGCCAGGTCGCCCGCGGCGGGATCACAGGCCAGCAGGCCCGCGAAGGCGTCCGGCAGCCGCTCGAACGGGACGTCGTTGTAGCCGAAGACCACGGGCACGGCGTACCGCACGCCGTCGGCGGCCAGCGCCGGCAGATCGAGGTCGACGTACTCGGTGGCGCCGTCCGGCGCCGGCGCGGAGGTGAGGTCGCCCGAGTGCACGGCATGCCGCTGACCCCACACCAGCCGCGTGTAGTCGCACATGCCCAGCAGCCGCCAGTCCGCCCCGTAGAAGGCGACGGACAGGTCAAGGTCGACCGTCACCCCGGGCGGCTCCTTCCAGTGCAGGAAGAGCCGGACGACGTCCCCGGCCGGCAGCGGCACCGCGCTGCCGCGCGGAAGCGGCACCAGCGCCTTGGCGGTCGTGCGCTCGGTGGCCGGCACGGGAACGGCCGCCAACCCGGTGTCGATCACGGCGACCTCGGCGACCGCGCCCGCCGGCCCCTCCGCGCCGTCGTGACGCGCGGCGGCGTGCTCGAAGCGGCGGAGCACCTCGGCCTCCATCAGGGCGAGGACGGCGCCGACCGACCGCTCCGTGAGCGGCGGACGGAGCTCCGGGACGCTCCGGGCGCGGGCGACGCTGCCGCGTGGGAAGAACACCCGGCGCGGCACGTCCGCGAACGCGCCCGCGGCGAGGGCTTCGGGCCCGAACGGGTTCTGCCGGAACGGGTTCTGCCCGAAAGGGCTGGGCGCCGCAGGGGCGGGCCCGAGGCCGCCCTTCGCCGGGTCCACCCAGCGGTGGCCGCCGGCCACCGTCCGGGTGCGGAGGGAGCCGAGCGCGCCCAGCAGGACCCCGGGCGCAACGCGCGGCAGCGCCTCGCGCAGCGCGTCGGCGAGCCCTTCGGGCAGCGGGGTGGTGGCGACCGCCGCACCGAGTCCCCGGTGGTGCAGGGTGAGCAGCTGGTCCAGGCGACGCAGCAGCTCGCCGGGGCGGCGGCGCAGCAGCGTCACCGCCGTGGACAGGTCGGCGGCGGCCAGGGCGCGCTCGACGAGCCGTCCCCAGGTGACCAGGCGCAGCCGGGGGCCGGTGTCCTGGTAGCGCAGCTCGACGACGCTCTCGTGGCGGGCCACCGTGGGCAGCATCGTGTCGTAGAGGCCCTGGTGCGCGAAGGGGTCGGTGCGGCGCAGCAGGGCGAAGGCGAGGGCGGCCCGGGGGTGGCGGGCGTGGGCCTCGTAGGGGTGCAGGACCTCGCCGGCGCGCTTCCACCAGGCTTCCCGGCGGAGCATCTCCTCGGCGGCGGTCGCCAGGTCCAGTCGGTCGAGGACGGCGAGCAGTTCGCGCCGCAGCCAGCGCGGCACGCCCCGCATCCGCCCCGGGCGTCCGTCGAGGCCGGCGGTGCCGTCGCTCCACGCGGACAGCAGGCGGAGCACGTCGGTGGCGGTGTCCAGGCGGGCGGCGAGTTCGGCGAGCGCCGCCGCGCGGGTGCGGGGATCCCGCAGCAGGGCGGCGAGCACCAGCGCCTTGGTCTCGCGCACCGGGATACGGGTGGGCAGCCGGCGGCCGATCTCGTCGGGGGCGGTGCCGGCGAGGTGGGTGAGCAGCAGAAGGGTGTCGTCGCGGTCCTGCGGGGTGGGCGGGGTGGCGCGGGCGAGCAGTCGGCGCAGCTCGGCGGCGGCGGTGGCGTCCCGGTCCGCGGCGAGGAGCAGCGGACGGAGCGGGTGCGGCGCGGGGCGGTCGCGCGGCCGCCGTCCCCCGTGGGCCGGTCGGTCGTCGTCGTGTCCGTCGGACACCCGGTGGGTGAAGGGATCGCCGGGGGTGAGGCGGCGACCGCAGACCGGGCAGGCGGTGTAGCCGGCGCCGTCCCAGCAGGCGGCGCACACCAGGTGGAAGCAGGGTGAGACGGCCCGGACGGTGCCGGTGCGGGTGCACAGCACGCAGGGCTGGTCCGGGCGCTGGCGCAGCAGGGCCAGGATGCGGCGGCCGTAGAGCTGGTCGACGTCGGTGGGCACGGAGTTCGGGAAGCCGCTGAAGAGCGGCCGGTGGGTGCGGTCCGCCCCGAGGAGGGCGTCGAGCCGGGCGAGGAGGGCGGTGCCGTGTTCGACGAGTCCGGCCGGGTCCAGGGCGGCGAGCGCGGCGCGCAGCGGGGCGGTGAGCAGCCGGCCGCGGTCGGCGAGGTCCGCTTCGAGCGCGGTCAGTCCGGCGTCGGCCGTGGTGGCGGTGGCGTCCGTGGCGGCAGCGGCGTCGGAGTCCGCGGGCGCTGGCCGTGCTCCGTCCAGGTGGACGGTTCCGGTGCGGCGCAGCAGGACGGCGTCGAGGTCGTGCACGGCCGTCTCCCCCCATGGTTTCGGCCCGAGTACGTGTTTCCGAGGGGCGTACGCGGTCGAAGCGGCGTACGCGTCGAAGTGGCGGGAGCGGAGAGCGGACGCACTGCGTTCTCTTCAAAAGGAGGGAGAAGGAAGCACGCCCCGGTGGCCGCTCCCGCCGGTCTCACCCTAGGGAATCCCGGCCATCCGGGTCGAACGTTTTCCCGGCCGGCCAACCGATCGCGGGGCCGCGTCGGCCCGACCGGGTTGTCGGCCGCCCGAGACGTCTACGATCGTGCGCATCCGTCCGGCGTGGCGCGCGCCGTTGCCGCCCGCCGTCCGCCGTCCGATCCGCTGCCGGCCCGAGCCGGCTCCAGCCCCCGGGAGTTGCCACCTCATGGCCATCGACTACGTCAAGCGTCCCTCCGGTGATCCGGACGGGGGCGGTGGCCGGGGGCCGGGGTCGGCGATCAGCCTGGAGAAGATCCAGGCCACCGCGCCGGGCCTGGTGCCGCTGTACACCTCGGCGGGGGTTTCGCTGGCCAAGCACCGGCTGAGCGGTCAGCGGGCGGCCGTGTACCTCGTGCTGGACCGGTCCGGCAGCATGCGGGACTTCTACCGCAACGGGTCGGTGCAGCACCTCGCCGAGCAGGCGCTCGGGCTCTCCGCGCACTTCGACGACGACGGCACGGTGCCGGTGGTGTTCTTCTCCACCGAGATCGACGGCGTGCACGAGATAGGGCTGGACGACTACGAGGGGCGCGTGAGCGAGCTGCACGCCGCGATGGGGCGCATGGGGCGGACCAACTACGCGGCGGCGATGGAGACGGTGATCGACCACTACCGCGGCTCGGGCGCCAGCGATCCGGCGTACGTGATCTTCCAGACGGACGGTGGGCCGATCAGCAAGCGGGCCGCGGAGCGGGTGCTTTGCCAGGCGTCGGGGCTGCCGATCTTCTGGCAGTTCGTGGGGTTCGGCGAGGACGAGTTCACGTTCCTGCGCAAGTTGGACGAGCTGGCGGTGCCGCAGAAGCGGGTGGTCGACAACGCGAACTTCTTCCCGGCCGGGCGGGACCCGCACAGCATCCCGGACACCACGCTCTACGACCGGCTGATGGGCGAGTTCCCGCAGTGGCTCTCGGCGGCCCGACACGCCGGCATCCTGGGCTGACGGGCTGGCGCGCGGGCGGGTTGGCAGGCGGAGGGGGTGTGCGCACGAGTGGGCCTGCTTATCAGTGGCCTGCACGGGTTGGCTCGCGCACGAGCGGGCCTGCGTGTGAGTGGACCTGCGTGTGAGCGGACCTGCACGGGCGGGCTTGCGCAAGCCCAACGATCTCCTGCCGAAACAGAACGCGCCCGAGGTCACCCCCCGCCTGCTCGCCCTGATCCACAGCCCCAAGCACCCCCTTTCGCAACCCGCCAGCCATCTGCTATCCCCGATGAACATGGGGGCGCCGCAGTCATCCACAGGGTGAACGAGGGGGCTTGCGCCACGCCCAGCACCCCTGCTACCCCGGTTGAACAAGGGGGCGCCGCAGTCATCCACAGGGAGAACAAGAGGGCTTGCGCCACGCCCAGCACCCCTGCTACCCCGGTTGAACATGGGGGCGCCGTGGTCATCCACAGGGAGAACAAGAGGGCTTGCGCCCGCTCCCCGTCTCTGTTTGCTCCTCGCCCCTGGCGACAGAACTCCTCCTCTCCCCCGGCCTGCCTCTCCCATCCGGCGGCCCGATCCGGCGCGCCATCCCCCGCCCCATCTGCCAGCCCGTCCCCGCCCCATCCGTCGGCTGGCCCGTCCGGCGCCCCACTCCTGCGCCCCACTCCTACGGCCCCATCTGGCGGCGTGTCACAGCGGGGTCACGGCGGCCACGGCGCGGGCTCGAAAATGGCACAGGGTTGACACAGAGTGTGGGCGCCATTGTGAGGTCGAGCACGTCCCCGACGCCCTCGCCGCTCCCCCACCGCGCGGCGTTCCGGCAGGTCAACGGCGGTCAAGCGGGCGAAACAGCGAGCGCTTGGGGCACCCGAAGCGGCATTGGTGAGCGGCACGGACCACAGCGGAGCGTCAGTGCCCGGCGGTACGGTGCCTCGCATGTTCATGGAGGAGTTTTCCGCGGGCGGGCAGGCGCCCGACCCGCTGCGGTGGGCGATGGAGGAGTTCGGACACCGGCTCGCGCACATGCCGTACGACCCGGCGCTGGTGGCGGCGGTGGACCAGCATGCGGCCGAAGTGCGTGACGCCATCGAGTTGGGGCGCGAGACGCTCGGCGACTACCTCCTCGGGTTCGTCGACGGGCTGCGCGAGCAGGGTTGGGAGCCCTACACCGCGCCGGACCCGTTCGCGATGCTGCGGCTGTCGGCCGTCTGCTGGCTGGCCCGCGAGCACGGCTTCCTGGCGGACGAGACCTCCGCCTGAGCCTCGCGGGCGCCGCAGGGGCGCCGCACGGGCGGGGAACGAGCGGGGGACGACGCGCGGGGGCGCGTGAACGAGGTGTCCGGGAGGGGCCGGGGGAGGCGTCGAGGGGGTGGTTGGCCGACGGCGCGCGGGCCGACCGCATGGCGGCCGGCCCGTGCGGCGGACGGACGCGGGGGCCGAAGGCGGCGGTCGAACGAGGGGGTGTGGGGGGCGGCACGGGCGCGCGCACCCCTGACGGGGCCCGGGAGCCGTCAGCGTCCGCCGGTTGTGCGGTCCGGGCCGGTGGCCGTTGTCCCGGTGGCGCCGGAGGCTCCCGTCGTCGTGCCGGCCGCGCCAGGGGCGCCGGCCTGGGTCGTCTCGCCCGGGGCGGTGACCCGGCCCTGGGCGTCCCGGCGTCCGCGCTGGTAGGCCGCCAACTGCGACTGCGCCTGCGGGCCCTGCTCCTCCGCAGCGGTCAGCCAGCGCTCCCAGCGCTGCTGCATCGGGCGGACGAGTCCGCCACCGACGCCGACGACCAGGATGCCGCCGATCGTCGCCAGCACGGTGATCAGCACGGGCACGGTGACGGTGACCGCCACACCGATCTGGTTCAGCGCCGCGATCAACCCGAGGCCGACGATGAAGACGGCGGCGGCGGTCGCCAGCGCCCGGCCGTAGGACAGACCGCCGAGCGCCCCGGTGATCAGGTCCTTCACGCCGGCGGCGATGGCGGCGGCGATCACCACGATCACGATCGCGACCGCGGCCTTGGGCAGCCAGGACACCACGCCGGCCAGCATGGTGCTGATCGGGTTCGGGCCGAAGACGGAGAAGGCGACCTGGAGGGTGATCAGCAGGACCGCGTAGTAGAAGAGCTTCGCGACGAGATCAGACGCGTCGTACTTGGAGTTGCGCATGGCACGGGCGATGCCGCCGCGTTCGACGGCACGGTCGAAGCCGACGCGCTCCAGGACCTTGTCGACGACCTTCGCCACGACCTTCGCGATGATCCAGCCGATGACCAGGACCGCGAGGCAGGCGATGAGCCGCGGCACGAACGCGGCGACGGAGTTCCAGGCGTTCGATATGCCGCCCTCGATGTCGATGGCCAGTGTTGTCGTGTCGCTCATCACGCACCTTCCTCCAGAAAGGCCCATTTGCTGACATTTCGGACATGGGCGTGTTTCTGGTACCCCCACCCGACCGGTGCATTCAGCACGCCGCGCGTCCTGGGGCGGCGGCGGCCGAGGGCGGGCGTCCGGGACCGTCAGCGCGGGCCCGGCCCTCCGGGGCCGTCAGGTCCGCGCGGGGCGCGCAGGGCGTGCAGCACCTCCTCCGCCACGGCCTCCCGGTCCGCGAGCAGCCGCCAGGCGGCGATCCGCAGGACGGGGGTGCCGGACCGTTCCACCACCCGGTCCCGCTGCAGGGCGTGCCGGCGTGTCCGGCCCACGGCCGCCTCGCCGGCCGGGCCGTCGACGGCGTGGCCGTCCACCCGCAGGGCGACCGCCGTTCCGTCGGCCCCGTGCGCCAGCGCGTCCACCGCGTAGCCGGCCACCCGCGTCGGGCCGTCGAGGGCGCAGCCACGCGCGGCCAGCGGTTCCCGCAGGAGGGCCAGCAGGCGCCCCGGGCCAGCCCCCGGGACGGCGGGTGGGGAGCCCGGGGCCGCCGCCTCGTCCGCGCCGGCCGTCCCCTCCCCACCGGCCACCGGCTCCGCGGCCCCGTCGGCCAACGCCAATGGGTGGGCCACCGCCAACGGGTCGGACAACGGGGCGGACGCGGCCGGGCCGGCGCCGTCGGTCGCGGCGCGGTGCAGGGCCACCAGGGCGGGGATGTCGAACCGCTCGGCCGCCGCCGCGTCGCCGAACACCACCAGGGCGGCCCGCGCCCGGCTGGCCGCCACGTTGACCAGGTAGGCGTTGTCGTTGATCCAGCCGGCGCTGCCGGCCGGCATGCCCTCGGCCACCACCGGGCTGAACAGCATGACGTCCCGCTCGTCCCCCTGGAAGACGTGCGCCGTGCCGACCCGCAGCCCCAGCGCGCGGCGCCGCTCCTCCTCCACCACGCCGCGCAGCACGCTCTCCAGCAGCCGCGCCTGCGCGGCGAAGGGGGTGACGACGCCGAGGCCGGCCCCCGCGGCCACCAGCCGGTCGGCGTGCTCGCGCACCCAGTCCCGCACCGCGGCGGCCTCGGCCCGGTTGGTGCGTCCACCGCCGCCCGGGGTGCCCTCGGCCGCGCCGCCGGTCACCGTGTGCCAGTGCAGGCCGGGCTCCGGCACGGCCGGGAGGGCGGCGACGTCGGTGAGCGTGCCGAGCCGGCCGGAGTAGAAGGTGCGGTCCAGGTAGTCGGCGATGCGCGGGTGGCACCGGTAGTGCTCGTCGAGCAGGTGCGGCGGCTCGGGGAGCCGGGCGGCGAGGGTGGTGTAGGCGGAGTCGACGCCGAAGGCGAGGTGGCGCTCGACGAGGTCCCGGTAGTCCCAGCCGACGGCGGTGGCCACCGCCTCGGCCTCGTGGCGCGGCGTGGTGACCACCGGCGGGAGCTGGTGCGGGTCCCCGATGACGACCAGCCGCCGCGCCCGGTAGGCCAGCGGGAGCAGGTGGGCGAGCGGGCACTGGGAGGCCTCGTCCACGATCACCAGGTCGAACAGGGCGGGGTCGCAGCCGAAGCTGGGGCGGGTGGAGAGGGTTGAGGTGCCCCAGGCGGGCAGGACGGCCATCGCCTCCTGGAGGGCCCGCCCGGGATCGGCGTCGTCGGCGCGGCACAGTTGGAGCAGCCGGGTCAGTCGCGGCCGCCCCCGCTGCAGGCGGTGCGCCGCCTCGGTGCGGGCGTGCTCCCGGCCGGCCGCCGCCCAGCTCCGGTCGGCGCCCCGGAGGGCGTCCTCCTCGGCCAGCCAGGCGCGGGCGCCGTAGCGGGGGTCGGTGGCGGCGCGGTCGAGTTCCAGCCGGCCGTCCGCCCAGCGCAGCAGCGTCTCCAGGGCGGCGGCCGGGTCCCGGAGCAGTTCCGGGCGGACGCCGGCGCCGGTGAGGAGCCGGCGGGCCCGCCGGACGGCGGCGACCCGGGCCTCGGCGACGCGTTCGGCACGCTCCCGCAGGGCCGCCACGTCCAGTGCCGCCCCGTCCGGGGGCGAGGGGGTGGCTGGGGGCGGCGCGCCGCGTTCGGGCCTCGGGGCGGGCGGGGCGCCCGGATCGGCACTCGGGGCGTGTGCGAAGGGCGCGGGCGGGGCGGACGCGGGTGCGGCGTGGCGGGCGCGGGACGTCGGGCCGCCCGGCTCCGCGGCCGGCCCGTCGCCGCCGGACGAGACTCCGGACGAGACGCCGGGCGCGGCGTCCGGCGGGGAACCGGGCGCGGCACCGACCGGGCGGCCTGTCGGGGGTTCGGCCGGGTGGTGGCCCGTCTCGCCCCACAGGCGGCCGGCCAGCTCCGTCACCTCACGGGCGAGGCGGTGGAGCCGGACGAGTTCGTCGGCGTGGGCGGCGGAGTCGGCCTCGGCCCGGGCACGCGCGGCGGCGGCGCGGGTGACCTCGGCCAGGGTGTCCGCGGGGTCGCGCGAGGGCGGGCCGGTGTCCTCGATGAGCCGGACGAGCCGGGCGGCGAGCTGGGTGCGGTGCCGGCGGCTGCCGGTGCGCAGCAGTGCGGCCGGGTGGGCGGCGCTGGCGCGCCGGGCGGCGACGTCCACCGCGCCGTTGTTGGTGGAGGCGACCAGCGCGGTCATCCCGGCGGCGCGCGCGGTGGCGACCAGGGCGGCGATGAGCTGGCTCTTGCCGGTGCCGGGCGGTCCGGTGATGACGGTGAGGGGCGAGCCGATGGCGAGCCGCACGCCCCGCTCCTGGGCGGCGTTCAGGGGGACGGGGGTGACGACGGGGAGGTCGGAGGCGACCGTCGGCCCCGCGGGTTCGAGGAGGAAGCGGGCGGCGGTGCGGCGCCACTCCTCGGGGCGGGCGGTGTACATCTCCCGCAGGTCGCCGCGGAGTGAGCGGGTGATCTGGTCGCTCTCCCGCACCAGCGCCATGGCGCGGTTGTAGACGCCGGGGACGCGCGGCAGCGGGCCGGTGGCGAGGTGGTGGGGGTCGAGGGGTTCGTGCACCGGCATGCCGGCGGTGTCGGCGACCTTGGTGAGCAGGTCGGCGACGGCGCCGGGGTCGCCGGACGGCAGCGGCTGGTCGAGCAGCGGCTGGACCTCCTCCAGGTCCAGCCCGGCGTAGTGGCGTTCGTCGAGGCTGGCGCGGAGCACCAGCACCAGGTCGTCGACGACGGCGAAGGGTTCGGGTGGTTCGGGTTCCGGTGGGTCGGGGTCGCTGGGGCGGGGCGGGCGCAGCGGCTGGGCCGCGACGGCGGCGGGCGCGTGGCCGGCCCGGGCGGCGCCGGCGGGGGCGTCGTGTACGGCGGGGGTGGCCTGACCGCGTTGCCGTGGGATGGCGGCGGCGGGGGCGCCGTGGCGCGGGGACGCGAGGGGCGAGGCGTCCCTCCTCCGGGGCCGGGCGGGGGGTGCGGCGTGCCCGGGTCGGGCACCGGCCTCGTCGCCGGCGCGTACCGGGGGCGCGAGCCGCACCGCGGCGAGTGGGCCGCAGGTGAGCTCGCCGCGGGCGTCCGCCGCGACGACCAGCGGCCATCCGTAGAGCACCTCCCGGCCGCCTGCGGATTCCGCCTCCGCGGCCAGGTCGG
Organism: Allostreptomyces psammosilenae; assembly: GCF_013407765.1. Taxonomy (GTDB): domain Bacteria; phylum Actinomycetota; class Actinomycetes; order Streptomycetales; family Streptomycetaceae; genus Allostreptomyces; species Allostreptomyces psammosilenae. The sequence continues at coordinate 2,453,213 of NZ_JACBZD010000001.1, forward strand.
CCAGGTCCTGGTCCTCGGTGAGGGTGCGGCCGCCCGAGGAGATCACGCGTTCCTCGCTGAGCTCCAGTTCCCGCCACTGCCGCCGCTGGTCGAATCGCGGGAGCGGGCAGAGCGCGGACCGTTCGGCGGCGCCATAGGCGTAGGCCACGAGTTGTTGCCAGGAATTCCCGGCGCGGGGTCGCCCGATCTCGGCGAGCCAGCGGGGCATGCCGCCGGAAACCGCCCGCTCCGCGGGGGCGTTCAGCGGAGAGCAGGAGGAGCACCGGACCTTCTTGGTGACCGCGTGCCAGAATCCCGGCTCGCCGGGAAGCACCACCACTCCGCACCGGTCGCAGTGCCCCTGGTAACGCATGCGGGGCAGTGTGCGCCATTCCGTGTGACGGGGCATGAGCGATTCCCTCCATTCGCGAGCGGGCACGGGGCCGGGCCGAAAGGGGTGATACTCACGATGCTCCGGAATACCGATGGTGCGTCATTCCGAACCTCGGATACCGGAAGACTGTGGGTATATGCCCGATCACTGCTTCGATAGTGCGAACAACCGAAGAACTTGTGAAGAACGCGCCTGTGCGCCCCTGGCTCGCAACCCGTCGGCGGGCCGGTTCCCGGGGGCCTGCGGTCCGTCGGATCGGTGTCGGAGGCGGGGAGTTGGCGGGCTCCGCGGGGCCCCGAGCGGATGGGCGGGAATCGGCGGACGGGCGGGCGGCGGGTGCGCCCGCGGGGAGGGGATTCCCTCGTCGGGGTGGTGCGGCGCGGGGTCGGAATGCGGGGCGGGGACTTCGCGGGCGGCCACGGCACGGCTACCCCGGGAGGCCCGCGGTCGCCTTCCGGGTGGTCTTCCGCGCTCGCCGTGATGTCTTTCCTTGACTCCCCGCTCGGCGTGATCCGGAAACGGGGCCTCCGCGGCGTGGAGAACCACGCGGCGCCTCGTCGGGGAATGATCGGGCGTTCCCGGGTGCGGGGCATGGGGGCGCCGCCCCTCGCGCAGTCCGGCGCGGGGTGCCCGAGCGGTGTGGGCGGGGGCGGGATTGGCGGCGCGGGGCGGAGTGCGGCGGCCCGGACGGCCGGCGTCGTCGGCGTAAGCGCGGTGGTCGGCGCCGCGCGGTTTGCGCGGCCGTCACCCTGGTGGTCGGGGGCCGATTACCGGGCGCGGGGGGAACGGTTGGTTCTTCCGCCGGCTTTGTGCGCGGCGGGCCGGGGCCCACGGGGAAGGGGGAATTCGCGCCTTCCGCGGGTGGGCCCCGGCCCGGAGGGTTTCCGGTGTTCCCGCGCGGTCGGCTCGGAGCGGTCCGGTCCGGCGTGGGAATGCGGTGGGAAGCGACGCGGGTGGGCGGCGCTCCCCGCAGGGCGGCGGCGGGGTGGCTCAGATGCGGGTGGTCCGGGCGGTCGCGCCGCGCCGGCGGAACGCCAGGACGGTCATCAGGACGCCGGCCAGCGCCACGGTTACACCGGCGACCGCGAGGGACAGCGTGTCGCTGGCGCCGGTCGCGGCGAGCCTGCCGGTCTGCGCGGCGCCCTGGGGCTGGGCGCCGGAGGTGCCGCCGCCGGACGTGGCGCCGCCCGCGCCGGGTGCGGTGGTGTCCCCGGTCCCGCTGCCGTGCTCGGCGCCCGCCGTGCCGGGGAGGGCGCCGGGTGCCGGGGCGGGCGCCGTGCCGCCGCCGGACGTCCCGCCGGCGGTACCGCCGGGGCCGCCCGTCGAACCGCCGGAGCCGTGGGAGCCGCCGGTGCCGCCCGAGCCGTTGGAGCCGGCGGAACCCGCGGCACCACCGGATGCGCCCACCGTGTCGTCGCCGGCCTCCGGGACGCTGAGGCGGCAGCTCGCCTCGGCGAGGGTGATGCCACCGGTCACCTCGGTGAGGCCGAGCCGCAGCGGGTCGGCGCCGAGGTCGAGCCGGAGCGCCGTCGTGGCGGACCGGTCGTCGTGGGAGACGTGCTCGGTCAGCCGGAGGGTCACCTCGCCGACGCCGGGGATCGGCACCCGGGCGACGCCGGACGCGTCGAGGGAGACCGCCACCCCGGCCAGGCGGAGGTCGCCGACCACCTCGACGCGGGCCCGTGGCACGCCGTCGGCCGGGCAGGAGGCGATCGCGTGGATCTCCTCGGCGTCCAGCAGGTCGGCCCCCGGCAGGGCTCGGGCGCCGAGCCGGACGGTGGCGTCGACCAGGCGGACCTCCGCCTCGGAGAGCGCCGCGTCGCTGGTGGCGCTGCTCGCGGCCAGTCGCGTGGCGACCACGGCGCGGTCCGGGGTGCCGTTCAGCTCGGTGTCGAGGGTGCCCTCCGTGCTGTGCTGCTGGTCCGTGCCGGCCTCGGGGGCGTCGGCGGACTGGGCGGCGACCTCGCCGATCGACGCCTCCACCGGCAGCGTCACGGCCTCGCCGAGCAGGGCGACGGACAGCCCGAGCCGGGCGGTGACCGCCTCCGCGGCGCCCACCGGTTCGGCCGGCGCCTCCGGGGCGGGCGGGCTGGACGGGCCGGCCGGGCCGGCGGACGTGCTGGGGGTGGCCGCCCCGGCCGGGGAGAGCGGCAGGGCGAGGACTCCGGCCGTTCCCGCGGCGAGCAGGGCTGCGGCGCGGCGCCGGGCGGGGCGGAGGGCGGGGCGTTTCGGGCGGGAGGTGCGCACGGTCGTCGAGCTCCTGACTCGGTGGGTACGGGGGCGGCGGGCGCGCGGCCGGCAAGGCGGAGCCGCGCGTGGGCGCGCGGGGACGCGTGGATCGCCGTTCTGCGCGCCATGCTGGGCGCTGGTGCGCCCCCCGTGCCACGAATCGTTTCTTCATCACTCCAGCGGGTGACCGGAATCGAACCCCCGCTCGACGCCGCGCCGGGGGTGGCGTCCCGCCACGGGGCAGGCCGGGCGGGTCACGCGACCGCACCGGTACGGCGACGCGGGGGCGGGCCGCCCCGGACGGCCTGGAGCGACCGGGGCTCACCGAACCGCGGCCCGGCCTTCCGCCGCCCGGCCTTCCGCCGCCCGCCGGGCGCGGCGCAGGCGTCGGGCCCGGGCGCGGCCGGCGGCGGCGTACCACTGGGCGGCCAGCACGGCGGCGAGGGCCAACTCGACCAGGTCGCCGCCGTAGTACATCAGCTGGGCGCCGGCGCGCAGGTCGGCGCCGGTGACGGCGACACCGGGCGGCGCCGCGGCGTAGAGGCTCTTCGCCAGGACGGCGTGGGCCGCGCCGGCGGCCAGCAGGACGGCGCCCCGGTGGTGCGGGCTCCACCGGTGGCGCAACGGGTCGAGCTGGCAGACGGCGAGGGAGAACAGCAGGCCGGCGGCCAGGACGTGGAGGTGCACCGCGGCGTGCGCCAGGGGGTGGTGCTGGGCGGCGGCCAGCAGGGGGGTGCGGTAGAGGAGCCACAGGCCACCGATGTCCAGCAGCGCCGCGGCCGGCGGGCAGAGCAGCCAGGCGGCGGGGCGGGAGTGCGCGAGTGCCAGCACGCCGCGGCGGGTGCGTCCGGGCGGCAGCGTGCGCAGCAGCAGCGTCAGCGGCCGGCCGAGCACCAGCAGGAGCGGCGCGATCATGCCGAGCAGGAGGTGCTGGGCCATGTGGGCGGTGAACGGGCCACCCGGCGCACCGGCCAGGAGGGCCCAGAGCAGGGCGGCGCCGCCGGCGGCGAAGGACGCCTCGCGCGGCCGGGGCCAGGCGTCGCCGCGGCGGCGCAGCCGGGCGGACGCCAGCAGGTACCCGGCGACGGCGGACAGCACGGCCGCGGCGGCGATCGGCGCGACCACGCCGACGCCGGGGCCGCCCGGGGCGGGGTGGAGGTGGGCGGGGATCACGGCGTGCGCCGGCTGGTCCTCGCCGCCCGGGCGGCGAGGGCCAGCCCGGCCAGCAGCAGCAGGAGGCCGGCGATGTTCCACGCCCAGTCGTACGGGGTGACGTCGACGCCGTAGCGGATCTGGTGCAGGCGCAGCAGCTTGTGGTCCACGATGCCGTCGAAGAGCTGGAAGGCGCCGAGGCCGAGCAGGACGCCGGCCCAGGCGTGGGCGGGGGCCAGGGCCCGTTGCCGCAGCAGGTCGGCGAGCAGGAAGAACCCGGCGACCAGGGCCAGCAGTTCGGCGCTGTGCAGCAGGCCGTCGGAGAGCAGGCCGACGCCCGGGGTGGACCGGTCGTAGAAGTGGTGCCAGTGCAGCAGTTGGTGGAAGACGATCTCGTCGACGGCGGCCATCACGGCGGCGCCGATCAGCGCCCCCACGGCCATCGAGCGGCGCGGTCGGGGGCGGGACGCGGTGGCGGGCGGGGCGGGAGGGTTCATGGCGGTCGGCTGCCTTCCTGCCGAAGGGCTTATGGCGCGTGGCGCGCCTACCCGGTCCGGCGGGAGGCGCGATGCCGCGTTCGGGTGAGCCGGCCGGTGGCCGGCGGATCGGGCCGCGGGCGAGGGCGGGCTCCGCCGGGCGCGCGGCGACGCCGCCCGGCAGATGATTAGGGCAGGCATGCCTTAGTGATTCCCCTCACGTCGGGCGGCGACAGATCGGGTCATACCGGGGCGAAACCGCCGGCGTGATGGTGGTGCCGACCGCTCGGGCGGTGAGCGGAGCCGTCGGCGATGGGCAGGATGACTCCATGTCCCACGGCACCTCCCCCGCCCGTCCCACCGTCTCCGACTCCCCGGCACCCGCCGTCTCCGACTCACCGACACCCGCCGAGCGGCGCGCCCGGTACGCGGAACTGCTCGATCGGGTGCAGGGCCTCCCGACCATCGCCGGGCCGCGCCGGCGCACCCTGGAACTGCTGGGGCTGCGGGCCGGCCAGCGGGCCGTGGACGTGGGCAGCGGCATCGGGCGCGCGGTGGCCGAACTGGCCGGCACCGGCGTGCGGGCCGTGGGGCTGGAGCCCGACGAGGCGATGGTGCGGCTGGCGCGCGAGCGGTTCCCGGACGACCGCTTCCCCACCGCCGGGTTCCGGGTCGGCCGGGCCGAGCGACTGCCGTTCGACGACGGCTCGATGGACGGCTACCGCGCCGAGCGGGTGCTGCACCTGCTCGCGGATCCGGCCGTGGCGCTGGCCGAGGCCCGGCGGGTGCTGCGCCCGGGGGGCCGGGTGGTGCTGCTGGGGCCGGACCTGTCGATGGCCGCCCTGGACGCCGACGACGCCGCCACGACGGCCGCCGTGGTCGCGGCGCACGCCGACGGCGTGCCCTCCCCCCGGGCGGCCCGCGCCTTCCGCCGGCTGCTGCTGGACGCCGGCTTCGTCGACGTGGAGGTGGAGGCGCACACCGAGCTGCACACCGACTTCCAGACGGTGGGGCAGCTGGTCACGGCGATGGCGGAGGCGTCCGTGGCGACCGGGGCGCTGGACCGCCCCGCCGCCGACCGCTGGCTGGCCGGGCAGCGGCGCCGCGGGCGGGAGGACCGGTTCCTCATGGCGCTGCCCCTCTTCCTCGCCTCCGCCGCCCGGCCGGCCGGGCCGGACCACGGCGGTGGTCGGCGGGTCCCCGCGCGCCCGGCCGGGGACGGCCGCCCGGCATGACCGCGCGGGCGCCCGACCCCGTGGCGGAAAGCGCCCGCGGCGCCCCGCGCGGCGTGGGCGGGGCGCCGCCGACCGCCGGCATTCCGTCCCTTCGGCAGGGCGCAGCACGTACATTTGCGGTCATGGACGAGGCAGATCACCGTCAGACGCTGGCCGCGCCCGAACGGCTCCGGACGCTTCACGATCTTGGTCTGCTCGAATCCGGGCATGACGAGGTGTTCGACCGCTTCGCCCGGCTGGCGGCCCGGCTCGCCGACGCGCCGGTGGCGCTGGTCAACTTCGTGGACGCCGAGTACCAGCGGTTCCGCGGGAGCGCCGGCACCATGGGGCGGACCGCGAGCGGTGAGCCGGGGCGGGCGACCGCACCGACGGCGGGCCGGACCGAGGCCGGTGCGGAGGGGCCCGCGCCGGGGAACGGGGGCGGGCACACCGTCATACCGGCGGCCCTGCTGGGGAACCTGCCGACCTCCTGCCCGCCGGACGCCCTGCCGCTGGACTACGGTTTCTGTCCGCACGTCGTGGCCCGGGGCTCCACCCTGGCCATCGGCGACCTGCGGGCCGATCCCGCCTACCGGGACAACCCGACGGTCACCGACCTCGGCATGCAGGCCTACCTTGGCATGCCCCTGCAGGACGGCTCCGGCCTGATCCTCGGCACGCTGTGCGTCCTGGACCGGCGTCCGCGCACCTGGCACCGCCAGATCCTGGCGGACCTGCAGGACCTGGCGCACGCCGTCGAGGCGGAGGTGCGGCTGCGCCAGGAGGCTGCCCGCAACCGGCACACCGCCATCACCCTGCAGCGCAGCCTCTTCGAGGAACGCCCGCAGCAGCCGGACAGCCTGCGGGTGGCCGGACGGTACGTCACCGGCACCGTCGGCACGGAGGTCGGCGGGGACTGGTACGACGCCATCCCGCTGGGCTTCGGCCGCACCGCGCTGGTCGTCGGCGACGTCATGGGACGGGGGGTGCACGCGGCGGCGGTGATGGGGCAGCTGCGCACCGCCGTACGGGCCTACGCCAATCTCGACCTCTCCCCCGGCGAGGTGCTGGAACGGCTCGACGACCTCGTCCAGGACATCACCGACGAGCAGATCATCACCTGCGTCTACGCCGTGCACGATCCGGTCGCCGGCGAGGTGGAGTGGGCCAACGCCGGCCACCTGCCGCCGCTGGTCGTGGAGGCCGCCGGCGGGATGCGCCGGCTGTCCAGCGCGGTGGGCGCGCCGCTGGGGGTGCAGGCCGGCCCGTTCACCACCTCGCGCACCGCGCTGCCCAGGGGCGCGGTCCTGGCGCTGTTCACCGACGGGCTGGTCGAGCGGCGCGACCGCGACATCGACGCGGGCCTGCGCCGGCTGGGGGAGGTGCTCTCCGGGGCGGTCCGGGAGGCCGACGGCCCGGACCGGCCGGAGGTGGGCGCCGACGCGGGGGGCACCACCGTGGACGCGGCCAAGGACGCCGAGGTGCTGGACGGCGTCTGCGGCACCACCATGCTGCGGATGATCGGCGCCTCCGGCGGCGAGGAGTGCCGCGGCCCCGGGGGCACCACCCGCTACGCCGACGACGACGCCGCCCTGCTGCTGGCCCGGGTGCCGTCCGACGGCTGCCCGGACGGCTGGCGCGGCCAGGCGAGCCTGCCGCGGGAGCCCGCTTCGGCGTCGGCGGCGCGCCGCTTCGCCCGTGGTCTGCTGGCCGGGTGGGAGGTCACCGGTTCGGTCGGCGACGACATCGAACTGGTGGTCAGCGAGCTGGTCTCGAACGCGCTGCGGCACGGCGCGGGCGAGGTGCTGCTGCGGCTGCTGCGCACCGAGCGTCATGTGCACGTGGAGGTGCACGACGCCGGCACCTCGGCGCCGAGGCGGCGGCGGGCCGCGGCGATGGACGAGAGCGGCCGCGGCCTGCGGCTGATCGCCGACCTCGGGCAGCGCTGGGGGACGCGTCACACGGCCGGCGGCAAGGCGGTGTGGTGCCAGTTCTCCCTGCCGGCCGGTCAGGGCGCCTGCTGATCCGCTGATCCGCCGGGTCCGGGGCGTGCCGGGGCCCGGCGCCGCCGCGGGGGCGGCGCCGGGCGCCGGAGGGTAGCTGGCGGGGCCGTCGGCGGCCGAAGCGGCCGTGGCCGCCGCGCCGGTGCCGACGCGGGCCGACTCGGCGGGGCGTGCATGCGGGGGGTCGGCACGCGCCACCGGGGGTCGTCCCGGCGTCGGCCGCCGGGCACCCGGGTCGGTCAGCCGACCGCCACGAGTTCGCGGTCCTCGTCCTGGATGCGCACCTTGGCGGAGAGCTTCTGGGACCACTGGCCCTTGGTGGCGCCGACGGCGAACTGTCCGAGACGGAGCCGCTGCACGTCGGAGGTGCCGGCCGGCGGGTGGATGTGCACGGCGTCCCGCAGGTACCGCTCCACGTTGTACTCGGCCTGGAGCCCCCGGGCGGCGAAGATCTCCAGCGCGTTGCGCGCCGAGTCGATGGCCAGCTCGGTGTTGATCAGCTTGGCGTTCATCAGCTCGGCGTCGCAGGTCATGCCCTGGTCGAGCATGTGGGAGGCGTGGTAGGCGGCGAGTCGGGCGGTCATCAGCCGGGACTGCATCTCGCCGAGCTTGAGGTTGATCGTCGGCAGCTCGGCGATCGGCTTGCCGTAGAGCACCCGCTCGCTGGCGAAGCGGGCGGTGTCCTCCACGGTGGCCTGGTGGATGCCGAGGGAGACCGCCGCCAGGTTGAGCCTGCCGTACAGCGTGCTGGAGGAGTAGGCGACGGCGAGCCCGCTGCCCTCCTCACCGAGCCGGTTGCTCACCGGGATCCGGCAGTCCTCGAAGATGATCTCCCCGAAGCTGAAGCCGTGCAGGCCGGCCTGCGAGCCGGGGTCGCCGCAGCGGAAGCCCGGACGGTCGCTCTCCACCAGGAACGCGGACAGGCCCCTGGAGCCCTCGCCGGTGCGGAAGACCACGCCGTGCACGTCGCCGATGTGGGAGTTGCCGACGAACCACTTGCGGCCGTTGAGCACGTACTCGTCCCCGTCGCGCACGGCGGTGCCGCTCATGCCGAGGACGTGGCCCCCGGACTCCGGCTCGGTGACCGCGATGGTCGGCAAGGACTCGCCCGAGGCGAACCTGGGCAGCCAGTGGGAGCGCTGCTCCTCGTTGCCGAAGTGGATGACCTTGGCGACGCCGAGCTGGGAGGCCTGCACCATCGCTCCCATGGCCCCGCTCACTCTGGCGAGCTCCTCGATGATGATGGTCTTCGCGAGGTGTCCCATGCCCATGCCGCCGTAGGCGCGCGGGATGGTGACGCCGATCCAGCCCTGGCGGGCGATCTTGCGGGCGATCTCGTGCTCGATGGTGCGCTCCGCCTCCAGGCGAGGCACGTGCGGACGTACCTCCTTCTCCGCGAACTCGCGCACGGTGGCGCGCAGCTGGCGATGCGACGGGGTGGTGAAGTAATCCATGAACGAGGGCACCCTCCGACGAGGCGCCCGGACGCGGCGCGGCAGACGTCACCAGTCCGCGGCCGGGCGGCTGCGAGAACGTCGACCGCCGCCACCCCGCAATGGCCGAAACAAGTCGCCAGCGCGTGGCGCCCGCGGCACGACGGGGCGGGAGCCCCCCGCCGCACCAGCCGACGACCATGCCATGGCATATGCCCATCAACGCCGGTGGCGCCGGTGGTGCACCGTCAAGGAACGGTAAGGACTCACCTGAGGGACGGCGGTGTCCCTCGGGACGGTCGTGACCACATTGTCGTATGCAGAGCGCAGCGAGAACGAAACCTTTCGCCACTTGGCGCAAAATGATCACCATGCGTCCCGGCGCTCACACGCGTAGTACTGGAGGCGCTGCTCTTCGGCCAAGCCGCCGCCGGATCACCGGGAACGGGCGGACAGATGGGGAACAGTTTCAGCCACGCCAGTGGCGCGGATCCGTCCCGTGCCGGGGAGCCTCGCGGAAGTCCTGGAACATGCTGGACGCGCGCGGCAGCACCTCGGTGGCGTCCGGGTCGCCGGAGGCCGGCGGCGGGGGCGCCGGAGGTGTGCCGGGCACGGGCGGCAGCGAGCCGGGAGGGGCGGCGTCCGGCCGGATCACCGGGATGCCGAACGGGTTGGTCCACGGGTTCGTCGGGTCGGGCACCGCGCCCCCGCCGTAGGGGGTGCTCCAGTCGGCGGCGTGGCGCCCGGTGCGCGGCCGTTCCGGCACGGCCGCGCCGGCCGAGGGCGTTCCCGGCAGCGGCGGGGAGCCCGCCGGCACGCCGGCCTGGTACAGCGGGCGTCCGGTGGGCGGCGGCAGCGCGGGGCCGGGCGCGGCGGCGGCCGGGGCGGGGGGCACGGCGAGCCCGCCGGGTGCCGCGGCCACGTGGTGGTGGGCGGCGCCGCCCGCCGGGGCGGTGGTCGGGCCGGTCGACGCCGGGACACCACCGTGGCCGACGGACTGCCAGGGCGCCGGCGAGGAGGGCCGGACCACCGGGGTGGCGGCGGGTGGGGCGCCCCACCCCTGGGCCGGGCCGGCCTCCGGTCGGTCCACCGCCCAGGGCACGAGGAGGGCGTGGACCTCCGCGGCGTTCTCCGGCCGCTGCAGCGGCTCCTTGGCCAGCAGCCGGTCGACCAGGTCGGCCAGCGGCTGCGGCACGTCCGGCCGGTGGCGGGCGACCGGCTCCGGCACGTCGTGCAGGTGCGCCATGATCACCTGGACCGGGGTGCGGCCGTGGAACGGCGGGCGCCCGGTGAGCAGCTCGTACAGCACGCAGCCGAGCGCGTAGAGGTCGCCGGAGGGACCGGCGGTCGCGCCGCGCACCTGCTCCGGCGGGATGTAGCCGGGGGTTCCCGGGACGAGCCCGGTGGCGGTCAGTCGGGCGGCCTCCGGGTCGGCGGCGATGGCGATGCCGAAGTCCAGCACCTTGACCGTGCCGTCCGGCGTCATCATCAGGTTCTGCGGCTTGAGGTCGCGGTGCACCAGCGACTCGGCGTGGGCCCGGGCCAGCACCAGGCACACCTGCGCCCCCACCGCTGCCGCCCAGGAGATCGGCATGGGGCCGTGGGTGGAGAGTATGTCGGCGATGGTCGTGCCGCGCACCAGCTGCATCACCATGTAGAGGGCGTCGCCGTGGGTGCCGGCGTCGTACAGCGTGGGCACGCCGGGGTGCTCCAGCATGGCGGTGACCCGGGCCTCGCGGACGAAGCGCTGCACGGTGTTGCGGTCCAGCGGGACCGGGCGGCCGTTCTGCCGGGGCATCAGGAACTTCACGGCGACGCGCCGGTGCAGCCGCTGGTCGCGGCCGGCCCAGACCTCACCCGTGCCTCCGTGGCCGAGCACCTCGGTCAGCGCGTAGCGGTCGGCGACGACCTCGCCCTCTCTCACCGTTCACTCCCCCGCGTACCTACGCGCGCGGGCGCTGTTGCCCGCCGCACAGTTCGAATGGTACGGGCTGGGGCGGACGCGGCCGAGCGCGGCGGCGCCCGGTGTGCCGCCCGGCGGGGGATTGGAACGGGCGTGCGACATTCGTGGGACGGACCCGCGACAACCGGGCCCGGCGACAGGCGGGCCCGGGGACAGGCGGGCAGCCGGCGGCTGTGCGGGAACCGTGCCCCGGTCGGGATGCCCGGCCAAAGGTGACCCGACCGGGGCACGTCTGTGGCGGCCGGCGGCGTGCCTCCGGCCGGGGGTGGCCCGCCGTCGGCGCCGTCACCGCGGGGGCGGTGACGGGCGACGGGCGGTGCCTTGGCGCCTGCCGCGCTCCGGGGTCACCGGCGCGTGGTGGCGCACTGGCGCGTGGTGCTGACGGGGCGTCGCGGTGGGCGCCCGCCGGGGCGCGCGGTGGTGGGTGCGGGCGCGCGGTGGCGCTCCCGGTGGACCGGCGCGCGCCGCGGCCTCAGTAGCGGACCGCGCGCAGGTAGTCGTGGCCGATCTCGGCCGTGGTCAGTGCCGCAGCGCCGGCCGAGTCGTGCTCGACGACGTACTCCTCGAAGCGGGCGGCGGCGAAGATCCGGGGGAAGTCGAGCACTCCCCGGCCGACGTTCTCGAAGGCGCCGTCCGGGGTCGCGTCCTTGACGTGCGCCTGCCGGAAGCGGCCGGGGGCGCGGGCGACGAACTCGGCGGGGTCGAAGCCGGCGACGTGGGCCCAGTACAGGTCCAGCTCGAAGTGCACGTGCCGCGGGTCGGTCTGCCCGAGCAGCACCTCGATGCCGGTGCCGGTGCCGTCGGTGAGGGTCCGGAACTCGAAGTCGTGGTTGTGGTAGCCGAAGCGCAGGCCGGCGGCGGAGGCGATCCGGCCGGCCCGGTCGAGGTCGGCGGCGTACCGCTCCCACACGGTGCGGTCCCGGTTGCCCCACGGCCCGGTGGGGATCACCAGGTAGTCCTGGCCGAGGGTGAGCGCGTCGGCGACGGTGGCCCGCCAGGCGGCCTCGTCGAAGGGCTGCGGCAGGCTGACGTGGCTGGAGCTGGCGCGCAGGCCGTTGCGGCGCAGCAGCCGGCGCAGTTCCGCCGCGGTCAGGCCGTAGGTCCCGGCCAGTTCGACCTTCTGGTAGCCGATGCGGTTCAGGGCGCGGAGGACTCCCGGCAGGTCGGTGCCGGCCAGTTGGCGCAGCGTGTACATCTGCACGCTGATCTGGTGGGGGTGGATGCGGCGGGGCCGGGAGCCCGGCCCGGCGGGTGCGGGGGCGTCGGTCGGTGCGGCGGTGGCGGTCGCCGGGAGGGCTGCGGCGCCGGCGAACGCCGCGGCGGCGAGGGCGCCGCGCAGGAAGGTGCGGCGTCCGCGGCGGGCGGGGCCGGGGGTGGTCGGGTGCTGGGGTGACTCGTTTCCGTCCTGCGGTGTGCGGTACACGGTTCGCTTTCCCTCGATCGGGTGTCCGGGCCGGCGGCCGGTGGACTCCGGCCGCCGATCACGGCTCGACAGTGGATGGGAAAAATGACATGCGGAGGCGTGGACATGACAAGCCGCTGCTGGTGACGCGACGCACGGCGGAGCCAAGGACTGTCGACGGCTACCCCGCCCGGGTGGGTGGCGCGGCCGCCTGGCTCCCTTCCATCCTGCGCGCCGCCGACGGTTCGTCAACGGTCCCGGCACCGACAAAGGCCGGAAGCGGGCCGGGTTCGCCCCGGAACCCGGCTGACTTTCGCCCGCTGCGGGCGAAAGTCAGCCCGCCACCGACAGGACGATCTTCCCGGTGGTGCGCCCGGTCTCCAGCCGCCGGTGGGCGTCGGCCGCCCGCTCCAGCGGCCAGACGGCGTCCATCTCCACCCGCAGCCGCCCGTCGTCCACCAGCCGGGCCAGTTCCCTCAGCGCCGTGTGGTCGGGCTCGACCATGAAGGACGTGGCGCGCAGACCTCGGCGGCGGGCCTCCTCCGCCACGGCCGGGTCGACCGCGTCCGGCACCACCACCAGCAGCCCGCCGGGCCGCAGCACCTCCAGCGAGCGGCGCTGGTGGTCCGTGTCGCCGATCAGGTCCACCACCAGGTCGACCCCCCGCGCCACCTCCTCGAACGGGGTCGTGGTGTAGTCGATCACCTCGTCGGCCCCGAGCGAGGCGAGGAAGGCGTGCTTGGCCGCCCGCGCCGTGCCGATGACGAAGGCGCCCCGCTCCTCGGCGATCTGCACCGCCAGGTGCCCGACACCGCCCGCAGCGGCGTGCACCAGCACCCGCTGCCCGGGGCGCACGCCGGCGGTGTCCACCAGGATCTGCCAGGCCGTCAGGGCCGCCAGCGGGATGCCGGCCGCCTCGTCGTGGGTCAGCGAGGCGGGCTTGCGGGCGAAGTGCCGGGCCGGGGCGGTCACGTACTCCGCGTAGGCGCGGGCGGCCCGCGGGAACCACGGCATGCCGTAGACCTCGTCGCCCGGGGCGTGGATGGTGACGCCGTGGCCGACGGCCACCACCGTCCCGGAGACGTCCCAGCCCAGGACGTACGGCGGCTCGCCGAGCAGGGCGGCCATGCCACCGCCCCGCCGGGTCTTGGCGTCCACCGGATTCACCCCGGCCGCGTGCACCCGGACCAGGACCTCCGTCGGCACGGGCTCCGGCCGGGCCACCTCCGCCACGCGCAGGACCTCCGGGCCGCCGAAACCGTCCTGGACGACCGCCCTCATGCTGCCGGACATGCCGCGTGCTCCCTCCTGCTCGTGGGCCGTGCGCCCCGGGCGGCGGACCGGCCGCCCGCCCGCCCGCGGCTCAGCCCGATCCTGCCAGGCCCCGAGGCGTACGATGGGTAGAAATCGCCACTTATCCGGATAGAAGACACAAAAGGGGATGAAACTCAAAGCGGCATGTCCACCAGGGACCAGGACGCGGACAACGGGGACACGCGCCGCCCCCGGCACGAGGACGCCGGGTCCGAAGCGACGGGAACGAACGCGCCGACCGGCGAGCGCCGCCACGCGCACGAGGTGAGGCACCGCCCCGCCCGCCCGCGGCGGGTGTCGGCCGCACGTGCCATGCGCGGCGCCGCGGAGCAGCTCGCCGGGCTGATCGGCACCGCGCCGGAGTCGGTCTCCGCCCTCCGGCCGACAGAGGACGGCTGGGAGGCGGACGTCGAGGTCGTGGAGCTGGAGCGGATCCCGGACTCCACCAGCGTGATGGCCAGCTACCGGGTCAACCTCGACGCCGACGGCGAGCTCGTCGGCTACGAACGGCGCCGCCGGTACGCGCGCGGCCAGACCGACCGCCGCGGCTAGCCGACGCCCCCACCCTCCCGCGCCCTCCTCCCTCCACGCGAGAGCCCGAGCCGTCCACGACGGCCGGCGCGACCGGCGCACGGCCGGGCAGCGAAGGAGAACCGAGTGACTGTGATGCCACAGGGCGGTGGCCCTGTCGCGACGACCTCGGGCTCCGGGAACCTGTACGACATCCTGGAGCTCATCCTGGACCGCGGGCTGGTGATCGACGCCTTCGTCCGGGTCTCCCTGGTCGGAATCGAGATCCTCAAGATCGACGCCCGGGTCGTGGTCGCGAGCGTCGACACCTACCTGCGCTTCGCCGAAGCCTGCAACCGGCTCGACCTGGAGAGCGGGCGCAAGGCCCCGAAGCAGCTCTCCGACGTCGTGGGGGACGCGGCCGAAGGAGGGGCGCGGGGCAAGAGCAAGGGCGCCCTCACCGGAGCCGTGCAGGCCTTCACCGACTCCCTCCAGGAGGGGTTCGGCGGACAGGAGGAACACGAGCCGGCCGCGGAACCCCGCCAGGAGCGGCAGGCGACCCGGCACACCGCCCGCCGCAGGGAGGAGTAGCCCATGGCCGTGTACGTCTACGCCGTGACCGACGCCTCCCACCCGCTGCGGCTGGACGGCCTCCCGGGGGTGGGTGACCCCCCGGGGGAGCTCCGCACCGTGCGCGGCGGCCCGCTCGCCGCGGTGGTCAGCGACGCCCCGGGAGAGCTGCGCCCCAAGCGGCGGGACCTGGTGGCGCACCAGGACGTGCAGGAACGGCTGATCGCCGACGGCACCGCCCTGCCGCTGCGCTTCGGCCTGGTCGCCCCCGACGACGCGGCCGTGAAGGCGGAACTGACCGAGCGGGCCGAGCACTACCAGCAGCGGCTGCGCGAGCTGCGGGGCCGGGTGGAGTTCAACCTCAAGGTGGGCCGGGAGGAGGAGTCGCTGCTGCGCGAGATCCTCCTCGACACCCCGCGGGCCCGGGAGCTCAACGACGCCATCCGGGCCGGCCAGGACACCCAGGAGACCCGGATGGCCCTCGGGGAGCTGGTCGCCCAGGAGGTGCAGGCCCGGCAGGAGGCCTTCGCCCGGGACGTCGTCGACGCCCTGCGCCCGGTCGCCCACCGCGAGTTCGTCTCCCCGGCCAAGGACGACCTGGTCAACGCGTCGTTCCTGGTCGACCACGACCGGGCGGAGGAGTTCGCCGCCGCGGAGCGGAAACTCGCCGACCAGTACGGCGAGGACTACCGCTTCCGGCTGCGCGGGCCGCTGCCTCCGTACAGCTTCGTGTGAGGCACCCATGGGACTGATGACCCAGCTCCTCACCCTCCCGCTCGCCCCGGTGCGGGGCGTCGGCTGGGTCGTGGAGCAGGTCCGGCGCTCCGCCGAACAGCAGGCCCACGACCCGGCGCCGGTCGAGCGGGCGCTCGCGGAGCTGGAGCAGGAGCTGCTGGACGGCCGGATCGACGAGGCCGAGTTCGACCGGCGCGAGGACGAGCTGCTGGACCGCCTGGAGGAGATCCGCGCCTACTGGGAGGGCCCGGGCCGGTGAGCCGGAAGGCCCCCGACCGCACGGACCCCGGCTGACCGAGGAAGGAGAGTGAGGCGCGATGGCCAGTACCAAGCTGGGTGCGGCCCTGGTGGGCGGCTACGTGCTGGGACGCACCCGGAAGACGAAGCTCGCCCTCGCGACGGCCCTGTGGCTCGCCGGCAAGGGACTGCGCCCCGGGCAGCTCGCCAGGTCCGTGGCCGGGTCGCCGGCCCTGGGCGAGCTGAACAAGCGGGTCCGCGACGAACTGCTGCGGGCCGGCAAGTCCGCCGCCACCACCGCGCTCACCGCGCGGGCCGACCGGCTGGCGGACTCCCTGGACGAGCGCACCCGCGCCCTGCGCCGACACGGCGAGCACACCGACGAGACCACCGCACGGGAGGCGGAGGGCGGGGAGGACGAGGACGAGTCCTCCGGCGCGGCCGGCGCCCTCCAGCGCGGCGCGCGCGCCGCCCGGGCCGTGCCCGGGGCGGCCGGCGCGGCGGCCCGGCCCGGGCACACGACCAGTGGCAGGAGGTCGCAGGACGATGGCTGACAGCAAGGCGACAGCAGGTCTGCGCGAGCAGGCGCTGAACAACCCCGCGGTCGGTCGGCTAGTCGAGGAGCTGCGCGAGTACGCCCAGGCCCGCGCGGAGCGCCTGGTCACCGACCTCGGCCAGCGGCTCGGCGAGGCGGCGAAACAGCTCGCCGACCCCTCCTCCGGCGCGAAGGACCTGCTCGGTCCGCTGGCCGAAGCCGGCCGGCAGCTCGGCGAGGGCAAGTCCCCCGGCAGGATCGGCATGTCCCTCGGTGCCGCCGGAGTGCGGAAGAAGCTGACGGACAAGGCCAAGGGCCTGTTCGGCAAGGACCGCGGCAAGAGCGGTGCCGGCGAGGGCAAGAGCGTCGTCGTCATCGAGGACGTCGACGTGGGCGTCCCGCTGCGCCACGCCTACAACCAGTGGACCCGCTACCAGGAGTTCGGCCGCTTCGCCAAGGGCGTCGTCAGCGTCGAACGCAAGGACGACACCACCACGAACTGGCAGGTGAAGGTCGCCAAGGCGAACCGGGCCTGGCGGGCGAGGATCACCGAGCAGGTGCCCGACCAGCGCATCGCCTGGACCTCCGAGGGGGCCAAGGGCACCACCAAGGGCGTGGTGACCTTCCATCCGCTCGGCGACAACCTCACCAAGGTGCTGCTCGTCCTGGAGTACTTCCCCAAGGGGCTGATCGAGAAGACCGGCAACATCTGGCGGGCCCAGGGCCGGCGCGCCCGGCTGGACCTCAAGCTCTACCGCAAGTTCGTGATGATGCGGGGCGAGGCCGACGAGGGCTGGCGCGGGGAGATCCGCGACGGCGAGGTGGTGCTGAGCCACGAGGACGCCGAGCGCCGGGAGCGCGAGGAGCACGAGGAGCCGCGGGCCGGGCAGGCGGCGGAGAAGGAGGAGGAAGCGGAGGCGCCCGAGGAGCAGCCCGAGGAGCGGGGGACGCCGGAGGCCGGCGGGGAACCACGGCCGGCGGGCGAACCGGGCGCGCAGGAGGAGACGGAGCGCGAGGAGGAACCGCGGGAGGAGAAGCGGCGCGAGGAGGAACCCCGGCACCAGGAGCGGCGCGGGCAACGGCCGCACGACGACGAGCCGCACGTCAGGCGGCGCCCCCGGCACGTGCTCGTGGCGAGGCGCTGACCGAGAGACGGGATCGAGGACGAGTACGCCGTGACCGAACCGATGAGTGGAGGCCGGCTCGGCCCCGCCCCCTCCAGGGCGGTCAGCCCGTACGGCCAGGGATCGTCCGCGAACCTCGCCGACATCCTGGAACGGGTGCTCGACAAGGGCATCGTCATCGCGGGTGACATCCAGATCAACCTCCTCGACATCGAACTCCTCACCATCAAGCTGCGGCTCCTGGTGGCCTCCGTCGACAAGGCCAAGGAGATGGGCATCGACTGGTGGGAACACGACCCCTCGCTGTCCTCCCGCGCCGACGGCCACCGCTCGCTCGCCGAGGAGAACCGCCGACTGCGCGCCGAGGTCGCCGCGCTGCGCCGCGGGGAGGACCGCTCCCCGCCCGAGCTCGCCCCCGCCGAACCGGAACGGGAGGCCGAGCCGCCGCAGCCGCACCGGGCCGGGCGCGAGCGCGGCCACGAACGCCAGCACCACCGCCGGGTGTACCGGCGAGGAAGGTGACCGATGGGCGCGCCGCTCAGCTACGCCTACGCCGTGACCCGCCCGGCCGACGGACTCCAGGAGGCGCTGCGCGCCCAACGGGGCGTCGCCGACGCTCCGGTCCACCTGGTCGAGGAGGCCGGCATGGTCGCCGCGGTCAGCCACGTCCCGGCCGAGGACTTCGACGAGCGCCCGCTCCGCAGGCGCCTGGAGGACCTGGCGTGGCTCGAAGCGGTGGCCCGTGCCCACAACCGGGTGGTCGCGGCGCTGGCCGGGGTCGCCACGGTGCTCCCGCTGCGCCTGGCCACGGTCTACCGCGACGACGCCCGGGTGCGGGAGATGCTCCGGGAGCGCGGACGCGGCTTCGGCGCGCTGCTGGACCGGCTGGCCGACCACGAGGAGTGGGGGGTGAAGCTCTACGTCGCCCCGCGCACCGGCCCGGAGCCGGCCGGGGAGGCCGGGGCGGGCGGGGCGGCAGGGGCGGGCGCCTCCGCCGGTGCCGGCGCGGCGGCGGACAGCCCGGGCCGTGCCTACCTGCGCAGCCGCCGGCGGCAGCAGCACTCCCGCGAGGACGCCTGGCGGGCGGCCGAGGAGGCCGCGCGGCGCGTCGACGCCGAGGCCCGCACGCTCGCCGTCGACCGGGCCCGGCACCGCCCCCAGCAGGGCGAACTCGCCCGCGGCCCGGGGCAGAACGTCGCCAACGACGCCTATCTGGTGCCCCGGGGCCGGGCGGAGGAGTTCCGGGCCCGGGTGGAGCGCGCCGTCGCGGGGCTGGACGGGGTGCGCGTGGAGATCACCGGGCCGTGGGCGCCCTACTCGTTCGCGACGCCCCCCGATCCCGCCCCGGCCCGGCCGGAATCCCGGGAGGAGGCGCCGGCCCCGTGACCGAGATGGCCCGGCTGTCCGCCCCCGCCGAGGTGCGCCCGCTGAAGGACGGCGAGATCGCGCTGATCGACCTGCTCGACCGGCTGCTCAGCGGTGGCGCCGTGCTGACCGGCGACCTGACCCTGTCCATCGCGGACGTCGACCTGGTGCGGATCTCGCTGCGCGCGGTCATCCACGCCGTCAACGCGGAGAACCCGGCGCCGTGGATCCCCGGCCTGGGCCGCGCGGCCCCGGAACCGGAGCTGGAAGCGGCGCCCGAACCGGAGCGGCCGTGACCGAGGAACGCCCGCCGCATGCCCGCCGCATGGACGAGGTGGCGGAGGCGGCGGCGCGCGCCTTCCAGCTGCTGCCAGCCGGCCCCGAGGACGTCCCGGCCGAACGCGAGGCGCGGCGCCTGGCCCGGCGGCTGGAGACCGACCCGGACACCGTGGAGCGGGACCTGATCAAGCTGGTGCTCACCCTGGTGGAACTCCTCCGGCAGCTGATGGAGCGGCAGGCGCTGCACCGCGTGGACCAGGGCGACCTCACCGAGGAGCAGGAGGAGCGCATCGGCAGCACGCTGATGGTCCTGCACGACCGGATGCGGGAGCTCTGCGCCCGCTACGACCTCACCATGGAGGACCTCAACCTCGACCTCGGCCCGCTCGGCCCCCTGCTGCCGCCCTCCTGACTCCCCGATCCCCGGCGCCGGTGCACAGCGCCGGGGATCCGCGTGCGGCGGGGGTGCGCGGCCCGGACCACCCGGGCCGCGCACCCGGCCGCGTGGGCGGTCAGCCCCGCGGGATCCACACGCGCATGGCCCCGGCCGCGCGATTGCCCCAGGCGTAGTAGGGCACGGCGGTCAGCCGCAGCGGCTCGGCCGCCGCACCGGCCGCCGCACCCACCGACTCGGCCGACTCGGCCGGCCGCCCCGTCTCGGCGGTCCGGTAGGGCCACCACGACGGCTCCTGGGCGGTGGGCCGCCGCCACCCGGTGGCCGCGAGCGTGGTCACGCCGCCGAGCAGGTCGGCGCGGTGCTCGGCCACCAGTTCGCCGGCGGTGTCCAGGACCAGGTCGTCCACCCGGCCGCCCGGCTGGTCGACCCCCTCCAGGCAGTAGACCAGCGGGCCGCGCTCCAGGGCGACGCTGTCCCGCGCGGAGTCCACCCGGGGGTCGGAGCGGGTCAGCCGGGGCGCGAGCTCGAGGTCCAGCAGCACGGTGTCACCCGGGCGCCAGGCGCGGCGCAGCCGCAGCCAGCCGTCCACCGCGCGCTCGCCGACGGGGGCGCCGTCCACCGTGACGGAGTGGTCGCGGCACCACTGCGGCACCCGCAGCGACAGGGTCCACTCCCCCTCCGGCCCGTCCTCCCGCACGGTCAGGGCGATCCGGCCCCGCCACGGGTAGTCGGTCTCCACCTCGACGGCCACCGGGACGCCGGCGACCTCGGCGGTCACCCGGCCGGTGGCGTACTGGTGCAGCTGCAGACCGGTGTCGTCGGTGCTCGCCAGGTAGTGCGGCAGGCTGGCCAGCATCCGCATCACGTTCGGGGGGCAGCAGGCGCAGCGGAACCACGGGGTGCGGCGCCCGCCCTCCTGGTCGCCGCCCTCGTCCTCGTGGTCGTCGCGCACGTGCAGCGGGTTGACGTAGAGGTAGCTCTCGCCGTCGAGCGAGACCCCGGAGAGGAAGCCGTTGTAGAGGGTGCGCTCCACCAGGTCGGAGTAGCGGGCGTCGCCGGTGAGCAGGGCCAGCCGCCAGGCGAGGTGGACGGAGGCGATGGCCGCGCAGGTCTCGGCGTAGCCGCGGTCGGCGGGGAGCTCGTACGGGTCGCCGAACCGCTCCCAGTCGTGCCGGGAGCCGAGGCCGCCGGTCAGGTAGGTCTTGGTGGCGACCATGTCGGCCCACAGGTGCTCCAGCACCGCGACGAGTTCCCGGTCGCCGGTCTCGGCGGCGAGGTCGGCCACGCCGGCCAGCAGGTACAGCTGGCGCACCGCGTGCCCGGTGACGGTGCGGGCCCGGCGGACCGGGACGTGGTCCTGCCAGTACCCCGCGGCCGGGGCGGGCCCGCCGGCCTGCTCCCGCTGGAGCAGGCCGGCGCCGCGCCGCTCGACGAAGTAGCCGGCGAGGTCGAGGTAGCGGCGTTCGCCGGTCTCCCGGTACAGCTCGACCAGCGCGGTCTCGATCTCCGGGTGGCCGCAGACGCCGTCGACCGCCTTGCCGGGGCCGAAGGTGGCGTCGATGTGGTCGGCGAAGCGGCGGGCGACGGTCAGCAGGGTCTCCTTGCCGGTGGCCCGGTGGTGGGCGACGGCGGCCTGGACCAGGTGGCCGGCGCAGTACAGCTCGTGGCCCCAGCGGAGCTCGGTCCAGCGCGTTCCGGGCTTGGCGACCTGGTAGTACGTCTGGAGGTAGCCGTCGTCCTGCTGCGCGGCGGCGACCAGGGCGATGACGCGGTCGACGTCCTCGGCCAGGCCGTCCGGGGCGTCGTCGCCGGCCAGCTGCCACGACGCCGCCTCCAGCCACTTGTAGACGTCGGAGTCCTGGAACGGGAAGTCCCCGTGGAACTCCCCCTGCTCGGTGCCGGCGGCGATCCGCAGGTTGCTCAGGTTTCCGGCCCGCTCCAGCTTGGCGACGCCGCGCGCGATGCCCGCCTCGGCGTTGGTGCGGCGGCGCTCGTGCCACAGGCCCGCGGTGATCCGGACGTCGGCGGCGGGGCGGAGCGCGGTGAGCGCGTCCGCGCCGAGCCGTACGGGGCCGGGCTGGGCGGTGGTGCCGTCGGGGCGGACAGGCATGGTTCCTCCGGGGCTGGTCGGCGGGGGCTGTGCTGCGGGGTCTGTGGTGGCTGCGGACCGGTCCGCGGACTGGTCCGCGCGGCGTGGGAAATCGGTTTCCCAATGGGAAACTACGGAGTGTCGGAGGGGAGCGTCAACGGTTCCGGCTGGCCGCCACCGGACAGCTCCCCGGGCCACCGGCGTCCCGGCGTGCTCGCCCGGCGGCCGGCGGTTCTCCCGGCGGCCGGGGCGGATATCCTGGGGCGCCCAGAGCCCCGGCCGGGCAGCCCGAGCCGGCCCGCACGCGGAAGTGAAGGTTCTCCATGCCGCCCGCCCCAGCATCCGGAGCCGCCCCCGCCGGCCCACCAGGCGCGGCGGCCGGTTCACGCGGGCGCGCCACCATCACCGACGTGGCCGCGCTCGCCGGGGTGTCCCGCGGCACCGTCTCCAAGGCGCTGAACGGCACCGGCCGGCTGCGCCCGCAGACCCGGCAACGCGTGCTGGAGGCGGCCGAGTCGCTCGGCTTCCAGCCCAGCCCGCTGGCCCGGGGGCTGATCTCCGGCCGCACCTACACCGTCGGGCTGGTCACCACCGACAGCATCGGGCGGTTCAGCGCCCCGGTGCTGCTCGGCGCCGAGGACGCGCTCGGCGCCGGGCGGATCTCGGTGCTGCTGTGCGACACCCGGGGGGACGCCATCCGGGAGCAGCACCACCTGCGGGTGCTGCTGGCCCGGCGCATCGACGGCATCATCGTCGCCGGCCACCACACCGGTCCGCGGCCGCCGCTGCCCGGCCCGCTCACCGTGCCGGTGGTCTACGCGATGGACCCGTCCGAGGATCCCCGGGACGCCTCCGTCGTCCCGGACGACACCGCCGGCGCCCGGGCCGCCGTGCGCCACCTGATCGACTCCGGGCGGCGCCGCATCGCCCACGTGACCGGCCCGGAGCAGCACCACGCGGCGATCGTGCGCGCCGCCAGCGCGCTGACCGTGCTGCGCGAGGCGGGGCTGCCGCTCGCCTCCGGGCGGGTGCACTTCGGGGAGTGGAGCGAGGCGTGGGGCCGCCAGGCGCTGCACACCCTGCTGCGCGCGGCGCCCGACTGCGACGCGGTGTTCTGCGGCAGCGACCAGATCGCCCGGGGCGTGGCGGACGCGCTGCGCGACCTCGGGCGGCGGGTGCCGCAGGACGTCGCGCTGGTCGGGTACGACAACTGGTCGGTGATGGCGACGGCCTGCCGGCCTCCGCTCACCACGGTCGACATGAACCTGGGCGAGCTCGGCCGGGTGGCCGCGCTGCGCCTGATGGAGGCCATCGGGGGACGGCCGTCGACGGGGGTGCGGGCGCTGCCCTGCCGGCTGGTGATCCGGGAGTCCAGCGGGCCGGCGGACCTCTGACCGCCGGCCGGTGACCCCGGCACCGAGCGGCGGTTCAGCCGCGCAGCAGCCGCTCCGGATGGATCGGCAGGTCGCGCACCCGCACCCCGGTGGCGTGGTACACGGCGGCGGCGACGGCCGCGGCGGCGCCGACGATGCCGATCTCGCCGAGGCCCTTGGCGCCCAGCGGGTTCACGTACGGGTCCTCCTCGTCCAGGCAGACCACGTCGATCTGGCCGACGTCCGCGTTGCAGGCGACGTGGTACTGGGCGAAGTCGGCGTTGGTGAACAGCCCGAGCGCCGGGTCCAGCCGGGTGCCCTCGTGCAGGGCCATCGACAGCCCCATGATCATGCCTCCGGACAGCTGCGACCTGGCCGTCTTGGCGTTCACCAGGCGCCCCACGGCGAACACCCCGAGCATCTGGTCGACTCGGGTCTCCCCGCTGTCCATGTCCACCCGGGCCCGCACGAAGTGCGCGCCGAAGCCGCTCATCGCGAACCGGTCGGCCCAGGCGCTCGGTTCGCTGGCCACCCGGGCCCGCAGCCCGTCCGGCGGCACCTGCCCGCCGTACTCCTCCAGGCGGCGGCGCAGCTCGTGGGCGGCCTCCAGCACGGCGGTGCCCCAGGAGGCCGTTCCGCGCGAGCCCCCGGCGCCCGGGGCCGGCGGCAGCGCGCTGTCGCCGATGCGCAGCCGGATCCGCCGCGGGTCGGTGCGCAGGGCGTCCGCGGCGATCTGGGTGAGCACCGTCCAGGCGCCGGTGCCGATGTCGGAGGCGTCGATGGCCACCGTGTAGTCCCCGTCCGGATGCGCGGTCACCTCCGCCGTGGCCGGGACGCGGGTGGCCGGATAGGTGGCCGCGGCCACGCCGGTGCCCAGCAGCCAGCGGCCCTGCCGGCGGGCCCGCGGGGTGGGGTCGCGCTCGGCCCAGCCGAAGCGCCGCGCGCCCTCCCGCAGGCACTCCACCAGGTGGCGGCTGCTGAAGGGCCGCCCGGTCTCCGGCGCCAGGGCCGGCTCGTTGCGGATCCGCAGCTCCACCGGGTCCACCCCGCACGCCTCGGCGAGCTCGTCGAGCGCCGACTCCAGGGCGAACATCCCGGGGCAGTCCCCCGGGGCCCGCATGATGGTCGGCAGCGGCAGGTGCAGCGGCGCCAGCCGGTGCGTGGTCCGCCGGTGCGGCGCGGCGTACATCATCCGGGTGGGGCGGGCGGCGTGCTCGGCGTACTCCTGGTGGGCGGAGGACTGCTGGACGATCTCGTGGGAGATCGCCACCAGCCGCCCGTCGGGCTCGGCGCCGAGCCGGATCCGCTGGATCATGGCCGGCCGGTGGCCGACCGAGGTGAACATCTGCTGGCGGGTCAGTGCGCAGCTGACCGGTCGTCCCACGGCCGTCGCGGCCAGGGCGGTGAGCAGCACGTGCGGGTGGGTGTACAGCTTGGAGCCGAATCCGCCGCCGACGTACGGCGAGGTGACCCGGACCTGGTGCGGGCGCAGTCCGAAGGCGGTGGCGACGTCCGCGGCGATCGAGTGCGATCCCTGGTTGGCGTCGTGCATCCGCAGCTCGCCGTCCTCCGTCCACCAGGCGACCGTGGCGTGCGGTTCCATCGGGTTGTTGTGCGCGTAGGGCGTGGTGTAGGTGCGGTCCAGGCCGACCACGGCCTCCCGCAGCGCCCGGTCGACGTCCCCCAGCAGGCTGTCGGTGGCGCCGACCAGCATCTTCTCCGGGGCGTAGAGCCCCTCGGCGTCGTCCCGCAGCTCGACCCGGTGCGGTTCGGTCTCGTAGCGGACGCGCACCGCGGCGGCGGCCTCGCGGGCGGTCACCGGGCTCTCGGCGACCACGGCGGCGACGAACTGGCCGCGGTGGTCGACCACCGGGGACTGCAGCACGGCCAGATCGGGCGTGGGTGCCTCGATCCGCGGGGCGTTGCGGTGGGAGAGCACGGCCACGACGCCGTGGATCGCCAGGGCCTCGGTGGCGTCGACGGCGGCGACCCGGCCGTGGGCGATGGTGGCGCCGATCGGGTACAGGAAGACGGTGCCCTCCGGCAGGTGGTCGGCGGCGTACCGGGCCTGTCCGGTGACCTTGGCGAGGCCGTCGACGCGGTCCATCGGCGCGCCCACCGCGGACGGCGGCTCAGCGGTGGGGGCGCCGGCCGCGGGTGCACCGGCCGTGGGCCCGCCGGCCGTGGGGCGACGCCCCGGGTGGTACGGGGAGGAGGGTGCGGGGCTCACGGTCGCGCCTCCGTGGGGTCGTGCCGCTGGAGGGGTTCCAGCAGGTCCAGCAGGGTGCGGACGATCAGGTCGCGGGCGAGCGGGACCTTGAAGCCGTTGTCGCGCAGCGGGCGCGCCGCGGCCAGTTCGGCCTCGGCGGCGCGGCGCAGGTTCTCCTCCGTGGCGACCGCCCCGAGCAGCTGTTCCTCGGCGCGCCGGGCCCGCCACGGCACGTGGGCGACGCCGCCGAGGGCGAGGCGGACGTCCCGGATGGTGCCGCCGGCGACGTCCAGCACGGCCGCCACGGAGACCAGCGCGAAGGCGTAGGAGGCGCGGTCGCGGACCTTGCGGTAGCGGGAGCGGGCGGTCAGCGGCAGCACCGGCAGGTCGACGGCGGTGATGAGTTCGCCGCGGTCGAGCACGGTGTCGCGGTGCGGTTCGTCGCCGGGGAGGCGGTGCAGCGAGGTCACCGGCAGGGCGCGCGGCCCGGCGGGGCCCTCGGTGCGCACGGTGGCGTCCAGGGCGGCGAGGGCGACCGGCATGTCGCCGGGGTGGGTGGCCACGCAGGCCTCGGAGTGGCCGAGCACCGCGAGGGTGCGGTGGTCGCCCTCTCGGGCCGGGCAGCCGCTGCCGGGCTCGCGCTTGTTGCAGGGCGTGGTGACGTTCTGGAAGTAGGGGCAGCGGGTGCGTTGCAGCAGGTTGCCGCCGGTGGTGGCGAGGTTGCGCAGCTGCGGTGAGGCGCCGGAGAGCAGGGCCTGGGCGAGCACGGGGTACCGGGAGCGGATGGTGAGGTCGGCGGCGAGGCGGCTGTTGGTGACGGCCGCCCCGATGCGCAGCCCTCCGTCGGCGAGGGGTTCGACGGTGTCGGTGGCGAGCCGGCGGACGTCGACCAGCCGGTCGGGGCGGGCGACGCCGAGCCGCATCAGGTCGACCAGGTTGGTGCCGCCGGCGAGGAACACCGCGCCGGGGTTGGCGGCCACGGTGGCGACGGCCGCGTCGGGACTGGTGGCGCGTTCGTACCGGAAGGGCCTCACGGGCGGCGCACCTCCGCGCCGCCGGTCGTGTCGGGCACGGGCACGACCTCGGCCGCCGCCGCGGCCCCGGGGGCCGGCGGGATCCCGGCGACCTCGGCGACCGCGCCGACGATGCCGGGGTACGCGGCGCACCGGCACAGGTTGCCGCTCATCCGCTCGCGGATCTCCGCGGTGTCGGGCGTGATCGTCCGGTCGGCGAGGTGGGTGGTGACCGCGCTGGGCTCGCCGGCGGCCAGCTCGTCGAGGGCGCCGACCGCCGAGCAGAGCTGTCCGGGGGTGCAGTACCCGCACTGGAAGGCGTCGTGCTCGATGAAGGCCCGTTGCAGCGGGTGCGGGGTGCCGTCGGTGGCGAGCCCTTCGACGGTGACGAGGTCGGCGCCGTCGTGGGCGACGGCCAGGGCCAGGCAGCTGTTGACCCGGCGGCCGTCCAGGAGGACGGTGCAGGCCCCGCACTGGCCGTGGTCGCACCCCTTCTTGGGGCCGATCAGGCCGAGCTCGATGCGGAGCAGGTCGAGCAGGCTGGTGCGGGTGTCCACGGTGATGCGGTGCTGTCGCCCGTTGACCGTGAGGTCCACGGTGTCGTCCACGGTTGCACGCTCCCTCGTTCGCCGGTCGTCCGGCCCGGGGAGCTACCACCGGGCAGGCCGTTCCAAGCGCGCCCGACCGGGGATGCCCGCGACCGGCCGTTTGGATGCCCGCGACCGGGCGTTTGGATGCTCCCGCGACCGGGCGTTTGGATGTCTGCGACCGGGCGTTTGGATGCCCGCGACCGGACGTTTGGATGCCCGCGACCGGACGTTTGGATGCCCGCGACCGGACGTTCAGTGCGGGCGCAGGGCGGTGGCGCGGTGTGGGAATTCCCCCGGCGATCGGCCCCCCATCCACAGCTCGGAGCACCCCCTTTCGCAACCCATCCGCCATCTGCTAACCCCGTTGAACATGGGGGCGCCGCGGTCATCCACAGGCTGGAGGAGGGGTCTTGCGCCACGCCCAACACCCCTGCTACCCCAGTTGAACAAGGGGGCGCCGCGGTCATCCACAGGATGAGCGAGGGGGCTTGTGCTCACGCGGCCACGTCTGCTCCCCCTCCCTCCCGACGACGCTCACCCGGGTGAATCGAGCCGCCTGGTGGGGGCCCGCCTGGCCAGACCCCCTCCCTGGCACGGATGCCCCTCCCTGGCACGGCCCCTGCCCGAGCCCGGTTTCCCGGCTGCCCAGTGGCCCGGGCCGGCTGCCCGGCTACCCAGCCCCAGCTGCCCAAGCCCGGCGCGCTGAAGCTCAGCCGGGATCGCCCCGCCCGGCCGGAGGCGGCCACGGCGGCACCCCATCCTTGACGCCCAAAAATGTGACCGGTCACAATCCCGACCATGGATGTGACCGGTCACACGCAGGGATCCGGCGCCCCGACGCAGCCGCCTCGGCGGCGCGCCGGGGTGAGCATCCGCGATGTCGCCCGTGCCGCCGGCGTCTCCTACCAGACCGTCTCGCGGGTGATCAACGAATCCCCCAGCGTGGCGCCGCACACCCGCGAGCGCGTGCTGGCGGCCGTGGAACGGCTGGGCTTCCGGCGCAGCGCCACCGCGCACGCGCTGGCCGTCGGTCAGGTCCGCACCGTCACCGTGCTCACCGGCAACACCACTCTCTACGGCTACGCCAGCACCCTGCGGGGCATCGAGCAGGCCGCCCGCGCCACCGGGTACGCCGTGGGCATCCGCGTCCTGGAGGGCGAGTCGCCCTCGGACGTCCGCGCCGCCGTCCAGCACGCCACCGACGCCGGCGGCGGCGTCCTGGTGATCGCCTACGACCGGGCCGGCCAGGCGGTCTGGGAGGCCCTGCCCGAGGGCCTGCCGGCGGCGGCCGCCGTGGAGGCCCCGGCGGAGGTGGCTGACGGCGGGGCCCGGCCGCGGGTGTGGATCGACGACCGCGCGGCCGCGGCCGAGGCCACCCGCTACCTGCTGGCGCTGGGGCACCGCACGGTGCACCACGTCGCCATCCCGGCGTCCGTGCGCGGCGGCTCCAGCCCCCGCGCCCTCGGCTGGAGCCAGGCCCTGCGGGAGGCGGGCGCCGTGGTGCCGGGACCGGCGGGTGAGGGCTGGGACGCCACCGACGGCCACCGGGCGGGGCGGGAGCTGGCCCGGGATCCAGCCGTCACCGCCGTGCTGTGCGGCAACGACGACCTCGCGCTCGGCGTCGTCCGGGCCATGCACGAGGCGGGGCGTTCCGTCCCGGCGAGCGTCAGTGTCATGGGCTTCGACGACGCCCCCCACGCGGCGTTCCTCACGCCCGCCCTGAGCACCGTCCGGCTCGACTTCGCCCAGCTCGGCCGGGCCTGCTTCCACGGGTTGCTCACCCAACTGGCCCCGGACGCGCCGTCCGAGGAGGCGCCGCCGCTCACCGCCACCCTGGTGCGCCGCGAGAGCACCGCCCCACCCCCACCCTAGCCCGCACCCGCGCCCCCTCCCCCGGCCTCCGCTCCTCCGTCCTCCATCTTCCGATCCCCCCCCGAAAGGCCGCGCCGTGTCCGCAGAAACGCCCGCCCCGTCACCCGCGGCCGCCCTCCAGCAGCTCACCGTCGACCTCGCCGACCGCACCGGGGCCGTGCTGCACGGCGGCAACGGGACCCTCTACGGCCTCAGCGACGACGGGGTTCCCAGCGACGACCTGCTGGGCCCGCTCAGGATCACCACCACCGCCCAGAAGCCGCCGGGCGGCCTGCAGCACCCGGGCGGAGACGCCCTGGAGATCGCCGACGCCTTCCTCCGCAACGGCGGCCGGGAGATCCTGATCTACTGCCAGGACGCCTACCCCTCCTGGCCGTACGACGACCTCGGCATCGAGGACTACCTGGGCAAGGTGGAGGAGATCGCCCGTCAGGTGGTCGCCTCCCCGCACCGGGCGAGCTTCGTCTACGTCCCGTTCAACGAGCCGGACTGGATCTGGTACGACCTGAAGACCAGCGATCCCGCGGCCTACGCGCGGCGTCGCGACCGCTTCCTGGCCGACTGGCGGACGGTGTTTCGGCGGATCCGGTCGATCGACCCGACCGCGCGGATCGCCGGGCCGAACGAGGCGTACTACGACGCCCGGCTGCTCGCGGACTTCCTCCCCTACGCCAAGGCCCACGACGTGCTGCCGGACGTGATGACCTGGCACGAGCTGTCCCCCAGCTCGTTGGCGGAGTACCGCGGACACCACGCGCACTACCGGGCGTTGGAGCGGGCGAACGGGATAGCGCCGCTGCCGATCAACATCGACGAGTACGCCAACCGGCGCGACCTGTCGGTGCCGGGGCAGATGGTGCAGTGGGTGTCGATGTTCGAGGACACCAAGGTGGACGCCGACCAGGCCTACTGGGACGTCGCCGGGAACCTGGACGGCAACGCCGTGCGCGCCCACGTCCCCAACGGCTCCTGGTGGTTCTTCCACTGGTACGCGGGCATGACCGGGCAGACCGTGCGGGTCACCCCGCCACGGGCGGACGTCGTCGACTCCCTGCAGGGCATGGCGTCGGTGGACGCCGCCCGGCGGCAGGCCCACGTGGTCCTCGGTGGTTCCGACGGCGATGCCGAGGTGGTCCTGCGGGGCGTCGACCCGGCGCTCTTCGGCGACACGATCGCCGTCACCGTTGCCGAGGCGGCCTGGAGCGGCTACGAGGGCGCGTCGCCGCCCCCGACCGTGCTGGCCCGCGAGCGGCGCCGTGTCGCGGCGGACGGCACGGTCACCGTCCCGCTCACCGGTCTGGACCGCACCTCGGCCTACCGGATCACCCTCACCCCCGGCGGCCCCGACCTGCCGGAGGCACCGCGCGTGCCCTGGCGGGCCTGCTGGCCCGCGGTGGAGGCCGTCCTCACCGGCGGCGCCGGAGACGCCGAAGCCGCGGACACCGCCGAGGGCGCGGACGACACCGAAGCCGCGGACGGCGCCGAGGGCGCGGGCGCCGCCGACCCCGACGACCTCCCGATGGACGACCCCAACCACTACGCCACCAGCGGCGCCCGGTACCCCGCCCCGCTCGGCACGGCCGACGGCCGGCTCGACCTCACGGTCACCGTGCCCCGCGACGGCGACTACACGCTGGGCGTCCTCTACGGCAACCCCGACGGCGCCCCCGCTCGGCAGTTCCTGCGGATCGACGGCGGACCGGCCCGGGTGATCGACTGCCCGTCCACCCTCAACTGGCGGTACCTGGGCAGGGTGGAGACGACCGTCCGCCTCGGCGCGGGCGCCCACACCCTGAGCTTCGCCGCCTCCGGTCCGGCGAGGGGTCGGGCCGCCGGCCGGGTGGTGCTCGACCGCGTCGACCTGGCCGAGCGGTCCGAGGCGACCGACTACCCGGCCACGCTCACCGAGGCCACCGGCGGCGCCCACGAGGACTACCGGCTCTCCGGGCGGCTGGGCACCGGACGGCTCGTCCTGCCGCCCGGCGCCGCGACCGTGTTCGACGTGTACGCGGCGGCCGACGGCTACCACCGCGTCGCCGTCGACGGCACCGGCGGGGCCGTCGACCTGCGCATCGGCGGGGACCCGATCGGCACGTCGACCGGCCCGGCCGACCCGGTGCGGGTCTTCCTGCACGCCGGCGTCAACCGGATCACGGCGGCCCCGGCCACCGACACCCCCGCCTCGCTGCACGCCCTGACCGTGACCGGCCCCGCCGATGCCACGGGCGTGGCCACCCACCGCGCCGCGGACGCGCTGCTCGGCGGCACGGCGACCGTCCGGGACGACGGCCGGGCGTCCGGGGGCGGGCTGGTGGGCTCCATCGGCGACGGCACCGCCAACACGGTCACCTTCACCGGCATCGAGGCGCCGCACGCCGGGCGGTACGTCCTCCTGGTCCACTACGCCAACGGCGACCGCGCCCACGGCCACCAGTACAACGCCGACATCGCCTCGCGGTCGGCCGAACTGACCGTGGGCGGCGGCGCGCCGCGCCGGGTGACGTTCCGCAACACCTACGGCTGGGGCAACGTGTGGGCGCTGCCGCTGACGGTGTCCCTGGAGGCGGGCCGGAACACCATCGTCTTCGGCAACCCCAGCGGGCCCGCTCCCGACCTCGACCGCATCGAGGTCGCCCCGCTGGTCGGATGAGCCCGCCTAGGCCTTGCGGGCGAGCAGGTGCACCTCCTGGAACTGCCGTCGGTCCGCGGGCTGGGGCTCGCGGACCATCCGGGCCACCTCGGTCAGCCCGGACTCGCGCAGCATCGCGGCGAGGTGATCGGGGGACCACCGATAGGCCGGCGCCACCGCGTGGTCGAAGACCTGCGGCGGGTGGGACGGGTCGTCGCCGGCCCAGAAGCCGAGCAGGAGGTGGCCGCCGGGCGCCAGCACGCGGTGGAACTCCGCCACGATGACGGGGAGTTCCCGCGGCGGGGTGTGGATGATGGACCAGCGGGACAGCACGCCGCCCAGCACGCCGTCGGCGATGTCCAGCGCGGCCATCGAGCCCACGTCGAACCGCAGGCCCGGATGGGCCTGCCGAGCCAGCTCGATCATCACGGGAGAGGCGTCGACGCCGAACGCCTCCAGCCCCAGCTCGTCCAGGTGAGCGGTGACATCGCCGGGTCCACACCCCAGGTCCGCGACCCGGCCGTTCCCACCGGCGTTGACGACCTCGGCGAAGGCGCTCAGCATCGCGCGGTCCAGGGGCCGGTCGCGCAGCGCGCCGCGGAACAGCTGCGCATAGGTGGAGGCGGCGGCGTCGTACGCCTCGCGGGTGGCACTGAGGGCATCGTGTTCGACCATGCCCGCGACAGTAGCCCCAGGGGGCTGGGGCGCGCCGGCGTCCGGCGTTCACCGCGACGCCCCTCGGCCGGGTCCGGCCGAGGGGTCCGTGGGCGGGCGCGGTCAGTGGGCGGGGACCGTCTGCCGGCGGTCGGAGCGGGAGCGCCGGCCGAACAGCAGCCGGTCCAGGCCCCACCGGCCGGCGCCGAACGCCGCCAGCAGCAGCGCGGCGACCCCGATGGTGAGGACCAACTCGTAGCCCCCCTCGGCGACGAAGATGCCGCCGTCGCGGTGGACGAACCACCAGGCGCCGATCATGTCGATCACCACCAGCAGTCCGACCAGCGGGACGGCGAGCCCGATGATCAGCGCCGCGCCGCCGACCAGCTCGACCAGGGCCGCGAACCAGGCGGAGACGGTGGGCAGGGGCACGCCCATCTGGTCGAAGGAGGCGGCGGTGCCCTCGATGCCGAACTCGTCGAACTTCTGCCAGCCGTGGGCGATCAGCACCACGCCGAGGCCGACGCGCGCGGCGAGCAGGGCGAGGTCACGCAGGTGCGTGGTGGTCTTCGCGGTCGTGTTCGTCGTGGTCATGGTCCTGTGTCCTTCGTGCGGTGATGTCGTGCTCGCGGGGCTGCGGAGAGGGGGCGGGGAGGTTCCGGGGAGGGCGCTCACCCGGCGCGGATCGATGGGGCCCGGTCAGGAGCGGGGCGCGGTGGGGCGGGCGGGGCGGCGGCCGACGCTTCTCAGGCGGCGGGGGCCGGCGACGAGACGCCGATGCCGCCGGGCGTCCGGGCGCCGTAGCGGGCCTGCTCCCGGGCCAGGTCGAGCGGCCGGATGGTCTTGCGGGCCTCACGGGCATCGGCGTCGAGCAGGTCGGCCGGGACCAGCCAGACCACCTCGAACTCCAGCCCGTCGGGGTCCTGGCCGTACAGGCTCTTGGTGGTGCCGTGGTCGGAGGCTCCGACCAGCGCCCCGGCCCGGGCGAGGGCCCCGGCGACGCGTTCCAGCTCTTCCAGCGTATCCACCTCCCAGGCCAGGTGGTACAGGCCGACGGCGCCCCGGCCGGCGCGGCTGGGGGCGGCGTCCTTGCCGATGGCGAAGAGGCCGAGGTCGTGGTCGTTGGTGGAGCCGGCCGCCTGCAGGAAGGCGGCGCCGGTGAAGCCGTCCGGGGTCATGTCGACGCGCCGGAAGCCGAGGACGTCGGTGTAGAAGGCCACGGAGCGTTCCAGGTCACTGACGTACAGCACGGCGTGGTTGAGGCGGATGACGCCCATGGTCCCTCCTTGGACGGCGGTGGTCCGGGCCGTCGCGGTTGTCCGGTCGCGGGCCGAGGCAAACTACTGGTTGAGAGCTCAACCAATACGTCGGACAGTAGCACGCCGAAGTTGAGCTCTCAACCAGTCTTATCCTTGAGGGATGACCGCACCCCAGTGGCTGGACGCCGACCAGCAGCAGGCGTGGCGCTCCCACCTGGAGGCCAGTCGGCGCATCCTGGAATCCGTCGACCTGCAGCTCCAGCGCGAAGCGGGCATGCCGCACGCCTACTACGAGATCCTGGTCCGCCTCTCCGAGGCGCCCGGGCGTGCGATGCGGATGAGCGAACTCGCCCGGTCGTCGCTGTCCAGCAAGAGCCGCCTGTCCCACGCCGTCGCCCGGCTGGAGGAACGCGGCTGGGTGCTGAGGAGGGCGTGCGCGGAGGACCGGCGCGGCCAGATCGCCGTGCTCACCGAGAAGGGCTTCGCCGCCCTGGCCGAGGCCGCGCCGGGCCACGTGGCCCAGGTGCGCAGGGTGCTGGTGGAGGCCCTCAGCCCGGAGGACCTGCGGGAACTGCGCCGGCTCAACGAGCGCATCATCGCCCGCCTGGACGACCTGGAGTCCGGCTGCCCGGCACCGCCCCACGAGGGGTGACCACCGGAGCCGGGGCGCCGACGCCTCCGGTGGGGCACCTCCGCGCCGCGCGGCGGAGGCGGGGCCGCCCCCTCGGGCTCCGGGGCCGCGCCGGCGGCATTCCACGCCGTCCGACCTAGCGACTTCGCCGCTACCCGCGCGTATCCTCCCTCGCATGGGGGACCAGACGCGCATCCCCGCCGACCACCGAGCCGCAGAGGAGACCTGGCGGGTACGCATCCGCAGCGTCGACGGCGGGATCCTGGGGGCGGGAATCCTGCTGGGCACCGACGCGGTACTGACCTGCGCCCACGTCGTCGCCCCGGCGGACCGGCGGGTCCTGGTGGACCTCGCCGGGGGCGGCACCCCGGTGGGGGCGCGGGTCCGCGAGGACGGCTGGGTGCCGGAGCTCGACGACCACTGCGGCGACGTGGCGCTGCTCCGGCTGGAACGCCCGCAGCGCGCGGACGGCGCCGCCCGGCTGTACCGCCTGCCACCGAGCGGCAACCGGCGCGTCCGCATGTACGGCTACCCGCACGGCCTGGACGACGGCATGTACGTGCAGGCCCGCCTCGCCGGTACCGCCGGCCCGCGCTGGGAGTGGGTGCAGATGGACCCCGAGCGGCCGGGCGAGTTGGTGCAGCGGGGGTTCAGCGGGGCGGCGGTGACCGACCAGCTGAGCGGACACGTCATCGGCATGGTGGTGGGCTTCTTCCACGACGGCTCGTCGCTGGGCGCCTCGTTCATGATCCCCACCGAGACGATCCTGCGTCACCTGCCGCAGGTGCGGCGGTGGGTCGACGGCGAGGAGGCGGTGGACGTGTCGCTGGCCTCACGGCCGGGCGCCCGTCCCCCCGATCCCGACTTCGCGGCCCGGATCGCCGGCTGGCTGGGCGGACGGGAGGACGCCTCCGCCGTGCGGATCACCGTGGTCGAGCCCACCGACGCCACCCGCTCGACGGCGCTGCGCCGGGCCATCGGCCTCGCCGTCCGGGAACCGCCACCCGGCTCCACCGCCCGGGCCGTCCCCCCGGCCGCCGCCACCCGGGGCACCGGGGCCGCCGCCGGGACCGAGCCGGGGCTGCCGCCCTCGACCGTCCCCCCGGTGGGCAGTCTGGACCTGGCCATCGACGTCGCCGGGCGCACCGTGGGCGAGGTCGCCACCCGGGTGGCCGACCGGATGGTGGGGCGGCTGGACGCCTCCTCCCCGACCGACCGGATCCGGGTGAGCGCGGTGCCGCTGACCATCCTGGTCGACGGCGTGGACGACGCCGTCGACCCGATGGCGCTCCTCGGCCTGCTGGGGCTGCTCGTCGCCCAGGGCTGCCGGCTGCTGCTGGTGTTCCACCGGTCCACCTCGCCGAGCCTGCGGCACGCCGAGGCCGAGCTGGTGGTCCGGCCGGCGCTGGCCCGGATCGCCGACCTGCTGGAGCGGGTCGCCGCCGTGGAGGAGGAGGTGCGGCGGCGCCGGGCGTACGTCGCACGACGGGTGGCCGACGTCCCGCCCGCCCCGGACACCGCCTTCGGCCTGCGGATCGGGCTGACCACGCTGCGCCAGGCCGACCCGCTGCGCGACCACCGCCGGCTGGTGGAGGACCTGCCGCGCTACGAGCGCGCGGCCCTGGCGGCGCGCGCCCGTGCCGAGGAGACGGGGCGGCGGCTGGAGGAGCTCCTCGGCCGGCGCGACGAACTCCGCGGCCGGCTCGGCGCCTACCAGGCGATGCTCGCCGACCACGGGCGCGCCGAGTGTCTGGAGGCGGCCACCGCCTACCGGGACGCCCACCACCTGCTGTACGACGGCCGGTGCGACCTGGCCGCGGCCGACGCGGCGGTGGCCGCGTTCGTCCGTGCCGTCGAGCACTGCGTGCGGCGGTGCCCCGACCCCGGCACCGGGGCCACCCGGTGACCGCCTGCCGCCACCCGGGCTGCGCCGGGACCATCGCCCCCACCGGGTTCTGCCGTGACTGCGGCCGGCGTCCGCCTCCCGCGCGCCCCACCCCGGCACCCCCGCCGCCCCCGGTCGGCGCGCCCGCCTCCTCCGGCGACGACCTGATGGCCCTGCCGACCCTGCGGGTCGACCCGAGCGAGCTGGTCATCGACCGGCCGCGGCC
This sequence comes from Allostreptomyces psammosilenae, assembly GCF_013407765.1. Classification (GTDB taxonomy): domain Bacteria; phylum Actinomycetota; class Actinomycetes; order Streptomycetales; family Streptomycetaceae; genus Allostreptomyces; species Allostreptomyces psammosilenae. Next base: position 2,488,954 of record NZ_JACBZD010000001.1, read on the forward strand.
GCCGGAGGGTGGACGGCCGTGCGCCAAGGAGGGCTGCGACGCCGTCGTCGGCGCGGCGCACCGCGGGGAACCGCCGCTCAGCAGGGGGTTCTGCCCGGCCTGCCGCACCCCCTTCTCCCTGGAGCCCCGGCTGCGCCCCGGGGATCTGCTGGCGGACCAGTACCGGGTGACCGGCTACCTGAGCCACGGTGGTCTCGGCTGGCTGTACCTGGCCCAGGACACCCGGCTGGACGACCACCCGGTGGTGCTGAAGGGCCTGATCGACTCCCACGACGCCACGGCGCGGCGGGTGGCCGGCGCGGAGCGCCGTTTCCTCACCGACCTCGACCACCCGAACATCGTCCGCATCGTCAACTACGTGACCCACCCGCCCGTCGCCGCCGGTCCGCCGCCGGGAACCGAGCCGGAGGCCCGGGGGGACCCGGGGCCCGACCCGGCGGAGCCGACCGACTACATCGTGATGGAGTTCGTGCCGGGCCGGTCGCTGCGGCAACTGGTCGACGGACGCCTGCCGCTGTCGCCGGAGGACGTCCTGGTGTACGGCTGCGGCATCCTCGACGCGCTGGACTACCTGCACGGCAAGCAGTTGCTCTACTGCGACATGAAGCCGGACAACGTCATCCACTACGAGAACCGGATCAAGGTCGTCGACCTCGGCGGGGTGCGGCGCTTCGACGACCGGGACACGCCGGTGGTGGTCACCAGGGGGTACCTGCCGCCCGACGAGATCGCCCGGCACGGCCTGGGTGTGCGCTCCGACCTGCACACCGTGGGGGTGACGCTGCGGGAGCTGATGGAGGGCGTGATCGCCCCGCCGCCGGGTCTGGGCGCGGACTCGCTGAGGCGGGTGATCGACCGGGCGACCCGTCGTGATCCGGCCGAGCGGTTCGCCTCGGCCACCGAGATGGCCGTGCAACTGCGCGGCGTGCTGCGGGAGATCCGCTCGCTGCGGTCCGGACGGGAGTTCCCGGAGCCGTCCACGCTGTTCGCCCCGGCGGCGGGGCTGCTGGACTCCGGGCTCGGTCGGGTCCCCCGCCTGGAGCGGTGGACCGGGCACGCCGCCCCTTCCGCCGAGGCGGCGTCGGACACCGCCACCGAGGCGGGAACGAACACCCCCGCGGAGCGGGGCGCGGGGGACCGCGCAGGGCCCGGGTGGCTCCGTGCGTGGGGTGGCGTCCGGTCGCTCCTGGCCGGGCCCCCGGGAGCCGAACCGGCCTGGCGTCGCCCGGAGGTGCTGGATCCCGGTCTGCCGACGGCGTACCAGGTCGCGACCGAACTGCCGGTGCCCTACCCGCACCCGGAGGACCCGGCGGCGGCCCTGCTGACCGCGCTGGAGAGCAGCCCTGCGCAGCAGTTGGTGGAACAGGTGGGCGCCGTCCGGCCGCGCACCGTGGAGGTCGCCCTGTGCCTCGGCCGGGCCGAACTGCGGCTGGGCAGGCTCCCGGTGGCCGGCGAGTGGCTCGCCGCGGCGGCGCGCCTGCTCGGTTCCGCCGCCGCGCGCGACTGGCGGCTGGCCTGGCACCGCGGGCTGCTGGCGCTGGCCGGGGGCGACGTCGCCGCGGCGAACGCGGCCTTCGACGCGGTCTACGCCGCGCTGCCCGGCGAGTACGCGCCCAAGCTGGCGCTCGGCTACTGCGCGGAACGGCTCGGCCGGCCGGAGCTGGCCGGCCGCTACTACGAGGCGGTGTGGCGCCGCAACCGGTCCCAGGGCAGCGCGGCCTTCGGCCTGGTCCGGTTGCGGCTGGCCCGCGGGGACCGGCGGGGCGCCGTGGAGATCCTGGACCGGGTGCCGGAGTTCTCCCCGCACCACTCCCGGGCCCGGATCGCCGCCGTACGGATCCTGGTCGGCCGGCTGGCCGACGGGCCCGCGCCGGCGGAGGGGTTCCGGGAGGCGGCCCGCCGCCTGCCGAACCTCTACCCGGACGAGGGCGGGGCGGCCGGTGACGCCCGGGACCGGCTGACGGCGGAGGTGCGGGAGCTGGCGCTGGACCGGGTCCTGACCGAGCGCGGCGAGGAGTGGCTGCCGTCCGGCCCGCTGCTCGGCGAGCCGCCCACCGAGGAGCGGCTGCGCCGACTGCTGGAGACGTCGCTGCGCGACCTCGCCCGGCAGGCCCGGCACGCCGGGGAGCACGGGGCGCTCGTGGACCTGGCGAACGCGGTGCGGCCCATGACGCTGCGGTGAGCCCGTGGCGCCGCGGTGGGCCGATGGCGCCGCGGCGGGGCGGGCGGTGGACGGATGTCGGGAGCCGCGCGGGTGCGCGGCCCGCGGAGAGGGGGCGAGGAGCGCGAGAGGGACGGATGGGGCGGATCTGACCGTTGTCGCCAGGGCGAACGTTGGGGGGACGTGGTGAGCACGACGGACCACGCCGGGGCGGAGGCCGGCCCCGGCATCACGCTGAAGGTGAACCAGCAGAAGTACCTGCCCGCCGGGTCGGCGGAGCACGAGATGCACGCCGTGCTCACCGTCACGGCACGGGGGTTGCGGGCCGGCGCGGCGGCCGGGCCGGAGATGGCCGAGGTGATCGTCATCGACTGCTCCAGTTCGATGTGGCCGATGAAGATCACGGCGGCCCAGCGCGCCACGGCCGCGGCCGTGGAGGTGCTGCCGGACGGCACCCGTTTCGCGATCGTCGAGGGCACCCACGAGGCACGGGTGGTCTATCCGGGGTCGGGCGGCCTGGCGGTGGCCGGGCCGGACACCCGGGCCGAGGCGACGCGCGCCGCCCACCGGCTGGTGGCCTCGGGCGGCACCTCGGTGAGCGCGTGGCTGTCCCTCGCCCGGGAGCTGCTGGACGCGACGCCGGCACCGCTGCGGCACGTGCTGCTGCTCACCGACGGCAAGAACGAGCACGACGCGCCGGGTGTCCTCGATCGGGTGCTCGCGCAGTGCGTGGACCACTTCACCTGTGACGCCCGGGGAATCGGGGACGAGTGGGACGCGAAGGAGCTGACCCGGATCACCGGGAGGCTGCACGGCGCGGCCGACGCCGTCCTGGTGGAGGGCGACCTGGCCGAGGAGTTCCGGGCGGTGCTGCGGAGGGCCCTCGGGCGGACGCTGCCGGATCTGCGGCTGCGGATCACCCACCGGGCGGGCAGCCGGATCCGCATGGTCAAGCAGCTCTCCCCGACCGAGGCCGACCTCACCGCGCGGGGCCGCGAGGTGGAGGCGCACACCCGGGAGTACCCGACCCGGGCGTGGGGCGACGAGAGCCGCCAGTACCAGGTCTGCCTGACGGCCGAGGCCGGGCGGGACCCGAAGGGCGAGGACGTCCAGCTCGGCTACGTGGAGCTGGTGGTGGACGCCCCGGGGGTGCGGCTTCCGGAGCCGGAGGCCATCCTGGTGCACTGGACCGACGATCCGGCGCTGTCCAGCCGCGTCGATCCGCACCTGGACCACTTCGCCCGGCAGGCGGAGATGAAGCGGGCGGTCACCGCGGGCTGTGAGGCGCTGGACGACGGCGACCGGGCGGCGGCGCGGGAGGAGCTGGGCCGCGCCGTGCGGCTCGCGCACGCCCTCGGCGACGACCGGATGGTGCGGCGGCTGGAGAACCTGGTCGAGATCGAGGACGCGGCGGCCGGGCGGGTGCGCCTCAGGGACGTCATCCGCCCGCTGCACGTGCAGTCCGCCATCGTGAGCACCACGCACTCGGGGCTGGTCGGCGCCTCCGCGGGGGCGCGGGCGGGCGAGCCGTCCGGGGGCGCCGGGCGCCCCCACCCCTCCTCGCCGGACCGGGCGGGCGCGCCGGACGTCGTCTGCCGGGTCTGCGGTCGGCGCTCCCCGGCCGACGCCGCATTCTGCACGGCGTGCGGCACCGAGCTGCGGGAGGGGCGGTGACGACCCGGCGGTTCCTGGTGCGGCGGCTGGCCACCCTGCTGGTGCTCACCCTGGTCTCCTTCGGGGCGCTGCTGGTGGCCTACCACGGGGTGCACCGCAACTCCGCCGCGGTGCGCGCGGGGACCGTTCCGGTGATCGTCGAGGTGGCGACCGCGCGGGTCGCCCTGGAGCAGGCGCAGGAGGCGGCGGCGGAGAGCCTGCGCTCGGACTACGTACGGCTGGTGGGCACCGGTCAGGAGTTCGACGACCGGATCTCGGTGGCCAACCAGAGCCTGAACCGCGCCGCCTCGGGGAACGTCGCCGGCGAGGTCGGCCGGCGGACGCTGCAGACGGTGACCGGGCTGGTGGTCTCCTACACCGGCTGGATCCAGCAGGCCGACCGGCACAGGGACGATCCGGTGCTGCGCGAGGCGTACCTGTTCTACGCGGAGACCGTGCTGCGCCGGCCGGACAGCGGCATCCTGGCCCGGCTGGGCGCGTTGCAGGACGCGCAGCGGGCGGTGCTGCGGCAGCAGGTGTCCTTCGGCTGGGTGCTGTGGCTCAGCTGGATCTCGGCCACCGTGCTGGTCGCCGCCCTGACCGCCCTGCTGGTGCACACCCAGCGCTTCCTGCGCCGGCGGTTCCGGCGGCGGGTCAACCCGTGGCTGGTGGCGGCGACCGCCGTGCCGCTGGTCCTGGCCCCGCTGGCGGTGTTCACCGAGCACACCCAGGACCGGCTGGTCTCCTCCCGCCAGGAGGTGGAGGAGACGGTCCGGGCGCTGCCCCGGGGCGGTCAGCCGCGCGGCGCCGAGGAGCTGGGGGAGGTGGGCGCGACGATCAGACGGACCGCCACGGAGGTGGAGGAGCGGTTGGCCGGTACGGAGTGGCGGGCCGGCGCGCTGGTGTGGATCCCGGTGGGCGCGGCCTTCGTCGTGGCGGCCGTGCTGCTCGGCCTCCAGCCGCGCGTCGACGAGTACAGGTTCCAGCCGTGAGGGGCCGGTTCGGGCGGGTGGCGACCGCACTGGTGGCGCTGTTGCTGGTCGCGCTGGCCGCGCTGGGCTGGTACGTGCGCGCCGCCGGGGCGCGGGGCAGCGTGACCGTGCTGGCCTCCTGGACGGGCCAGGAGGAGGCGGCGTTCCGGGCGGTGCTGGCCGAGTTCACCGAGGAGACCGGCATCGCCGTCGACTACCAGGGCACCACGGCGCAGCAGGAGATCCTCTCCTCGCAGGTGCAGGCGGGCACCCCGCCGGACATCGCGGTGCTGCCGAGCGCCGGGGAGCTGGCGCAGTACGCGGTGGGCGGTTTCCTGCACCCGCTGCAGGACGTGATCGGCGCGGAGCGGTTCGACGCCTACGATCCGCTGTGGAGGCCGTCGCTGCGGTTGGACGGGGCGTCGGCGGTCTACTGGTTCCCGGTCAAGGTCGACGTCAAGAGCCTGGTCTGGTACGACACCGGGCGGTTCGGCGGGCCGGACGCCGCCGGGGAGCTGGCCCGGCTCGCGCCGGACGGCGACCAGTGGTGCGTGGGGATGGGGTCGGACGCGACGTCCGGCTGGCCCGGCACGGACTGGGTCGAGGACATCCTGCTGCAGCAGGCCGGGCCGGAGGTCTACCAGGCGTGGGCGACGGACCGGTTGGCGTGGACGTCGGAGGAGGTCCGGCGGGCGTGGGGGACGTGGCGGGACATCGTCACGGCGGGCTCCGCGGGCACCGCCGCCGAGGCGCTGACGACGGACTTCCGCGACGAGGCGGCGGGGCTGTTCGCCGATCCTCCGGAGTGCGCGCTGCGCCACCAGGGTTCGTTCGCCCGCGACCCGGGCACGCCGCGGGCGGGGTTCGTCTTCTCCTCCGAGGTGCTGCCGGGGGCCGATCCGGCGTCGGGGGCGCGGCAGGTCTCCGGGGACCTGGCCGCGATGTTCCGGGACACCCCGCAGGCCCGGGAGCTGGTCCGGTTCCTGGCCTCGGACGCCGCGCAGGAGTCGTGGGCGCGCAACACCGCCGAGGGCCTGCCGCGCCCGCTCTCGGCGAACGCCCGGGTGCCGGCCGGCGTCTACGGCACCGATCCGACGACGGCCCGGCTGGCGGAGGTGCTGCGGTCCTCCGACACGCTGTGCCTGGACGCGTCCGACGCGATGCCGCCGCCGATGCGGGACGCGTTCCAGCGGGCGGTCCTGGAGTTCCTCGGCGACCCGACCCAGATGGAGGAGCTGCTGGGGCAGCTGGAGGGCATCCGGGGCAGCCCGCGACTGGACGCGGAGACCTGGCTGCCCGCCGTCTGCGGCTGAGCCGCGCACCGGGCGGTGCGCGGCCCAGCCGGTGCGGTCAGTCCGCCAGCGGCAGGTACAGGCGGTTGCCCTGGGCGGCGAACTCGGCGGACTTGGCGAGCATGCCCTCCCGGATGGCGTCCTCGCCGTCGCCGGCGCCGTCGTCACCGAACTGCTCGGTGATGCTCCGGCTGATCTTCATGGAGCAGAACTTGGGGCCGCACATGGAGCAGAAGTGCGCGGTCTTGGCCGGCTCGGCGGGCAGGGTCTCGTCGTGGAAGGCGCGGGCGGTGTCCGGGTCGAGGGCCAGGTTGAACTGGTCCTCCCAGCGGAACTCGAAGCGGGCGTCGGACAGGGCGTCGTCCCACTGCTGCGCGCCGGGGTGGCCCTTGGCGACGTCGGCGGCGTGGGCGGCGATCTTGTAGGTGATCACGCCGGTCTTGACGTCGTCGCGGTTGGGCAGGCCGAGGTGTTCCTTGGGGGTGACGTAGCACAGCATCGCGGTCCCCCACCAGCCGATCATCGCGGCGCCGATGCCGGAGGTGATGTGGTCGTAGCCGGGGGCGATGTCGGTGGTCAGCGGGCCGAGGGTGTAGAACGGCGCCTCGTCGCAGATCTCCTGCTGGAGGTCGATGTTCTCCTTGATCAGGTGCATCGGCACGTGTCCGGGGCCCTCGACCATGGTCTGCACCTCGTGCCGGCGGGCGATCTGGGTGAGCTCGCCGAGGGTGCGCAGTTCGGCGAACTGGGCCTCGTCGTTGGCGTCGGCGATGGAGCCGGGGCGGAGCCCGTCGCCGAGGGAGAAGGTGACGTCGTAGGCGCGCAGGATCTCGCAGAGCTCCTCGAAGTGGGTGTAGAGGAAGCTCTCCTGGTGGTGGGCCAGGCACCAGGCGGCCATGATGGAGCCGCCGCGGGAGACGATGCCGGTCTTGCGGCGGGCGGTGAGCGGGACGTAGCGCAGCAGGACGCCGGCGTGCACGGTCATGTAGTCCACGCCCTGCTCGCACTGTTCGATGACGGTGTCCCGGTAGACGTCCCAGCTGAGTTCCTCGGCCTTGCCGTCCACCTTCTCCAGGGCCTGGTAGAGCGGGACGGTGCCGATGGGGACCGGGGAGTTGCGCAGGATCCACTCCCGGGTGGTGTGGATGTTGCGGCCGGTGGACAGGTCCATGACCGTGTCGGCGCCCCAGCGGGTGGCCCAGGTCATCTTGTCGACCTCCTCCTCGATGGAGGAGGTGACGGCGGAGTTGCCGATGTTGGCGTTGACCTTCACCAGGAAGCGCTTGCCAATGATCATCGGCTCGATCTCCGGGTGGTTGACGTTCGCCGGGAGCACCGCGCGGCCGGCGGCGATCTCCGCGCGGACCACCTCGGGGTCCAGGTTCTCCCGGAGGGCGACGAACTCCATCTCCGGGGTGATCTCGCCGCGCCGGGCGTAGGCGAGCTGGGTGACGGCGCGTCCGTCGCGGCCGCGGCGGGGGCGGCGGGGACGGCCGGGGAAGACGGCGTCGAGGTTGCGCAGGCCCCCGCGCGGGCTGGTGTGGCGGAGGCCGTCGTCCTCGGGGCGCGGCTCCCGGCCGGGGTACTCCTCGGTGTCGCCGCGCTGGACGATCCAGGGGTCGCGCAGGGGCGGCAGGCCCCGGCGCACGTCGGTGGGCTGGGCGGGGTCGGTGTACGGGCCGGAGGTGTCGTAGAGCGTCACCGTGCGGCCGTTGGTCAGCTGGACCTCGCGCGCCGGGACCCGCAGGTCCGGGCGGGAGCCCTGTCGGTAGGTCTTGCGGAAGACGTGCGTGGTCGCGTTCGCGCCGCTGTCGGAGGGCACGGAAGGCATGGCCATGTGAGACCTACTCCCTACGCCGGCATTACCCGGTCAGGTTCGGCGGTCGGCGCAGCGGTGTGCCGCCGGCCGTTCGGCCCGGCGCGGCGTCAGCGCCCTCTCAGCCCGGTGCTCCGAGCTCCCGCGTGTGCAATGACGCCCTTACGGTAGCCGCTCCCCGCCCGGGGTCAACAGGCGCCCGGCGTTCCCAGCCGGCGTTCCCAGAATGTGGACGGCCGGCTCCTGGGTACCTCCGAACGGGTGACACGGGGAGGTTTCACACGTGGCAAACGGGTGAATTCGGCGAAATCTTGCGCGCTTCCGGGTCTTTCGCGCCGATGGACACAGTGATCTCGCGTGGCTCCGGGAGATCCCCCGCCGGCCGTGACGCACGGGCGCGGCGGGGGCGACCGGAGGCACACGACGGGGGTGGGGGCCGCGGCGACCGTCGCGCGACTTGCGACGCTCGGCCGCGCCGGGTTGCCGAGGCCCGCTCCGGTCCGCGGTCGGACACACGTTCCACAGTCTCAGGAGGCGACGCATGTTCGGAACTCTGCTGTCAGGAGTCCACGAGGAGCTCCAGCAGCGGGTGGGGTCACTGCACCGCGCGGGCGGCCAGGCGCGGGCCGCCCTGCTGCCCAGCCGGGCCGGTGGCGTCCGGCTCGGCGCGGCGGGGCGTGCCGGCGTCGCCGGTGACGCCCCGGCCGGCGGCGGGGTGGCCGACCTGCCGGCCGCGCGGGGGCCGCGCGCCGGTGGTGTCGGTACCGCGCCGGTGGACGCGGCCGGGCCGGTGGAGACGGCCGGGCCGGGGGCGCCGGTGCGGGTCGCCGCGCGGGCCGTGGCGGCCCGCGGCGCGGCGGGCGCGTCCGAGGCGAGTTGCCCGGGACGGCGCCGCCCGCTGCTGGTGGGCTACCTGCCCGCCGGGTTCCCGGACCGGCGCACCGCCACCCGGGCCCTGCTGGCGATGGTCGAGGGGGGGTGCGACATCGTGGAGATCGGGGTGCCGTACAGCGATCCGGTGCTGGACGGACCGGCGATCCAGCGGGCCTGCGGGCACTCGCTGGCGGGCGGGACCCGGATGACGGACGTCCGGGACACGGTGCGGGAGGTCGCGGCCACCGGCACCGAGGTGTACGTGATGAGCTATTTCAGCCCGATCGACCGGTACGGGCGGAACCGTTTCGCCGAGGAGTTCGCCTCCGCGGGGGCCAGCGGGTGCATCCTGCCGGACCTGCCGGTGGAGAACGCCCGGCCGTGGCTGGAGGCCTCCCGGCCGCACGGGCTGAGCACGGTGTTCGTCCCGGTGCCCACGGCCGGGCAGGAACGGCTGCGCCGGATCGTCTCGGAGGCGTCCGGGTTCGTCTACGCCCCGGTCGGGCGCGGGGTGACCGGCAGCGGTGGTGGGCCGGCGGTCGGGGCGGCCGCGTTCGTCAACCGGATCCGGGCGCTGACGGACCTTCCCGTGTACGCGGGGATGGGCATCTCCTCGGGGCAGCAGGCCGCCGAGGTCGCCTCCTACGCCGACGGCGTGATCGTCGGCTCGGCGTTCGTCCAGCGTCTGCTCCAGGCGCGGTCCCCACGGGCGGGGGTGGCGGCGGTGCGGCGGCTGGCGGAGGAGCTGTCCGCGGCGGTCGCCGAGACCGCGGACGGCCGCTCGCACGCGGTGCGGGCCGGGGCGGCGGCCGGCGGTTCGACCGGGCGGGCGCGTTCGGCGGCCGGCGGCGCGCTCTGCGACGGCGCCAGCCTGCGGCGCTCGGCCGGTGCCGGCCGGTGGCGCTGGCCGCGGTGGGGCCGCTGACCGGTGGTCGGCCCCGGGTGGGGTGGCGGCCGGAAGGCGGCGGCCCGGTGCGGCGCGCGAGGGGCGCGCCGCACCGGGCACCGGTTCGGCCGAGGAGGGACGGCGGGCGCGGGCCCGCGGCCCGGCCTGGCCGGACGCCTTGGTGGCCGGACGCTGTCCGGACGCTATGGCTGTCCGGACGCTATGAGGGAACGTTTCAGCAGCGGCCGAGCAGGGTCTGCAGCGCGCTCTTCTCGGCCGAGTCGACGGCCAGGCCGTAGGAGTACTTCACCCAGATCCAGTTCTTGGCGTAGGTGCAGTGGTAGGCGGTGCGCGGCGGGACCCACTCGGACGGGTCGTAGTCGCTCTTGGCCTGGTTGGAGGAGCCCGAGACGGCGATCAGCTGGGCGATGTTCAGGTCGTTGGCGAAGGCCTGGCGGCGGGTGGTGGTCCAGGCGTGGGCACCGGAACGCCAGGCCTCGGCCAGGGCCACCACGTGGTCGATCTGGATGCCGGAGGCGGAGGTGACCGTGGCGCCGTCGTACACGCTGTACCAGGTGCCGCTGACGGCGGCGCAGTTGGCGTCGGTCACCACGTTGGTGCCGTCGCGGCGCAGCACGACCTCACGGGTGTTGCAGTTGTTGCCCTGGCTGATCCAGTGCGGGAAGAGGTCGCGGTCGTAGGTCGACTGGTTGGCCTCGGCGCGCACGGGGAGCGCGTTGAGGTAGCTCTGGATGGTGGACAGGCTGGGCGGGGCGGGCGGCGCGGCGTGGGCGGCCGGCGCCGGCAGCAGCGTGAGCGCGGCGACGAAGCCGAGCAGGGCGGTGAGGGAACGGAGGATTCGCGTTCGCATGGGACCCCCGGGGTCGTCGGGTCGGCGGGGACAGCCGGTCCCGACCAGGGTCCTGATGGTCCGTTACATTTAAATGTTGGTCATATGAACGATAAGCGACGCGTACAGGTCAACTCACTGCCCGTGTCCCACCCGCCCGTTCCCTCCCGCTTCCTCCCCCTCTCCCGCCCCGCCCGCCGCGGCGACCGTCGCCCCGCCCGCCGCGCCGCGCTCCGGCCGTCCGGCAGCGGGGAGCGCGGCCGGGGAGCGCCGGGCCCGGCTCAGTTCGGCACCGGGTCGGCCCCACCGTTGCCCGGTCGGCAGCGCCGCAGCCGAGCGATCGTCAGCAGGCCGCCGCGCAGCAGGCCGTGCCGGCGCAGCGCCCCGATCGCGTAGGCCGAGCAGGTGGGCGAGTAGCGGCAGCGGGCCGGGTACCGCGGACTGATCCGCAACTGGTAGTACCGAACGGCGGCGTGGGCGCGGCGGGCCAGTCCTCCCCGCGGCTGGCCCGGCTCGGCGGCGATGGTCCGGACGGTCTCCCCCACCCCGAGGCTCACCGCGACCACCGCGAGCAGCATCCGCAGGCTGAGCAGATTGAGGTCACAGCCGCCACAGCCGTCACAGCCACCACACCCGTCGCAGCCATCGCAGCCGTCCCGCTTGCGGCCGCTCCGCTGCGGGCGGGGCGGGCGGTTCCGGCGGAGGAAGCGCGCCCGCCGGGCGGCCCGCTCCCGCCGGCGCCGTTCCTCCTCGGCGGCCGGATCCGGCGGCATGCCGAACCCGGGGTGGCCCTGGGACATGTTCACTCTCCATCGTGCTCGATCGTCGTGGCCGGGCGTGTCCGGGCCGCGGCCGCCGTCCGGGGCCGACCCGTCAGGGGCCGAACCGGCCCGGACACGCCCAGGGACGATCAACCGCCGACGGCCGGTTCCAGCACCTCACGCAGGGTCCGGGCGGAGAGCACGGCCGGCACCGGGCGGCTGAGCCCGGCCACCGCGTCCAGCGCCGGGAAGGACCCGCGGGCGCCCGCCGCGGATGCGGCCACCACGGCGGCGTTCAGCAGGGCGTCGGTGCCGCGCCGGCGTCCGCCCCCGCCCTCGCCCCGGCCGGCCAGCAGGTGCGGCAGCGCGGCCCGCAGCGCCCGCCAGACGGCCCCGGCGGCGTGGGCGGCGCCGGCTGCGGCGTGCAGCGACCCGGCGAGCCGGGTGGTCGGCACCACCCCGGCCGCCGCCGCCCGACCGAGGCGGTCCCCGAACGCCTCCGGATCCCAGCCGTCCGCCCCTGCGCCGGCCGCCCTGGCCAGGTGGACCAGCGCGTCGGTCGCGGCTATCCGGTCCAGCGGATCCCGTGCCGCCAGGCCGCACAGCAGCGCCCGGTCCACGGCCGGGCCGCACGGCCCGTCACCGGCGACCAGCCAGGGCAGCAGTTCGGCGGCCCCGGACGGCGTGCCGGCGTCACCGTGCGGCAGCCGGTCCAGGCCGGCGGCGAGGGCGTGCGCGGCGAGCGCCTCGCGGTCGTCCGGGAGGACGACCGGCCAGGCCCACCAGTCCAGCGGGGGCGCGGCGGTCCGGCGTCGCCGCTGCGGCTCACCGGGCGCCGCTCCGGCCTCCTCCCCCACCGGCGCGTGCTCCGCCACCTCGGCCACCTCGGCCACCTCCGCCCCGCCGTGCGGGGCCGGCGGCGCAGGCGGCTCGGGCGGCGTCGGGAGGTCCGCCGGGCCGGTCAGTCGGGGGCGCGGGGCGTCGGCCGGCCCGCGCAGCCAGCGCTCCAGAGCGCCCAGGTGCTCCAGGAGCGCCCGGGCGACCGGCGGCCGCGCCCCGGCGCCCGCGCCATCACCGTCACCGTGCCGGAGGGAGCCGGAGGCCCCGGCATCCGGCCCCTCCTGCGGGACCGCCCCCAGGCCGGCCGCGACCAGCCGTTCCAGTCCTTCCCGCACACTGGCCGGCGCGTCCCCCGCGCCCGGCACGCCCTCCGCGCTCCCCGCACCGGGCGGCGCGGACGACGCTTGCGACACCGGCGACGCGTGCGACACGGGCGCGCCGCGGCGGGGCATCCGCCCCATGCCGGCCAGCAGGGTCCGCAGCGACTCCCGTCCCTCCCGCTCGACGTGGTCCCCGAGCGCCTGGAGCGCCCCGGCCAGCAGCACCGGATCGCGCCGCCCCCCGAGCAGCGCGCCCAGCGACTCCGGCAGCGCCGTCGGAACGACGCCCACCGGCAGCGGGCGCCCGGTCGTGGTGGCGCCGGACGTGGCGTCGCCGGCGACGCCGGCGACGCCCGCCTGCACACCGGCCGCCCTCGCGGCGGACGGTTCCGGCTCCGCCGGTCCGGGGCCGACGGGGCCGGGCAGTGCGCCACCGCCCTGGCCCGCCAGCCGGGCCAGCACCCGGGAGGCCGCCGCGCGAACGGCCGGCGCCGCGTGCCGGGTGGCCTCGGCCACCGCGGCGAGCAGCGGCTCGGTGCCCGGGCCGGGAGCGGCGCGCTCCAGGGCGCGCAGCTCGGCCAGGATCAGCCGCTGCTCCGGGCGGCGCAGCGCGGTCACGGTCACCGCGCGGCGCTGCCGTGGGCCGAGCGCCCCGGCCTCGTCGAGGGCGTGCAGGGCGCGCTGCGCGACGGCCGCCGCGGTGGAGGGCGCCTCGGCGAGCAGGACGAGCAGGACGGGCAGGTGCGGCCGCAGCTCGGCGGGGCTGGGGGCGAGCGCCCGCCAGCGGCGCAGCGGGCGACGGGCGGCCGCGTAGCCGCGGGCGCGGGTCAGCTCGCCGAGGCACTCCTCCAGCGCGTCCGCGCGCTCCGGGAGGGTGGGGACGGGCGGTTCCGGGATGGCGGGGGTCAGGGGTGTGGTCACGCGCTTCACCTGCCGTTCGGGTCGTTCGGTCCGGTGGCGGCCGGGTCGGTGGCCGGAGGGTGTGGGTGGGGCGGGCGCAGCCGTCCGCCGGCCGCGCGTCCGGCGGTGATCCGGGTGGCCAGGACGTGCTTGCAGGGGCCCCGACCACCGCGGAAGTACGCCCACCAGGGGCAGGTGCAGGTGGCGCGGCCGGGGGCGACGGTCACCCGCACCGGGCCGTTCCGGCCCTCCACGCTGGCCCGCAGCACGGCCTCGTGCCCGCCGCGGGGCTCCAGCCGCACGGCGCCGCGGGCCGCCAGCGCCAGCGCGCCGCTGAGCCGCGGCGGGAGCGCGGCGGCACGCCCCGCCGGGAGCGGCAGCAGCCGGTGGAACGGTTCCCCGACCGGCGCGGCACCGGCCGGGGTGGTGCCGGTGGGCGGGGCGAAGGTCCAGCCCAGGGTTCCGGCGGCGGCCAGGATGGCGTGGTCGTCACCGAGGTGGTCGTCGCCTGCCTCGGTGCCCCAGGGCGCCTCCAGCACGGCGCCCTCGCCGGGCAGCCCGCGCGCCGGCTCGGGCGAGAGCAGGAGGGTCAGCCGGGCGCCGCCGGTCTCGCCGGTGACCTGCCAGGCGGACGGGGCCGGTTCGGCGCCGTGCCCGACGGCCGGGCCGAACAGGCGCAGTTCGCGCAGCGAGGGCAGCAGCCGGCGCAGCGGCGCCAGCCGGCCGGGCCCGGGCAGGCAGACGGCTCCCGGCTCCGCCCGGGTGCTCAGCCGGGGGCCGGCCGCCTCGGGGACCACCCAGAGCGCGGCGTCCGGCGGGAGCGTGGCCAGCTCGTGCAGCAGCCGCAGCGCGACGGGCGCGGCCAGCACGGCGCGCGGCCGGAAGCCGGAGGTGAGCGCGTAGGCGGCGGCGAGCACCTCCGGGTGGCGGGGGTGCGGCGCGGTGGGCTCCAGGCCCAGCTCCCCGCCCGGCGTGGCCGCCAGGGTGAGCCGGTCGGTGTGCAGGGTGGCGGTGGGCCGGGCGGCGGCGGTGGCCGACCGCGCCCAGGCCAGCAGCCGGCCGCCGGGGAGCAGGGCGAGGCCGGCGGGGGCGGTGGCCGTCGCGTCGGTGGCCGTGTCGGTGCCCACCGCATCGGTGGCCGTCGCGTCGGCGGTGCCCACGCCGGTGGCCGCCACGCCGGGCAGATCCAGCAGGGCGTACACCCCTCGGCAACGCGAGACGGCCTCCAGGTGGAGGCGGCCTGCCCAGGCCGTGCCGAGCAGCGGCATCGGGGCGGCCCGGCCGGTCCGGTGGTCGGCGTCGTGCACGTCGAGCAGTGCGGTCAACCCGCGGGCGTCCGCGTGGGCGTCGAAGCGGGTGGTGGAGGTCGGCGGTTCCGGATCGTCGCAGGTGGTGGAGGGGTTGGAGGGATGCCCCGCTGCCGGGCCGGTGGCGCCGGGCAGCGGTTCGGAGACACGTTCCGTGTGCGCCATGACGACCAATCTACGGGCCGCCACCGACAGTCCTGACGGTTCGTCAGATAGGCTGCGGGTGGCCGCGCCGGGGTCTCCGAAGGCCCGGACTTGACCTTCACACCGGTGTCAGGGTGCAGCCTGCGCGACATGACCCAATCCACGACGGAGCGCGCCGTCACCCTCACTTCCACCGTGCTCGGTTCCGGCCCGGGGCTGCTGCTCGCCCACGGCGCCACCGGGAGCATCGAGACCAACTTCGCCCCGGTGCTGCCGGCCCTCGCCGCCGGCCACACCGTGGTCGCCCCCGACTACCCCGGCTCGGGGGCGACTCCCGCCGCCACCGCCCCGCTCACGCTGGACGCGCTGGCCGACGCCCTGGTCGCCGAGGCGGAGGCGGCCGGTGTGGACCGCTGCACGGTGCTCGGCTTCTCCCTGGGCACCGCGGTCGCCGTGCGGGCCGCCACGCGACACCCCGACCGGGTCGCGGGCCTGGTGCTCACCGCCGGCTTCGCCACGCCCGACCCCGGGCTGCGCCGGGCCACCCACGACTGGCAGCGCAACGTGCCGGCCGGTCACGTCAGGCAGGTCGAGCTGGTCCGTGAGGTGGACACCACCGCTGACCTGGCCGGGATCACCGTGCCCACGCTGGTCATCGCCACGACCCGGGACACGCTGGTCGCCCCGGTCGGCTCCCGGGCGCTGGCCGACGGCATCCCGGGCGCGCGGTACACCGAGATCGCCGCCGACCACCTGGTGATGGTGGAGCGCCCCGACGAGTGGCGGGACGCCGTCCTGCGCTTCCTCGGGGAACACCGCCTGTAACGGCGGCATGGTGCGGCGTCAGCCGCCGGCCGGGGCCGGCGCCTCGCCCTCCCGCGGCTCGTTCTCCCCGGCGGCGCTCTCCCGAGCAGTACCCTCCCGGGCGGCGCTCTCCCGGGCCGCCAGGACCCGCTCCAGCGCCGCCGAGGCCGCCGCGCCGGCCCGGCCCGTCTCGGCGGCCGCCACCCCGCGCAGCCAACCGAGGGCGGCCGGAACGGCGTCCGTCTCGCCGGGCGCCTCCTCCTCCGGCCGCCCCGGGCCGGCGAGCAGCAGCTCCGCCGTCGCGTCGACGATCGCCGCCCGGACCTGGGCGGTCGGCTCGACGGCGAAGCGGTCCTGGAGCGCCGGCAGGCAGGCGCCGCGGCAGTGGTCGAGCTCGGCCAGCAGGCCCACCGCCTCCAGCCGCACCGGCTCCTCCAGGTCGTCCAGCAGCGGGAGCAGCACGGGGAGTTGACGCGCCAGCGCGGTGCGGCAGGCGGCGACCACCCCGGCGCCCTCCCAGGCGCCCGTGGTGATCCGGGCCGCACCGGCGATCCCCGCCAGCGTCCGCAGCACCCCGTCCCGCTCCTCCGCCGCCGCGTCCGCGGCGACCTCCGCCAGGAAGGGCACCACGTGCGGCGCCGCCGGGTAGACGACCGTGCCCTCGTGCACCAGGTCGGTGTCCAGCCGGGCGCGCGCCTCGCGGCAGCGTTCGGCGTCACCCAGCGCCCGGAGCAGGTCCGGCACGTCCGTGGCCGTCCCGTAGGCGTGGGTCAGCGCCTCCCACGGGACGTCGTTGAGACCACTCAGCATGGTGCGACGGTAACAGCGGGGACCGACGCCGCCGGGCGGATTCACCCGCGCGGCCGGATCCGCCCCCACCCCGGCGACCCCGTGTCCGAAAACCCGCTCCCGCCCGGGGAACCGGTCGGCGCCGGCGGCGACCGGGGCCGTTCGACGGCGGGGATAGGGCCCAAGGTCCCGTGACGATGGCCTGCCACGGCGGTTCCATGGAGGCATGAACGGCACGATCCCCATGGAACGCCCCGCGCCGGACGGCGTCCTCCCCGGCACGCCCCTGCTGGACGGCCGCGGAGGGACCCGGGGAAACACCGACCGGGAGCTCGCCGTGGCCACCGTTCGACTGCTGCTGCGCGCCCACACGCCCGGACGTCCGCTCCCGATCGGCACCCCGGGCACCCCCGCCGCCCGGCGTGCCCCACAGGCCCCGGACACCCCGGGCGTCCCCGGCGCCCCCGGTCCTGCCGGCCTCCCCCGCACCCCCGGCTCCCCCGGCTCCCCTGACGACTGTTCGGTGGCCCGGCTGGGCTGGGCGGAGTGGGACCTGCGGGCGAACACCCTGTACTGGTCCCCCGGGATGTACCGGGTCTTCGACCGGCGCCCGCAGGACGGACCGCTGCCGCTGGAGACGCTGGTGGCCGCGATCGTCGGCGACGAACTGCCGGCGCTGCTGCGCGAGGTCCACGACTGCCTGGTCACCCACCGCGCCACGGAGGCGGTCCACCGCTACCGCCTGGGCGGCGCGGAGCGCCACGTGCGGGTCGTCGCCGAGCCCCGCGTGGAGGAGGGACGGCTGGCCACGGTGCGGGTGGTGGCCGCCGACGTCACCCCGCTGCGGCGGGTGGAGTCCCAGCTGTCGCGGGAACGTCAGCAGGCGGCGGTCGAGCGGCGCGTGCTGCGGCGTCTGCGCGAGGCCACCCGGCCGCGGATCCACCCGGGCGACGGGCTCGCCGGGCTGGAGGTGAGCGTCGCCTACCGCCCCAGCGAGCCGGAGGCGCAGGTCGGCGGCGACTGGTTCAAGGTGCGGGCGCTGCCAGCGGAGCGGGTGCTGCTCTCGGTCGGGGACGTGTGCGGACACGGCCTGGACGCGGTCTCGCTGATGACCCAGGTGCGCGGCGCCCTCGCCGGGCTGGCGTACTCCCGTGAGGACGTCGGCCACCTCACCGGGTGCCTGAACGCGCTGGTCTGCGACGCGCCGGACGAGCGGACGGCCACCGCCTTCGTCGCGCGCTTCGACGCCGCCTCCCGGCACCTGGAGTGGGTGAGCGCGGGCCACCCGCCGCCGGTCCTGGTCCGCGAGGGCACCGCGATGCCGCTGCCCGGCACCCAGTGCCCGCTGCTCGGGGCCGTGCCGGGGCTCGCCTACCGGGCCACGACCACCGAGCTGCGGCCCGGGGACCTGCTCCTGCTGCACACCGACGGGCTGGTCGAGCGGCCCGGTCTGGACTACGACCAGGGTCTGAGGGCGCTGCTGGAGGCCGCAGGCCGCTGCTCCGGGTGGACCGCGGCGGACACCGTGCCGGCCGTGCTGGACCACGTCCACGCGCTGCTCGGCGCGGGCCCGGACGACGTCTGCCTGATGGCCGCGCGCGTCCGGTAGGGGCGCCCTCCCTCGCCACGCCCTGCGCGCTGCCCCAATTGCCCGGGGGGTTCACGCTCGTCCACTGCCGAACATTGCCCCCTTGCGCTCCCCGCACCCCTTGCGCTATCCCCATTGACCAGGGGGTTCGCGGTTATCCACAACCGAGAATTGCCCTCTTGCGCCCGCCCCGTCTTCTGCGCTATCCCAGTTGACCAGGGGGATTCGCGGTTATCCACAGCCCAGAATTGCCCCCTTGCGCTCCCCCCACCCCCTGCGGTACCCCAATTGACCAGGGGGGTTCATGGTTGTCCACAGCCGAAAAATACCCCCTTGCGCCCCCGACAAAAGGCAGCCGTACACCCCAAACGGAAATCGGGGCCGGCGCCCCGCCCCCGCTTCGCGGCGCCTCAGACCCCGAACGGGGCCGGGTAATGAATGGTGCCGCTCGGGATCGGCGCCGCCTCGTCCAGCACCAGGGCCATCATGGCCTCGTCCGGCACCGGGAAGGTCGGGGCGATGCCGCGCTCCGAGGCGGGCGTGAAACCGAAGCGCGGGTAGTACTCCGGGTGGCCGAGGACGAGCACCAGGGGCTCCCCGCGCGTCCGCGCGGCGGCCAGCGCGGCCCGCACCACGGCATCGCCGACGCCCCGGCGCTGGTGGTCGGGGTGCACGGCGACCGGCGCGAGGGCGAGCGCCGGGGAGTCGTCGACCCGGCAGCGGGTCAGCAGCGCGTACCCCACGACCGTCCCGTCGGCCGCCTCGGCCACCCAGGACAGGCCGGGCAGCCACGCCTCGTCCTGGCGCAGCGCGTCCACCAGGTCGGCCTCCAGCGCGGTGGGGAAGGCCGCGAGGTTCACCGCGCGTACCGCGTCGCGGTCCAGCTCGGTCTCCGGTCGGGTCCGCCAGGTCGTGGGCATCGGTCGTGAACTCCCGGGGTCGGTGGGAAAACGGCTGGTCGGCCGTGTGGGCAGGCCCATCCTCGGCGACGGCCGCGCCGGTTGTCTCCGGCTTTTCCGGTGCCGGACGGATCACCCTTTCGGACGAGGGCCGTGGGACGGGTGTGGACAACGTAGGCTGCTGCGCGATCCGAGTCGGTGAGGTGGGAGGGATCGGCATGTCCGAGCGGTACGTGGTGGTCGGCGAGGCTCTGGTGGACCTGGTGGGGCAGCCCGACGGGCGCACCTTCGTGGCGCATCCGGGGGGCAGCCCGGCGAACGTGGCCTTCGGCCTGGCCCGGCTCGGCCGGTCGGCGACCCTGGTGACCCAGCTGGGGCCGGACCCGCTCGGGGAGTTGGTGCGCGAGCACCTGCTGGGGGCCGGGGTGGAGCTGGACCCGGCCGCCGACGGCGCGGAGCGGCGGACCAGCACCGCGCTGGTCGCGCTGGACGCCAAGGGGGCGGCCTCGTACGACTTCCACATCGACTGGGAGCTGCCGGGGCTGCCCGAGCTCGCGGCGGACGCGGTGGTGCTGCACACCGGGTCGATCGCGGCGGCGATGCTGCCGGGCGCCGACACCGTGGAGGAGTTGTTCCGCCGGGAGCGGGAGCGCGGGGCGGTGACGCTCTCCTTCGACCCGAACTGCCGGCCGGCCCTGATGGAGCCGCACGAGCGGGCGGTGGCCCGGGTGGAGCGCCTGGTGGCGCTGAGCGACGTGGTGAAGGTGAGTGACGAGGACCTGGGGTGGCTCTACCCCGGTGAGCCGGTGGAGCGGGTGGCCGCGCGCTGGCAGGCGAGCGGTCCCGCGCTGGTGGCGGTGACCCGTGGCGGGGAGGGCGTGCACGCGGTGGCCGCCTCGGGCGCGGTGGACCGCCCCGCCGTGCCGGTGCGGGTGGTGGACACCGTGGGCGCGGGCGACTCCTTCATGTCCGGGCTGCTGGACGCCCTCGGCAGCCACGGGCTGCTCGGCGGCGAGCGCCGGGAGGCGCTGCGCGCCATCACCGGGGAGGAGCTGACCGCCGTGGTCGGCCACGCCGCGCTGGCCGCCGCCATCACCTGCTCGCGCAGCGGCGCCATGCCGCCCACCTCCGACGAACTGGCCGAGGCCGCTGGGGCCGGCGGGGTGCAGGCCACCGGGGCGGAGGCCGCGAACGCGTAGCCCCGGCGCGGCGGCGCGGCGGCCGGGCGCCGGCCGGGCGGGCGGAACCGGGGGCCGGCCGAGCCCCTGACGGGCGGTGAGGTTAGGTTGGCCTTAACCAGCGACCGACCCGGTCCCGGGGACGCTCGGCCGGCCCACGGCACGGCGTCCCCGAGGCACCGGGGCTTCCCCGAGGAGAGCAGCGCTCATGAGCGGCACGAGCACGATCACGGCCAACCCGTTCCGCTTCTTCGACCTGAGCGTCGTACGGGCCGCGCGGCTCGGGCCGTCGGTGGTGCGGATCACCTTCGGCGGCGAGTCGCTGAGCGCGTTCGCCGGCGGGGGCCGTGACCAGAGCCTGTCGCTGTTCCTGCCGCAGCCGGGGCAGCCGGCGCCGGTCCTCCCCGCCGAGGACTGCGACGACTGGTTCGCCGCCTGGCGGGCCGTCGACGACGGGGTGCGCGCCGTGATGCGGTCGTACACCGTCCGGGAGAGCCGCCGCGAGCCGGACCACGAGATCGACATCGACTTCGTGCTGCACGGCGACGCGGGCCCGGCCTCCCGCTGGGCCGCCCGGGCCCGGGTCGGCGACCGGGTCGTCGTGCTCGGTCCGGCGGTCCCGGAGAACTCCGGGGTGCGTTTCCAGCCGGTGCCGGGCACCGACTGGGTGCTGCTCGCCGCCGACGAGACCGCGTTGCCGGCGGTCGAGGGCATCCTGGCCTGGCTGCCCGCCGGGACCCGGGCCAAGGTCTGGATCGAGGTCCCGCACGCCGAGGACGCCCGGCCGCTGCCCACCGAGGCGGACGCCGAGATCACCTGGCTGCCCCGGGACGCTCCCGCCGACCGCCGCCGGGGCCTGGTCGAGGCGGTGGGCGCGGCCGAGTTGCCGGCCGGCAGCCCGTACGCCTGGATCGCCGGTGAGGCGGGTACGGTGCGGGCGCTCCGCCGCCACCTGGTCGGCGAGCGGGGCCTGGACCGCCGGTCGGTCACCTTCGTGGGCTACTGGCGCCGTGGGGCGAGCGAGGAGGACCTGCGGAACGAGGCCATGGCCGCGGCGGTCGCGGGCGACGCCTGATCCCTCGTTGCCGGAACCCGGGCCGCGCCGCTGCGAGTCTGGGAGGAGGGGGCCGAGGCGAGAGGGCGAGCGATTGCGACAGGATCAGCGGCGACCGGTGGGTGAGCCGGCGTCCGGCGGAGTACCGGGCGCCGGAGTGTCGGGCGCCGGAGTTCCGGCCGTCGGGCCGGGGCCCGGCGGGGCCCCGCCCCCTGAGGGTGGTCCGGGGTCGCCGGCGCCCCCGGGCGGCGACGGCGCAGCCCGGCGCGGGCGGGGCCGGCGGCTCGCCGGGCGGCTGGTGCTCCTGCCGAGCGGGCCGGGGCGCCGGCTGGCCGCCGCCCTCGCGGTGGTGCTGCTCGGCGGGACCACGTTGCCGCTGCTGTGCCGCGCGTTCGGCTGGGACGACGTCACCCCGTGGGCGCAGCTGCTGGCGTTCTTCCCCTACCTGCTGGTGCCCGCCGGCCTCGCGCTGCTGCTGGCGGCGGTGGCGCGTTGGCCGGTCGGGGTGGTCTGGGCGCTGCTGGCGGCCATCGGCGTGGGGTGGCTGCTGGTGCCGGCGCCGGGCCCGGCGACCGCCGAGGGGGCGGCGAGCCCCGCGCCTGTGGCCACCCGGCTGCGGATCCTGACCGCCAATCTGCTCTTCGGCACGGCCACCGATGCGCTGGTGGACCTGCTGGCCGGGCAGCGGCCCGACATCGTGGCGCTCCAGGAGTGCGACACGGCCTGCGGCGAGCGGCTCCAGCGGCCGGACCTGCTGGCCGCCTATCCGCACCGTCTGCTGCGGACGGCCCCGGGCGGCGAGGGCTCGGCGATCCTCAGCCGCCATCCGCTGCGGCCGGCGGAGGACGTTCCGGGCCTGTTGGCCATGCCCGGCGCGGTGGCGACCATCGCCGGGCAGGAGGTGCGGGTGCAGGTGGCGCACCCGATGCCGCCGCTCCCGGACGGTGTGGGGCGCTGGAGCGCCGAGCTCGGGAACGTGCGGGAGTTCGCGCGGAGGCGCGCGGCGGAGGGCGGGCCGACGATTCTGGCGGGGGACTTCAACGCCACCCGGTACCACTCCGGGTTCCGGGCGATCCTAGCCGAGGGGGGCCTCTTCGACGCGGCGGAGACGGCCGGCCGGCATCTGACGCCGACCTGGCACGGGCCGTTGGGCCTGGGCACGCCGATCGATCACGTGCTGCTGTCGGAGGAGTTCCGGGTGCGGGCGGTCTCCGTCACCGACCTGCCCGGCTCCGACCATCGGGCGGTGCTGGCGGAGGTGGACTTCCACCCGGTCGACTGACCCGTCCCCGCCTGGTGTTGCCTCCCGGTGGTTGGATCCCCGCCCGCCCCGACCGCTCCGGGTCCGCACGACACCGGAACGCCGGCGGGCCCGGATGCGACGGGCGGGGATGGGCGGCCGGGCACGGGCGGCGCGCTGCGGCGCGAGGGTATGCGCCGCCCGTGCCCGGACCGCCGTTACAGGACGTGCTCGGTGAAGCGTTCCAGGGTCTCCCGGAGCACTTCGGAGCCGTCCCGGCTCCACAGGGCCTCGTTGAAGATCTCCACCTCGATCGGGCGGCCGGCCCAGCCCGCCTCGTCGGTGACCTCGCGCAGCGCCCTCATCTCGATGGCGCCGTCGCCGAGCTGCCCGCGGCCGAGCAGCACGCCCTCCGGCAGCGGCGTGATCCAGTCGGCGACCTGGAAGGAGGCGATGCGTCCCTCCCGGCCGGCGCGGACGATCTGCTCGCGCACCTGCGGGTCCCACCAGATGTGGTAGGTGTCCACGACCACGCCGACCTGCTCGGTCGGGAACGGCGCGGCGAGGTCGAGGGCCTGGCCGAGGGTGGAGACCACGCACCGGTCCGAGCAGAACATCGGGTGCAGCGGCTCGATGGCCAGGCGCACGCCGTGCTCGCCGGCGAACGGGGCGAGCTCCGCGAGGGCGTCGGCCACCATGGACCGGGCGTCGCCGACCGTGCCGCCCTGCGGGATGCCGCCGCTGACCAGGACGAGGGTGTCGGTGCCGAGGGTGGCGGCCTCCTCGATCGCGGTCCGGTTGTCGTCCAGCTTCGCGGCGCGCTCGGCGGGGTCGGTCGCGGTGAAGAACCCGCCGCGGCACAGGCTGGTGACGGAGAGTCCGGCGTCGCGCACCAGCTTCGCGGCGCGCTCCAGGCCGTACTCCTGCACCGGCTCACGCCACAGGCCGACGGCGCTCACGTCGGCCGCGACACAGCCGGAGACCAGTTCCTCCAGGCTCCACTGCTTGATGGTCTGGGAGTTGAGGGAGAAGCGGGGCACGCTCACGCGCCGACCCCCTTGGGGTTGCCGGCGACCTCCAGCAGCAGGCCGAGGCGGTGCTCGGCGAGCTCCGGGTCGGGCAGCAGGCCGAGCTCGGCGGCCAGGCGGTGGGCCTTGACGAGGTGCGGCACCGAGCGGGCGCCCTCCATGCCGCCGACCATCCGGAAGTGGTTCTGGTACCCGGCCAGCCAGGCCAGGAAGACCACGCCGGTCTTGTAGAAGCGGGTGGGCGCGGCGAAGAGGTGGCGGGAGAGCTCCACGCTGGGGTCGAGGATCTCCCGGAAGCCGGCGGTGTCCCCGGCGTCGAGCGCGCCGAAGGCACGGGCGGCCAGCGGGGCGATCGGGTCGAAGATGCCCAGCAGGGCGTGGCTGTAGCCCTGCTCGTCCCCGGCGATCAGCTCGGGGTAGTTGAAGTCGTCGCCGGTGTAGCAGCGCACGCCCTCGGGGAGCCGGCGGCGCAGCTGGATCTCCCGCTCGGCGTCCAGCAGGGAGATCTTGATGCCGTCGACCTTGGCGGAGTTCTGCGCGATGACGCCGAGGAAGGTCTCGGTGGCGGCGTCGAGGTCGGCGTCGCCCCAGTAGCCGGTGAGCGCCGGGTCGAACATGGGGCCGAGCCAGTGCAGGATGACCGGCTGGTCGGCCTGGTCCAGCAGCCGGGCGTAGACGGCGGCGTAGTCCTCCGGGCCCTTGGCGACGGCGGCGAGGTGCCGGCTGGCCATCAGGATGGGCTGGGCGCCGGCCTCCTGGACCACGTCGAGCTGCTCGGTGTAGGCGGCGACGATCTCGTCCAGCGGGTTGGGGCCGCTGGGCGCGGCGGTGAGCTGGTCGGTGCCGACGCCGCAGGCGATGGAGCCGCCGACGGCGGCGGCCTCCTTGGCGCTGCGTCGGATCAGCTCGGCGGCGGCCGGCCAGTCGAGGCCCTGCCCGCGCTGGGCGGTGTCCATGGCCTCGGCGACGCCGAAGCCGAGCTGCCACAGGTGGTGGCGGAAGGCCAGGGTGGCGTCCCAGTCGAGCGCCGCGGGGCTGTCGGGGGTGGTGTCGGCGGCGGTGTCGGCGACGACGTGGGCGGCGGCGAAGACCACGCGGGAGGCGGGCCCGGCCGCGGCGGCGGTGCTGGTGGTGTCGGTCATCTCGTCCCCCCGGGTCACAGGGTCAGCTCGGGCACGTCGAGGCGGCGGCCCTCGCGGGCGGAGCGCAGGCCCAGCTCGGCGAGCTGGACGCCGCGGGCTCCGGCGAGGAGGTCCCAGGACCACGGCTCGTCGGCGACGACGTGCTTGAGGAACAGCTCCCACTGGGCCTTGAAGCCGTTGTCGAAGGTGTCGTTGTCCGGGACCTGCGACCACTGCTCGCGGAAGGACTCGGTGACCGGCAGGTCGGGGTTCCACACCGGCTTCGGGGTGAGCGAGCGGTGCTGGACGCGGCAGTTGCGCAGGCCGGCGACGGCGCTGCCCTCGGTGCCGTCGACGTGGAACTCCACCAGCTCGTCGCGGTCGACGCGGGTGGTCCAGGAGGAGTTGATCTGGGCGATGATGCCGCCGGAGAGCTCGAATATGCCGTAGGCGGCGTCGTCGGCGGTGGCCTGGTAGGTGTGGCCGTTCTCGTCCACCCGCTGCGGGATGTGGGTGGCGGTGAGCGCCTGGACGCTGTTGACCCGCCCGAACAGGGTGTGCAGGACGTACTCCCAGTGCGGGAACATGTCGACGACGATGCCGCCGCCGTCCTCGCTGCGGTAGTTCCAGGAGGGGCGCTGGGCCTCCTGCCAGTCGCCCTCGAAGACCCAGTAGCCGAACTCGCCGCGCACGGAGAGGATGCGGCCGAAGAAGCCGCCGTCGATCAGCCGCTTGAGCTTGAGCAGGCCGGGGAGGAACAGCTTGTCCTGGACCACGCCGGTGCGCACGCCGGCGGCGCGGGCGTGCCGGGCGAGCTCCAGCGCGCCGTCGAGGTCCACGGCGGTGGGCTTCTCGCAGTAGATGTGCTTGCCGGCGTCGATCGCGGCGCGCACGGACTTCTCCCGGGCCGAGGTGACCTGGGCGTCGAAGTAGATCTCGATGTCCTCGCGGGCCAGCGTGCCGGCGAGGTCGGTGCTCCACTGCTCGATGCCGTGGCGCTCGGCCAGCGCGCGGATCTTGCTCTCGTTGCGGCCGATCAGGACGGGCTCGGGCCAGATGACCGTGCCGTCGGCGAGCGGAACGCCGCCCTGCTCGCGGATGGCCAGGATGGACCGCACCAGGTGCTGGCGGTAGCCCATGCGGCCGGTCACGCCGTTCATGGCGATACCGATGGTCCTGCGGGTCACGTCGTCTCCTCGGTCATGGCTGGTGGGGTCATGGCTGGTGGAAGGGGCGCTCACCACGAATAGAAAGCGCTTGCTGATGTCCCGAACGTTAGATGGGCTGCCGTATGCCGTCAATCCCCCGAAAGCGTTGCGGAAGCGCTTGCCCGACATCCGGCCCGCCGTCGCGGTCATCCGCGGACACCCTGCCCCTCCCCGGCGCTTGCCCGGGCCGGAAAGCGATTGCTATCTTCGTGAGCAGACCATTGGTGCCCCCGAGGCTGATGCCCCCGAGGCCCGGACAGCAGGAGCAGCGCTTTGGCCACGACGCTCGCGGACGTCGCCGCACGCGCCGGGGTGTCGCCCGCCACCGTCTCGCGCGTGCTGAACGGCAACTACCCGGTCGCCGCCGCGACCCGCCGGCGGGTGGAGCGCGCCGTCGACGAGCTGAACTACGTCATCAACGGCCACGCCCGGGCGCTGGCCGCCTCCACCTCGGACATGCTGGGCGTGCTGGTCAACGACATGGCCGACCCCTTCTTCGGGGTGATGGCGAGCGGCATCCAGTCCGCCGCGGCCGCGGGCGGACTGCTCGCGATCGTCTGCAACACCGACGGCTCGCCGCAGCAGGAGCTCACCTACCTCAAGCTGCTCCAGCGGCAGCGCGCCGGGGCCGTGGTGCTCACCGGCGGGTCCGTGGAGGATCCGGAGCACAACCGGGCGGTGGCCTCGCAGCTGTCGCTGATGTCGGCGCAGGGGTGCCGGGTGGTGCTGTGCGGCCGGCCGCCGATGCGCGAGCTGGACGCCGCCGCGGCGCCGTCGGTGGCCACCGTCACCTTCGCCAACCGCGAGGGGGCCCGCGCGCTCACCGCGCACCTGATCGCCCTCGGCCACCGGCGGATCGGCTACGTGACCGGCCCCGCCGAGCGCACCACCACCCGGCACCGCCTGGAGGGCCACCGCCAGGCGCTGGCCGATGCCGGCCTGCCGGACGACCCGCGCCTGGTCGCCGCCGGGGACTACTCCCGGGCGTCCGGGTACGACGCCGCGCTGGAGCTGCTGCGCCGCGAGCCCGGCGTCACCGCGCTGGTGGCCGCGAACGACACCATGGCGCTCGGCGTCTGCGCGGTGCTGCGGGAGCGCGGCCTGCGGATCCCGGAGGACGTCTCGGTGGCCGGCTTCGACGACCTGCCGTTCAGCCTGGACGCCGCCCCGTCGCTCACCACGGTCCGGGTGCCGCTGCGGCAGGCCGGCGAACAGGCCGGCAAGCTCGCGGTGGGCAGCCGCCCCATGCCCCCGGGCGGCCTCCTCACCCTGCCCACGGAACTGCTGGTACGGCGTTCCGTAGGCCCCGCCCCGGAGCGCTCCACCGAGGACTGATCAGCAGGGCTCGCCGCTGAGCCGCGATCAGGGGCGTGGCACGTTCCTCAGGTTGGACCTGGCCAGTTGCACCATTCGGCCGACGCCGCCCTCCAGGACCATCTTGCCCGCCGACAGGGCGAAGCCGGTGACCTGCTCCGCGGTGATCTTGGGCGGGATGGAGAGCGCGTTCGGGTCGGTGACCACGTCCAGCAGCGCCGGGCCGTCGTGCGCCAGGACCTCGCGCAGCGCCTGGCGGACGTGCTTGGGCTTGGTCACCCGGACCCCCTTCACCCCCGCCGCCTCCGCGATCGCGGCGAAGTCCGGGTTGTGGTACGCCGTGCCGTGCGCCGGCAGCCCGGAGACCATCATCTCCAGCTCCACCATGCCCAGCGAGGAGTTGTTGAACAGCACCACCTTCACCGGCAGGTCGTACTGCACCAGGGTGAGGAAGTCGCCCATCAGCATGGAGAACCCGCCGTCCCCGGACATCGACACCACCTGCCGGTCCCGGTCCAGGAACTGCGCGCCGATGGCCTGCGGCAGCGCGTTGGCCATCGAGCCGTGCACGAACGAACCGATCACCCGCCGCCGGCCGTTCGGGGTCAGGTAGCGCGCCGCCCAGACGTTGCACATCCCGGTGTCCACGGTGAAGACCGCGTCGTCGGCCGCCTCCTCGTCCAGGATGGCGGCCACGTACTCCGGGTGGATCGGGACGTGCCGTTCCACGTTGCGGGTGTAGGCGCGCACCTTGCCCTCCAGGGCGTCGGCGTGCTGGCGGAGCATCCGGTTCAGGAACCGCCGGTCGGTCTTCTCCCGCACCAGCGGCGTCAGGCAGCGCAGCGTCTCCCGCACGTCGCCCCAGACCGCCAGGTCGAGCCTGGTCCGCCGGCCCAGGTGCTCCGCCCGGATGTCGACCTGCACGGTGCGCACGTCCTGCGGCAGGAACGCGTTGTACGGGAAGTCGGTGCCGAGCAGGATCAGCAGGTCGCACTCGTGCATCGCCTCGTAGGCCGCGCCGTACCCGAGCAGGCCGGACATCCCCACGTCGTACGGGTTGTCGTACTGGATGTGCTCCTTGCCGCGCAGGGCGTGGCCCACCGGCGCCTTCACCCGCTCGGCGAAGGCCATCACCTCCGGGTGCGCCCCGGCCGCGCCCCGCCCGCAGAACAGGGTCACCCGCTCGGCCTCGTCCACCATCCGGGCGAGCTGGGCCACCTCCACGTCGGACGGGCGGGCCAGCGGCCGGGAGACCGTGGTGGTCAGCTCGTACGCGGTCCGCGGCACCTCCTGGGCGGCGACGTCACCGGGCAGCGACACCACCGCCACCCCCGGGCCGCCGACCGCGTGCTGGATCGCGGCCTGCAGCACCCGCGGCATCTGCCCCGGGGAGGTGATCATCTCGGAGTACTCGCTGCACTCGGCGTAGATCCGGTCCGGGTGGGTCTCCTGGAAGAAGCCGGTGCCGATCTCGCTGGACGGGATGTGCGAGGCCAGGGCGAGCACCGGCGCCGAGCTGCGCTGGGCGTCGTACAGCCCGTTGATCAGGTGGAGGTTCCCGGGGCCGCAGGAGCCGGCGCAGGCCGCCAACCGCCCGGTCAGCTGCGCCTCCGCGCCGGCCGCGAAGGCCGCCGTCTCCTCGTGCCGGACCTGGATCCAGTCGATCCCGGGATGCCGCCGCACGGCGTCCACCACCGGGTTGAGGCTGTCCCCCACGACCCCGTACAGGCGGCGCACGCCGGCCCGGGCGAGGACGTCGACGAACTGCTCGGCGATGCTCTGCTTGGCCATCAGGGGACCTCATCCACGCGTCGGGGGCTCCCCCGCCCGGGGGCGGCGAGGAGGAGCGGCGGGCCGACGCCGACGGCTACCCGGCGCGCCCCCGTTCACACCCGCCGTCCCCCGCCCGGAGCAGGGACCGGGGGGTGAGCTTCCTCGCCACCTGGGGGAAATGTCAGTATCGTCCTGTTTCATCCCTGCGTGGCGAGGCGCCCCGCGTCCATCGACCACGGTTCCCAGCAGCAACGGCCCGGCGGAAGGGCGGCGATGGCCGGCGACACCCCAGCACCCGCCCGCCCGGCAGCACCGGACACGGCGGAGGCGCTGTCACTCAACGGGATCGGGGTGCTGGAGTGGGACCTCCGGGAACGCCGGATGCGGATGGACGCGGTCGCCCGGCGGCTCATGGGGCTGCCCGCCGACCAGGCCACGCTGACCGCGCAGGAGTTCGCCGCGCTGCTCCCCGAACCGGACACCACCGTGCTCACCGCCCGCGAGGCCCAGGCACTGCACGGCGGGGGCGACTACAGCGCGCACTTCCGGGTCTTCCCGCCCGGGGGCGGCACCCGCTGGCTCCGCGCCGAGGGACGGGTCACCCGGGGCCCCACGGGCCGGCCCGAGCGCATCGTGGGGGTCCTGCGCGACGTCACCACCGAACTGGAGGTGCGGACCCGGCGGGAGCGGGCCGAGAGCAACCGGCGCCGCCACGCGGAGCTGGTCCAGGGCATCACCCTGGCCCTCGGCGAGGCGCTGACCGTCCAGGACGTCACCGACGTGCTGCTCGGCGAGCACGGCCTGGCCACCCTCGGCGCGGACGGCGTCTCGGTGTCGCTGCTGGAGCACGGGAAGCTGCGGCTGATCGGCTCCCGCGGCTACGACGCCCGGTTCGTCGCCGCGCTGGAGACCCGGCGGATCACCGACCTGTGGCCCGTCGCCGAGGCGGTGCGGCACCCGCGCCCGCTCTTCCTCACCGACCGCGACGACTTCCGCCGCCGCTTCCCCGAGGTCTACGACCTGATCAAGCACACCCGCCGCTCCGCCGCCGCGGTGCTGCCGCTGGTCGCCCAGGGGCGCCCCATCGGCACCCTGGGGGTGAGCTGGGACGACAAGCACGAGTTCGACACCGAGGAGCGCACCGTGCTGACCGTGCTGGGCAGCCTGACCGCCCAGTCGCTGCAGCGCGCCCGGCTCTACGACGAGGAGCACCACTTCGCCACCGGACTGCAGCAGGTGATGCTGCCCGGCCGGGTGCCCCCGGTGCCCGGCGCCGACATCGCGGTCCGCTACCGCTCGGCCCAGACCGGCCGCGAGGTCGGCGGCGACTGGTACGACGTCGTGCCGCTGCCTGGGCGGCGGGTGGGCCTGGTGGTCGGCGACGTCCAAGGGCACGACGTGCACGCCTCGGCGATCATGGGGCAGGTCAGGATCGCGCTGCGGGCCTACGCCACCGAGGGCCACGCCCCGCCGACCGTGCTGACCCGGGCCTCGCTCTTCATGGAGGAGCTGGAGACCGACCTGTTCGCCACCTGCCTGTACGTGGCCCTGGACCCGGCGACCGGCGCGGCCGAGGCGGTGCGCGCCGGCCACCCCGAGCCGCTGCTGCGCCAGTCCGGTGGCGCCTGCCGCCGGATCGAGGTGGCCGGGGGCCTGCCGCTGGGCTTCCCCAGCTCCCTCGCCCCACCGGAGTACCCCGGCACCCGGCTGGACGTCGGCCCCGACGAGGTGCTGGTGATGTGCAGCGACGGCCTGGTCGAGTCGCACACCCACGACATCTCGGAGGGCACCGCGCTGCTGGAGGCCGCGCTGTGCCGCGGCCCGGCCCACGACGTCCAGCAGCTCGCCGATCACCTGGTGACCGTGCTCGGACACGAGATCGGCCAGGACGACGACGTCGCGCTCCTGCTGGCCCGCCTAGCGCCGGGCTGACGCGTCCCGCCGGGAAACCCCCGCAGCCCCGAGGGCGAGCGCCCGCAACAACCGGGCGTCGTCGGCCCCGACGGGCACCGCACCGCCCCGGGTGACCGCCCCTGACCGGGACACGGCATGCTCTTCGGGACGAGACGCCGCACCCGGCGGCAGGGAAGGAAACTGACGGTGACACCGCGAAGGCGCCAGGCCACGGCCGAGCACGCGCTGATACTCCTCGGTCGCTACACCGACGACCCGGCGGACCGCCCGGGCGGCATCGATGCCCTCCGCCCCGCCGCGCCCGGCCGCCCCGCGGCGTCCGCCGGCACGCTGGCCCACTCCCCCGACGCCTCCTGGCTGACCCGCCATCCCCGCCTGCCGGTGCTGTACGCGGTCCGCGAGCAGGAGGCCGGGGCGGTGGTGGCCTACCGGGAGGAGGCCGACGGCAGCCTGGAGGCGATCGGCGAGGTGTCCAGCAGGGGCGGGTACCCGTGCCACCTGGCCGCCTCCCCGGACGGCCGCTGGCTGGCCGTCGCCAACTACGGCGACGGCGTCTTCGCCCTGCTCCCGCTGGACGACGCCGGCCGCCCCGGCCCGGCCGTCCACACCCTGCGCAGCCAGGCGCCCACCGGCCCGCACCCCGACCGCCAGGACGGCCCGCACGCCCACATGGTGTGCTTCCTGGCGGCCGACCCCACCGGCCGCACGCTGGCGACCGTGGACCTGGGCACCGACGAGGTGCTCCTGCACACCGTCACCGAGGACGGCCGCACCCGCCCGGCCGGCGGCGCCACCCTGCCGCCGGGCACCGGGCCGCGGCACCTCGCCGAGCACCCGGACGGCCGCCTGTTCGTGGTCGGCGAACTCGACTCCACCGTCACCGAACTGCGCCCGGCCCCGCCGGAACGCCCCGGACAGGACTGGCGGCTGGCCGTCGGCCGCGCCGTCCCGGCGACGCTGCGCGCCCCGGACGCCGACAACTACCCCGCGGCCGTCCGGCTGTCCGCCGACGCGCGCACGCTGTACGTCTCCAACCGCGGCGCCGACTGCGTGACCTCCTTCGCGGTGACCGCGGACGGCCCGCGGCCGCTGGCCGACACGGCCGTCGGCGCCTGGCCCCGCGACCTGCTGGAGCACGCCGGGCACCTGTACAGCGCGGACCAGAACGACGGCGCGGTCACCGTGCTGCGCCTGGACGCCGCCTCCGGCGTGCCCGAGCCCACCGGAACGACGCTCCCGGCGCCCGGGGTGGCCTGCCTGCTCGCCCCCCGACCGGCGCCCGACGGGCCGCGCCAGGGCGAACCCGGCGCCCGGTGAGGCGCGTCCCTTCCTCAGAGAACACTCAAACCGGGTTCGTCGACCCGCGGCTCCGGGGACCACACCCCCACGAGCGACGGCGACGGGGGGCCCGCTCCACCGGGACGGGCCCCACCTCCGGGCGCGCCCGCCGGGCGGGTCCGCGTCGCTCGCCTCCGGAAGGAAGGTGGTCCGGATGCTCGCGTGGTTGGTGGGGATCCTGGTCGGGCTCGTGGTCCTCCTCGTCGCGGTGGTCGGGGTGATCGTGGTCGAGGTCGGCGTCGGCAATCGCAGCAGGAGGTAATCGATGATCAACTTGGGCCTGCCGGAAATCATCGTGCTTGCCCTGGCCGTGCTGGTCCCGCTCACCCTGGTGGTGATCCTGGTGGTGGTCGTGGTGGCCGCCCGGGGCGGCGGCGGCCGGCGCCGCGTCGTGCGGGTCGGCCGCTCGCCCGGCGAATGGGGCGGCGGCGGGGGCGGCTACGGCGACGGCGGCTGGCACTCCGGCCCCGAGTACGGCGGGGGCGGCGACGGGGGCGGGGGCGGCGGAAGCGGCGACGGAGGGGGCGGCGGCAGCATGTGACCGCCCGCCGACAGGCGGCCGGACCGGCCGGACCGGCCCTCCACGCACCCCAACCGGCACGACGGCCGGGGGCGGAGCCACGTACCCCGTGGCTCCGCCCCCGGCCGTCACCGTCGCGGCCCCTCCGCTGCGGCGCCCGCGCCCCCGCGGGGCGGCCGGACGCCTACTCGGAGGCGGAGGTCACCAGGTCGCCGTCCTCGGCGCCACCGCCGGCCGCGGCCACCGCCGCGCCGGTCAGCGTGGCCAGCATCTCGCGGACGTTGGTGAGCTGGGCGTTGATGCTGTCGCGCCGGTTGGCCAGCGCCTCCAGCTCGCGGTCGGACTCGTTGCGGATCCGCTCCGCCTTGGCGTTCGCGTCCGACAGCAGGTCCTCGGACTGCCGCTGCGCCGCCTCCACGGTCTGCCGGGCGCGCCGCTCGGCGTCGGTGCGCATCTTCTCGGCCTCCATGCGCAGCTGCTCGGCGCGGTGCTCGATCTCCGCGAGCCGCTTCTCCGCCTTGGCCTGACGGGCCGCGAGGTCCCGCTCGGACTGGTCGCGCCGCTTGGCAAGGTTGGTCTCGAAGTCGGCGGCGGCCTGGGCGGCCTTGGCGCGGGTCTCCTCGAAGAGCGCGCTCGCCTCCTCGCGCTTGGCGGACGCGTCCTTGGCGGCCTCCGCGCGCAGCTGGCCGGCCTTCTCGGTGGCCATGTCCACGATGCGGTCGCCGTCCCGGTCGGCGTCCGAGCGACGGGCCTGGGCGAACGCCTCGGCGTCCGCGCGGGCTTGGCGGGCGGCCTCCTCGGCCAGCCGGCGCATCTCCTCCGCGGCGCTTCCGGCCTCGGCCCGCAGGTCGTCGGCCTCCTCCTCGGCGAGCGCCAGGATCTTCTCCACCCGGGGGCCGAGCCCGGCGAAGGACGGGCCGTCGTCCGAGACCTGCTCCTGCACCGCCTGCGACTCGAGGTGGAGCTCCTCGATGCGCTGCTCCAGGGCCTTGATCCGGCTTAGCGCGCTGTCGCGGTCGGCAACCAGCTTGGCCAGACGGTCGTCGACCTGCGCCCGCTCGTACCCGCGGCGCACGATGTCGAAGCCGTGCGCTGATTGTGTGTCGCTCATGAGCTTCCTGTCGGAGGGCTGACGGAACATGACGGCGGGTGGGCCGGGCCCCCGCCTGGGCCCCCGGTCCCGACCCGACGGCCGGGCACCGCCCCAGCCCGATCGGGCGCGCAGGGGGAGGGGACCGGTCCGGGCAGCGGCCGGGTCCCGGCGGGTGCGGGCGGCCGCGCCCTGGGCAGGGCACGACCGAGGGTGCCGAACACCGTTCGGTACACGGGGTGGCGGACCGGTCCGGCCACTGTAGCGACAACCGGTGGCGGGCGGCGAAACGGCCAGTGTACGGACGGCCACTCGTCCGCCGAATCGTTTCCGCACGCCACCGCGGTTGGCCGGATGCGGCATCACGGGTGTCAAACGGTCACAGTTGGGCACACAGTTACGCCCCGGTCTCGCCGTTCACGCCGAAGGAACCGCCGCGGCCCGATAGTGTGTCACCCGCCCGGCGCCGTACGGAGGTTGCGCGCTACTGTGCGCACACGGCCGCGCCGCTCCGGGTTTCCCTGCGCACGCCCGTCACGACGCCACGGTCCGCCTGCCGCCGCCTCCGGTACGGACCGCGACGCGACGCTGACCGCACGGGCGCAGGGCCTTTGCGCACTTCCCGTGCGACGTCCGAAGAAGTCACACACCGAAGCTGTCGGGGCGTCCGGCGGCCGTGGCGCGCACCCTCCACCGCGTGCCGACGTACCGCCCGGCGTTCCGCCGAAGAGTGAGGCACAACCAAGGATGACCAACTCCGACATACCGTCCGGCTGGGTGCTGACGGGCGCGGGCGTCGTGCTCATCGCGGTCGCGGTGCTCGCCCTGCTGCGCGCCCGCAACCTGCGCGCCAAGGCCGCCGCCGCCGGTTCCACGGACACCGGGGACTCCTGGGAGCGGATGGAGGAGCGCCGCCGTCGCAAGGAGCTGGTGTACGGCATCGCCTCCTACGTCATGCTGTTCGCGGTGGCCGCGGTCGCCGCGGCGCTGTCCTTCCGCGGCCTGGTCGGCTTCGGTCGGCAGAACCTGGAGCTGTCCGGCGGCTGGGAGTACCTGGTGCCGCTGGGCCTGGACGGCGCCGCGATGTTCTGTTCGGTGCTCGCGGTGCGCGAGGCCAGCCACGGTGACGCGGCGCTCGGCTCCCGCCTGCTGGTCTGGGTCTTCGCCGGCGCCTCGGCCTGGTTCAACTGGGTGCACGCGCCGCGCGGCGACGAGCACGCCGGTGCCCCGCAGTTCTTCGCCGGCATGTCGCTGGCCGCGGCCGTGCTCTTCGACCGGGCCCTGAAGCAGACCCGCCGGGCCGCCCTGCGGGAGCAGGGCCTGGTGCCGCGCCCGCTGCCGCAGATCCGGATGATGCGCTGGCTGCGCGCCCCCCGGGAGACCTACGGCGCCTGGTCGCTGATGCTGCTGGAGGGCGTGCGCACCCTGGACGAGGCCGTCGAGGAGGTCCGCGAGGACCGCCGGCTGAAGCAGGAGAAGCGGGACCGCCAGAAGATGATCTCCAAGCGGGAGAAGGCGCAGGCCAAGGCGCTCCAGCGGCACGGCGGTTCCCGTCGCCGCGGCGGGCGCCAGGTGGCGGCGCTGCCCGCGCTGCCCGGTGGCGGCGACGGCCTCGCCATGGAGCCCCCGGCCGCCTCGGCCGGGCTGGCCGAGGCCCCCGCGGGCGACAAGGGCGGCCGCGAGGCCGCCGCCGAGACCGCGGCGCGCCCGGCGCTGGAGCGCCGCCGGCCGGGCTTCTCCGGGCTCGGCGCGCTGGGTTCCGGGCGCGAGGGCGGCCGGCCCACCCTGGAGCCGGTGCCGGCGTCCGCCTCCGACGAGCCGTCGGCCTCCGCGTCGGGTGCCTCCTCCGGTTCGTCCTGGGAGTCCAGCGGTGGCTCCGGTCGCCGCTCGGTCGACCTGACGGCCGAGGACGACACCCTCTCGCTGCCCCGGCTGGACTCGCTGGAGCAGAAGCTGAAGGACCTGGAGCGGCAGTACGGCTGATCCGTACCGCCCCCGTTCGGCTCACCGCCGACCACGGCCCCGGTCGCGCCCCGCGCGCCGGGGCCGTGGCGCGTCCGCGGCCCCGTGCGGCCCGGGTGGCCGGGCCGCACGGGGGCCGGTGTGGGCGCCGGCCGGGGTGGGGAGCGGGCGGGTGCGGGCCCCGGCGGGGGTGGGCCGAGTGGCCCATGGGGGTCAACAACCGTGCTCCCCGGGCGTGACCGGGAAAGGATCCCGGGAAGGTTCGTGGGTGTCCGTCCGGACCGCACCGGACGGCACGCTCGGACCCGCACGATTCGCTGACCCGACGGAGCACGCACCGTGACCCCCCGTTCGCCCCACGGCACGCCCGCCGGCCCTCCGCACCCCGAAGGCACCCCCGCCCCGGGAGGAGGACCGGCCCCCGGCGCCGGCTCGCACCCCCGCCCGGGCGGCGACCCGAACCGCTGGCGGGCCCTGGCGGTGTGCCTGGCCGCCGGCTTCATGTCCCTGCTGGACGTCTCCATCGTGAACGTCGCGCTGCCCTCGATCGGCACCGGACTGGAGACCGGGCAGAGCACCCTGCAGTGGGTGGTCTCCGGCTACGCGCTCACCTTCGGCCTGGTGCTGGTGCCGGCCGGGCGGCTGGGCGACGCCCTGGGGCGGCGCACCATGTTCATGATCGGCCTGGCCGGCTTCGTGCTGGCCAGCGCGGTCTGCGGGCTGGCGGTGAACGGCCCCTGGCTGGTCGTCTCGCGCCTGGTGCAGGGCGTGGCGGCCGGGATGCTGACCCCGCAGATCAGCGCGCTGATCCAGCAGATGTTCCGCGGCGCCGAGCGCGGTCGGGCGTTCGGCATGTTCGGCACCACGGTGGGCCTGTCCACCGCGGTGGGCCCGCTGCTCGGCGGGGTGCTGATCGCGCTGGGCGGTTCGGGTGACGGCTGGCGCTGGGTGTTCTACGTCAACGTGCCGATCGGCCTGGTGGCGCTGCCGCTGGCGGCGCGGCTGCTGCCGGCGCACGAGCCGCGCCCCGCCGGCCCGCCCGCGTCGCCGGCCGCCTCGGGCGCCGCCGGCGCGCACCCGGCGGGACGGCCGCGCAAGCGCGGCGGCGGGCTGGATCCGCTGGGCGTGCTGCTGCTGGGCGCCGGCGTGGTGACGCTGCTGCTGCCGCTGCTGCAGATGGAGCACTGGACCAGCCCCGCGAAGTGGCTGCTGGTGCCGCTCGCGCTGGGGCTGCTGGGCGCCTTCGCACTGTGGGAGGCCCGGCAGGGCCGGCGGGGGGCGGAGCCGGTGGTCGACCTGGCGCTGTTCCGGCTGCGCTCCTACCGGGTCGGTGCCGTGCTGGCCGGCTTCTACTTCGCCGGCTTCACCTCGATCTTCTTCGTCTTCACGCTGTTCCTGCAGAGCGGCGAGGGGTACAGCCCGCTCCAGGCCGGCGCGGCCATCACCCCGTTCGCGCTGGGCAGCGCGGTGTCGGCGGCGCTGGGCGGGCGGCTGGTGGCCCGGCACGGGCGGCGGCTGGTCGTGCTGGGGCTGGTGCTGGTGGCCGTGGGGCTGGCCGGCTCGATGGTGGCGGTGCACTACGTCCCGGGCCGCGGGGCGGGGCTGGCGACCGCGCTGCCCCTGCTGCTGGCCGGGCTGGGCAGCGGGCTGGTGATCTCCCCCAACCAGACGCTCACGCTGTCCGAGGTGCCGGTGCGCCAGGCCGGCAGCGCGGGCGGGGTGCTGCAGACGGCGCAGCGGATCGGCTCGGCCGTGGGGATCGCGGCGGTGGGCGCGGTGTTCTTCGGCCGCCTGGGCGGCCGGACGGCGGGTGGGGACAGCCAGGTGTGGGCGGACGCCTACGACCGCGGGCTGCTGGTCTCGGTGGGCTTCGTGCTGGTGGCCCTGGTGATCGGCGGCTGGGACCTGCTGGCGAGCCGGCGGCGGGGCGACCCGGTGGGCTGACCCGCGCGGCGGCCCGGCGGGCCGGGCGGGCGGCCCGGCGGCCGGGGGCAGCCGGGGCGGTTCAGCGGAAGACCACCTCGACCTCCCGGTCGAAGTGGGCGACCTCCTGCGGCGGCAGGATCGCCGTCTCCTCCGGGCCCGGGCCGGCCGGCCAGAGCTGGCTGGTGAAGCAGGCGACGGCGGCGGTCTTGGCGGCCCGCTCGCGGTCGTCGAGCGGCACGGCGGCGGCGGTGTCCCAGGGCACCCGGGGGTCGTCCGGCGCGGCCCAGTGCCACATCGCCACCGGGTAGGTGGCGAGCCGGACGGCGCGCTCCCGGCAGGCCCGCCGCGCGGCGCGGCCGGCCGCCTCGTGGTCCGCGTGGGCGTCGCCGCGCCACGGGGCCAGACACAGGTCGAAGCCCTCGACCAGCCGGGTGAGGCGGGCGACCAGGGCGCTCTCGTGCCGGGCTATCCGGGTGTCGGGGATGCCGAGCCGGACGACCTCGGCGTCGCCCAGCCCGAGCCGCTGCAGGGCCTCGGAGGTCTCCGCGATGCGGACGTCGGCGACGCGTCCGGGGGTGAGGGTGGCGCTGCGGGGGTGCGAGGTCTCGCCGTCGGTGACGGCGACCAGGCGGACGCGCGCCCCGGTCCGGGCGAGTCGGGCCAGGGTGCCGCCGAGGGCGAGCACCTCGTCGTCCGGGTGGGGGGCGATCACCACGGCGGAGCGGACTCCGGTGAGGTCCAGGGCGGGGAAGTGCTCCCAGCCGGACCACCGCCGCCAGAGCTCCTCCGGGGTGCCGGGGGTGTCGATCGGGCTGCTGGTGGGACCGGTCACCGGGCACCTCCGGGGATGTGCGGGAGCGGCGCGGCGGTTCTGGGCGGGCGCCTTGCGGGTCGTGGCCGGGGGTTTCCGGCGTGGACGCTGCTGCCCCGGGTGGCCGCGCCGAAACGGCGGCGGCCCGGAGCCGACGGCCGCCGCCGGCTCTCGGCCCTGGGCCGCCGCTGGCGTGCCTGGGGCCTGCCGACGGGCGCGGCGCTGGGCGGCCCTGAGCCCCGCTGCGGCCGGCCGGGGCCGCGATCGGGCGGGGAGAGCCACATCGGGGGGTGTGGAAGTCGATGTGCGGGGCAGGTGTGTAAGGAGCGTGAGAGCGTATTCAGCGCCGCGGTGGCGCCGGTCGCCTGGCGGAGGGTAGTGGGCGACGGACTCGCTGTCAGGCTTTCTTCCGGCATGCCCGAAAATGGGGTTCGGTGTTCCCGTATCCGCCTTTCCAAAGGCCGGAGCACTCTCTTCCGGTTCATCCCGCGTAGAATCCCGGGGTCGTGTTTAACCTTGGTTCCGGGCATGCTTCCGGCAAATCACACGGTCCGGCGCGACGGCCAGTCGAACATCGGTGACGATCGATTCCGAGGCCCTCCGGCGGCACTCCCTGCGGTCCCACCGCTTCCCTGGGGTTGCCCTACGTCCCTGCTCATACGTCGGTCACGGCCGCACGAGGGGACGGTGACGGGCGCTCACGGGCCGTCGCGCCCCGGGCCGAACCTGACGAAAATTTTCGCCTTTTCACAGATTGCCCCAGAGCGAAACACCCCCCTGCGCGCTTTGCCGGCGGTGCCGCGCCGGCTGCCACCGGATCATCAAATGACTATTTGGGTATACTTCGCCGAACGGGTCGTCAGGGAAGCCGTCCCTTTTCGCGCTGCCGCCTCTTCGGAACGGATACACGGCAGCGACGACGGGGTCCCGGCATCCGTCGGGAGGCGTCCCCATAAGTGGCCGGGCCGGTCAGAGCCGCCCAGCCCGACCGCCGCCCGTCGCACGTCGCCGAAGCCGTAGCACCGCACGACCACTTTGTTTACGCAAGTCCGTGAGAGGCGATGGTCACATGCCCATGCGAACCCCCGTCCCGCCGGCCGGCGCGCTCAACGCCGTGTGCGAGATCCTGGACGACCCCGCCCGGGTCCAGCTCGCCGGCCTGCGGGCCCTGTTGCGCCCCGCGGACGCGCCGTTGCGTCCGATCCTTCCCCACCCCGTGTTCACCCTCGACCCGGCCGCCGTCCGCCGCGGCTCCGGCCCGGAGGCGGCCGTGGCCATCGGATGGCGGTTCCTGATCGCCTCCGGCAGCCGCGTGCTCGCTGCCGCCGAGGCGCACCGGACCGCCGACGGCTACCACTTCTCGCACTTCGCCGGCGGCCCCTTCGTCGCCTCGACGGAACGCGCCTGGCAGCAGGCGGCGGCGGTCCCCGAGGCCGCCGAGGGCCGTTACGACCTGCGCATGCTCTACCTGCCCGGTTCCTACTCGATGGCGCTGTGGCTGCACCGCCGCGACGGCGCCCACGAGGGGCGCAGCCGCTTGCACAGCACCTCCCCGAACGGCCCGGGCCGGATCACCGGCCTGCGCGGCGGCCAGGCCGGGGCCACCGGCCGTGCCGCCGGCGGCTGGGGCGCGGACCTGCTCATCCCGCTCGCCCCGGCGCCCTCCGGCGTGGTGCCGCACCGGCCGGCTCCGGCGGCCGACCTCCTGCCGTTCCTGACCGGCCACAGCCCCCGGCCACGACTGGCTCCGCCCGCGGGCGCCGCGTAGCGCGGCCGGGGCAGTCCATCCTTTTTATCCCTGAATCCACCTGATCCTCCTCCGGTCGGCCCGCGACGACGCGGGCCGACCGGAGGGATCCCGACCGTGCTGACCCATCGTCATGTCCGAGGGTCGGCACCGCGGAAGGCCCTCCCCGCACACCGCGGGGAGGGCCTTCCCGCGTTCGTTGTCGGTGGCACACCGTAGTCTCGTCCCATGCGGCTGCTGCACACCTCGGACTGGCACCTGGGCCGGTCCTTCCATCGCGAGGACCTCATCCCGGCGCAGGCCGCCTTCCTCGCCCACCTGGTCGAGGTGGTGCGCCGGGAACGGGTCGACGCGGTACTGATGGCGGGCGACGTCCACGACCGCGCCATCCCCTCCCTGGAGGCCGTCCGGCTGTACGACGAGACGCTGCGGAGGCTGGCCGCCCTGCGCGTCCCGGTGGTGCTGATCAGCGGCAACCACGACTCCGCCGCACGGCTCGGGGTGCACGCCGGCCCGCTGGCCGGCGCCGGCATCCACCTGTGCACCGATCCGGCCCGCAGCGACCGCCCCGCCCTCCTCGAGGACGCGCACGGCCCGGTCGCCGTGTACGGCG
Organism: Allostreptomyces psammosilenae; assembly: GCF_013407765.1. Taxonomy (GTDB): domain Bacteria; phylum Actinomycetota; class Actinomycetes; order Streptomycetales; family Streptomycetaceae; genus Allostreptomyces; species Allostreptomyces psammosilenae. The sequence continues at coordinate 2,529,645 of NZ_JACBZD010000001.1, forward strand.
TCCCGTACCTGGAGCCCGCCCTGGTCCGCGGCGCGCTCGGGCTGGACGCGCCCGGCGCCCCCTCCGCCACCGCGGCCGCGGTGCACGCCGCCGCCCTGGACCGGATCCGGGCCGACCTCGCCCGCCGCCCCGCCGGCACCCGCTCCATCGTGCTGGCGCACGCCTTCGCCACCGGCGGCGTGCCCTGCGACAGCGAGCGGGAGATCACCGTGGGCGGCATCGGCAACATCCCCACCTCGCTCTTCGCCGGCATCGACTACGTCGCCCTGGGCCACCTGCACGGCGCCCAGACGCTGGACGAGCGGATCCGCTACAGCGGCTCCCCGCTGGCCTACTCCTTCTCGGAGGCCGGCCACCGCAAGAGCATGTGGCTGGTGGACCTCGACGGCGCCGGCGCGGTGACCACCGAACGCGTGGACTGCCCGGTCCCCCGCCCGCTCGCCCGGCTCCGCGGCACCCTGGAGGAACTGCTCACCTCCTCCCGCTTCGACGGGCAGGAGGACGCCTGGGTGCAGGCCACCCTCACCGACGCCGGCCGGCCGCACGACGCCATGGCGCGGCTGCGCCGCCGCTTCCCGCACACCCTGCAACTGGCCTACGAGCCACCGCCGTCGGCCGCCACCGTCAGCCGCAGCTACACCGAGCGGCTGCGCGGGCGGTCCGACCACGACGTCGCCCTGGACTTCGTGGCGCACGTGCGCGGCTCGGCCGCCGACCGGGAGGAGGAGGCGCTGCTGCGCGAGGCCTTCGACGCGGTGCGGCGGCTCGCCGCCGACCGCGAGGACCTCCTCCCCGGCCCGCGCACGCCCGAGCACGCCGAACGCACCCCGACGGCCGTCCACGACCACGCCACGGAGTCCGGAGCCTGATGCGCCTGCACCGCCTCACCGTCACCGCCTTCGGCCCCTTCGCCGGCACCGAGTCCGTGGACTTCGACCGGCTCACCGGGGACGGCCTGTTCCTGCTGCACGGCCCCACCGGCGCCGGCAAGACCAGCGTGCTCGACGCCGTCGCCTACGCCCTCTACGGCAACGTCCCGGGCCAGCGCGAGCGCGGCTCGCTGCGCAGCGACCACGCCGCGCCGGATCGGCTGACCGAGGTGACCCTGGAGGCCACCCTCGCCGGGCGCCGGCTGCGGCTCACCCGCAGCCCCGACCAGGAGCGCCCGCGCAGGCGCGGCGGGGGCACCACCACCGAGAAGGCCCGCACGCTGCTCGAGGAGTGGCGGGACGGCACCTGGCACGGCCTCAGCCGCTCCCACCAGGAGGTCGGCCAGGAGGTCGAACGGCTGCTCGGCATGAGCATGGACCAGTTCTGCCAGGTCGTGCTGCTGCCGCAGGGCGAGTTCGCGCGCTTCCTGCGCGCCGACACCCGCGAGCGCGCCGACCTGCTCAAGCGCCTGTTCTCCACCCGCACCTTCGAGGACGTCGAGCTGTGGCTCGCCGAACGCCGCCGGCAGGCCGACCAGCGGGTGGAACAGGCGCTCGGCGGGGTGCGCGGTCTGGCCCAGCGGCTGGGGCAGGCCGCGCACGGGCTGCCGGTGGCGGAGCTGGCGCGCGCCGCGGCGGCCGTCTCGGACGACGAGCCCCCGGCCCCCGGCGAGGCCGCCGGCACCGGCGCCGCCCCCGGCGCCGACGCGGTCGAACGGCTCGGCGACCACGGCCGGCTGGTCTGGGCCGCGCTGCTGCTCGCCGAGGCGACCGAGCGCGCGGAACTCACCGAGGTGCTGCGGGAGGGCGCGGCACGGCAGCGGGACGCCGCCCGGGAGCGGCTGGCCGGGGCGGAGCGCCTGGCCGAGCTGCGCCGCCGGCACGACCGGGCCAGGGAGGTGCTGGCGGAGCTGGCCGACTCGGCCGAGCAGCGCCGCGAGGACGCCGCCGCGGTCGCCGCCGCCGAGCGCGCCGCCCCGGTGCTGCGGCTGCTGCGAGCGGAGGAGGAGGCCCACCGCCGCGCGGGGCTGGCCGCCGCCGCCGAGCGGGAGCGGCGGGCCGCGCTGCCGGAGTCGTTGGCCGCGCGGACGGAGGCCCAGCTGGCCGCCGAGGCCGCCCGGCTGCGCCAGGAGGCGGGCGCGCTGCGGCACGCCCTCGACGAGGAGGCGCGGCTGGACGAGCTGGCCGGCCGGCTGGCCGAGCTGGCCGCCGAGCGCGCGGCGGCGGAGCGCGCGGCGGCCGAGGCGGAGGCGGTGCTGGCCGGGCTGCCGGAGCGCCGGGCGGCCGTGGTCACCGAGCTGGATGCCGCCCGGGAGACGGCCGCCTCGGCCAGCGCCCTCGCCGCGGAGGCGGCGCGGGCGACCGCCGCCGTGGCCGCGGCGGTCCGCCGGGACGAGCTGGCCGGGTTGCTGGAGGTGGCCCGGGAGCGGGAGCGGGCCGCCCGCGACGCCGAGCTGGCCGCCCGGGAGGCATGGCTCGGGCTGCGCGAGCGGCGGTTGGCGGGCATGGCGGCGGAGTTGGCGGCCGGTCTGCGCCAGGGTGAGCCCTGCCCGGTGTGCGGCAGCGCCGCGCACCCGGCGCCGGCGTCCGGTGCCGGGCCGGCGGCGCGGGTGACCGCCGAGGACGAGCGGGAGGCCGAGCGGCGGGCCGCGCGCGCCCGCGAGGAGCTGGCCGCCGCCCAGGCGGAGCTGGCCGAGCTGGGCCGGGAGTCGGCGGCGGCGACCGCGATCGCCGGCGAGGAGTCGGTGGCCGGTCACCGGGCGGCACAGGAACGGCTGTCGGCCCGGCACCGGGCGGCCGAGCGGGCCGGCGCGCGCGCCACCGAGCTGGCCGGGCGGCTGGCCGAGCTGGACGCCGAGGCGGAGCGGTGCGCGCGCCGCCGTGAGGAGGCCGGCCGGGAACGGGACCGGCTGGCCGAGCGCGCCGACGCCCTGGCGGAGCAGGAGCGCCGGGCCCGGGCGCTGGTGGCCGAGGCCCGGGGCGGTTTCCCGACGGTGCGCGGGCGCCTGGAGGCGCTGGTCACCCTGGCCGGGGCCGCCGAGGAGGCGGTGCGGGCGGCCGGCGAGGCCGCCGCCGCCGAACAGGCGCACCTGGGCGCGGAGCGGCAGCTGGAGGAGGCGCTGGCCGAGGCCGGTTTCGCCTCGGCCGCCGCGCTGCGCGCGGCGGAGATCGGGCAGCAGGAGCTGGACAAGCGGCGGCGCCGGCTGGAGGAGTGGCGGGAGCGGGAGGTCGCCGCCCGGGCCCAGCTGGAGGAGCCGGAGGTGGCCCGGGCCGGCGCGCTGCCCCGGCCGGACGTCGCCGGCCCGCAGCGGGAGGTTGCCGAGGCCGAGAGCCGGCTGCGGGAGGCCACCGTCGCGGCGGGCGCGGCCGGCACCCGACGGGAGCAGGTCGCCGAGCTCTGCGCGCGGCTGCGTGCCGAAACCTCGGCGCTGGCGCCGCTGCGGGCGCGGGCGACGGTGGTGCGGCGCACGGCGGAGCTGGTGGCCGGGACCGGTGACGCCAACGCCCGGCGGATGAAGCTGAGCACCTATGTGCTGGCGGCGCGGCTGGAGCAGGTGGCGGCGGCGGCGACGGTGCGGCTGCACCGGATGTCCCAGGGCCGGTACACGCTGGTGCACAGCGACGGCCGGGTGGCCCGCAAGCGGGTGTGGGGGCTGGGGCTGCGGGTGGCCGACGCCTGGACGGGCGTGGAGCGGGACACCGCGACGCTGTCCGGCGGGGAGACCTTCATCGTGTCGCTGGCGCTCGCCCTGGGCCTGGCCGACGTGGTGACCGAGGAGTCGGGCGGGATGCCGCTGGACACCCTCTTCATCGACGAGGGCTTCGGCACGCTGGACGAGGAGACGCTGGACGAGGTCCTGGACGTGCTTGACGCGCTGCGGGAGCGGGACCGCGCGGTGGGCATCGTGAGCCACGTCGCGGAGCTGCGGCAGCGGGTGCGCAACCGGCTCCGGGCGGAGAAGGGGCGGGAGGGCTCGCGGCTGCGCGTGGTCGCCGCCGAGGGCTGACCGCCCGCGGCCGGGGGGCCGCCGGAGGGCTCGGCGTCTCCGTACGAGGGGGCAGGGCCGGTGAACACGGGGGTGGCGCGGTGGGTCCGTTCGCCTTCAAAGCGTGAAATCACCCCCCGTGCGTCCGGACATATGTGTCATACCGGAAAATTTCAAGCATCCGTAAGGGTGGATTCGGGGAGCAGCGGGTAAATAATCGCGCTCACTTGCTGCACCATGGCCCGGGAAGGCGGACACTGTATCCGAAACGCTGCGGTGTTCGGCATCACATCCGTTTCGTGGAAGCCGCCATCGCCCGGGGGCGTACCGCACCCGCCCTTGGAAATCCGCGTTGAAGGCATAGACGTACACAGGTCTTTCACAACGAGGTTCGAGAGCCATGTGCCAGCACACGCCAACCTGCCCACCGGCCGACTCCCCCGACCGGGAGGCCGCCGTCACCGTGGCGTGCCACCCGGAGCAGGGGTGGAGCCTGCTCTGCAACGGCATCCTGCTGTTCGAGGACACCGGTGAACTGCTGCCGGACGGCCGCGTGATCGCGCCGCACCGGTCCGTGCAGGCGGGTTCGGTCACCACGGCGGCCTGAGCCGTCCCCTGCGCGCGCACGCCCTGACGGGCTGGTCCACCGGTCGTGACCGGTGGACCAGCCCCTTCGTCGGCCTACCGCGGGATCAGGCGAAGGCCTCGGGCGGCGGGCAGGAGCAGACCAGGTTCCGGTCGCCGTGCGCGCCGTCGATGCGGCGCACCGGCGGCCAGTACTTGTCGGCCGGGTCCACGCCCGCCGGGAAGACCGCCTCGGCCCGGTCGTAGGGGCGGTCCCACTCGCCCGCGAGCATCCGGGCGGTGTGCGGGGCGCCGCGCAGCGGGCTGTCGGCCACCGGCCACTCGCCGGCGGCCACCCGCTCGATCTCGCCGCGGATGGCGATCATCGCGTCGCAGAACCGGTCGATCTCGGCGAGGTCCTCGCTCTCGGTCGGCTCGATCATCAGGGTGCCGGCGACCGGGAAGGACATCGTCGGCGCGTGGAACCCGTAGTCGATGAGCCGCTTGGCGACGTCGTCCACGGTCACCCCGGTCCGCCGGGTGATCTCCCGCAGGTCCACGATGCACTCGTGCGCCACGAGCCCGCCGGGGCCGGTGTACAGCACCGGGTAGTGCGGGGCGAGCCGCTGTGCGACGTAGTTGGCGGCGAGCACCGCGACCTGGGTGGCGCGGCGCAGCCCGGGGCCGCCCATCAGCCGGGCGTACGCCCAGGAGATGGGCAGGATGCCGGCGGAGCCCCAGGGGGCGGCGGAGATCGGGCCGACGCCGGTGGCCGGCCCGGCCAGCGGCTGGAGCGGGTGGTTGGGCAGGTGCGGCGCGAGGTGCTCGCGCACCGCCACCGGGCCGACGCCGGGCCCGCCGCCGCCGTGCGGGATGCAGAAGGTCTTGTGCAGGTTGAGGTGGGAGACGTCGGCGCCGAAGCGGCCCGGGCGGGCCAGGCCGACCAGGGCGTTGAGGTTCGCCCCGTCGACGTAGACCTGCCCGCCGGCGTCGTGCACCAGGGCGCACACGTCGCGGATGTTGTCCTCGTACACGCCGTGGGTCGACGGGTAGGTGACCATCAGCACGGCCAGCCGCTCGTGGTGCTCGGCGAGCTTGGCCCGCAGGTCCTCGACGTCGATGTCCCCGTCGGCGCGGGTGGCGACGACCACGACCCGCATGCCGGCCATCACGGCGCTGGCGGCGTTGGTGCCGTGGGCGGAGGAGGGGATCAGGCAGACGTCGCGCTGCTCCTGGCCGCGCGCCCGGTGGTAGGCGCGGACGGCGAGCAGCCCGGCGAGCTCGCCCTGGGAGCCGGCGTTGGGCTGGAGGCTGACCCGGTCGTAGCCGGTGATCTCGGCGAGCGCCGCCTCCAGGTCGCGGATGAGCGTGAGGTAGCCCTCGGCCTGCTCGGCGGGGGCGAAGGGGTGCAGCTCGGCGAAGCCCGGCCAGGAGATCGCCTCCATCTCGACGGCCGCGTTGAGCTTCATGGTGCAGGAGCCGAGCGGGATCATCCCGCGGTCCAGCGCGTAGTCCCGGTCGGCCAGCCGCCGCAGGTAGCGGAGCATGGCGGTCTCGGAGCGGTGGCTGGAGAACGTGGGGTGGGTGAGGTAGTCGTCCCGGCGCAGCAGGGCGGCGGGCAGGCCGGGCAGCGGGACGGCCGGGTCGGCGTGGTCGGCGGCCAGCAGGGATTCGTCCAGCGCGACCGGGCCGCCGCCCAGCACGGCGGCGAACGCGTCGAGCACGGCGCGCAGCTGCCCGGGGGTGGTGGTCTCGTCGCAGGTCAGGCCGACGCGGTCGGCGTCCACGGGCCGCAGGTTGACCCCGCGCTCGCGGGCCTGGGCCACCACCTCGGCGGCGCGGCCCGGCACGGTGGCGGTGAGGGTGTCGAAGTACGGCGCGTCCGGCAGCGCCACGCCGAGCCGGCGGAGTCCGTCGGCGAGCGCGGCGGCCTTGCGGTGCACCCCGCGGGCGATGGCGGCGAGCCCCTCGGCGCCGTGGTAGACGGCGTAGGCGCCGGCCATCACGGCGAGCAGGACCTGCGCGGTGCAGATGTTGCTGGTCGCCTTCTGGCGGCGGATGTGCTGCTCGCGGGTCTGCAGGCTGAGCCGGTAGGCGGGGCGGCCGTCGGCGTCCACCGACACGCCGACGAGGCGGCCCGGGAGGTTGCGGGTGTACTCCTGGCGGACGGACATGTAGCCGGCGTGCGGCCCGCCGAAGCCCATCGGGACGCCGAAGCGCTGGGCGCTGCCGACCACGATGTCCGCGCCGGCCGTGCCGGGCGCGGTGAGCAGGGTGAGGGCGAGCAGGTCGGCGGCGACCGCCACGACGGCGCCGGCGGCGTGCGCCCGTTCCACCAGCGGGGCGAGGTCGCGCACGACGCCGCCGGCTCCCGGGTACTGGAGCAGGACGCCGAAGACGCCGCGGTCGGCGAGGTCCTCGGGCAGCCCGTCGGCGAGGTCGGCCACGACGACGTCGATTCCGACCGGTTCGGCGCGGGTGCGCACCACGGCGATGGTCTGCGGCAGGCAGTCGGCGTCCACCAGGAACACCCGGCCGTCGGCCCGGCCGACCCGGCGGGCCAGCGCCATGGCCTCGGCGGCGGCGGTGGCCTCGTCGAGCAGCGAGGCGCCGGCCACCGGGAGGCCGGTGAGGTCGGTGATGACCGTCTGGAAGTTCAGCAGGGCCTCCAGGCGGCCCTGGGAGATCTCCGGCTGGTAGGGGGTGTAGGCGGTGTACCAGGCCGGGTTCTCCAGCAGGTTGCGGCGGATCACCGCGGGGGTGTGGGTGCCGTGGTAGCCGAGACCGATCATCGGGGCGAGGACGCGGTTGCGGTCGGCCAGGGCGCGCAGCTCCGCCAGCACCTCGGGTTCGGTGCGGGCCGCGGGCAGTTCGGGAACGTGGTTGTCGGCTATCGCGGCGGGAACGGCGGCGGCGCTGAGCTCCTCCAGCGAGCCGTGGCCCACCCGGGCGAGCATCTTGGCCAGTTCGTCCTCACGCGGGCCGATGTGCCGGCCGACGAACTCGGCGGACACGCCACCGCTGCTGCTGCTACTGCTTAGCTCGCTCATGACACGGGACCTTTCGGGGGTGCGACCGCTGAGCTGGGTCAGCGGGTCGACGGGGCAACCGAGTCGGGCATGTGGGACATGCCGTCCGGGCCTCCCCCTCTGTCATAAGACCTGAGAGCTTCACCGGCCACGCGGCCCCGGCGGGGGCGGCGGCGGGCTTGCACCGTCGGTGAGAGCCGGGCGCGGGCGCCCGGTCTGCTTTCCAGAGCGGCCGGGAGGGCGCGGCCGGGCGGTGGGCGCGCCGGGGCGCCGGATCCCGTCCGCGACACCTCCGCCCCACCCGGTACGGGCTGCCTGAGAGTTTCCGGGGAGGATTTGCTCCTTCGGCGCCTCCGGTGGCCGCCCCGCCGCGCGAGCGGTGGACCGTGCCGGCCTGGAGGTCTCTCCCGTGCGGGGACGACGGCCTGGTGTCACAGTGCCCGGAACGCGCGGCCGCGCCTCGCTTCGGCGACGGCCGGCTGTCCGGGCTGCGGCGGCGACCACCGGACGCCACGCTGCGCCGGGGACCTCCGCCACGCCCCAGCTTAAGCCCTGCCCGGCAGGCGGCCACCGGCGGCGTGTCGCCGCCCGGCCGGGGTAGGCGATCAGGTGGCGGAGGGTGCGCCGTTCGAGCATCATTTCGCCGCTCTGGGTCGACAAAACGCCGCTTTTGTCCGTTTCCTGGTAGAGAGAAGGCTGATCACAACAGTCACATAGGAATCACATCCCGCATCGACATCGGCAATGGCCCGCCCGCACCACGCCGAACCTCCCGGTCACCGCCCGCACGGACGGCCGAACCGGGATCCCCGTTTCCCCGACGGAGGACACCGTGCAGACCGAGATCGACCCCAGAACCCTGATCGGCCAGAAGGCCGTGGACCGCAATGGTTCGAAGATCGGCACCATCGACGAGGTGTACCTCGACGACGCCACCGGATCGCCCGAGTGGGCCGCGGTCCGCACCGGGCTGTTCGGCTCCCACGAAGCCTTCGTCCCGCTGGCGCCCAGCGAGTTCATCGACAACGAGCTGCGCGTGCCCTACGAGAAGGACCTCGTCAAGGACGCCCCCGACTTCGGCGCCGGTCAGCACCTCTCGCCGGAGCAGGAGCTCCAGCTCTACCGGTACTACGGCCTGGAGGTGCGCGAACCGGGCGAGGCCGGCGAGGCGGCCGAGCCCGGCCCGGCGGCCCCCACCGCCACGGAGGACGAGCGGGCCCGGGCGGAGGGGCGCACCCGCGACCACGACTTCGGCCACGTGGCCGGCGCCCCCGACCGGACGGCCGCCGCGGGCGGTGGCACCGCCGCCGGCACCGCCGGACGCGGCGAGCCGACCGGCACCGTCCCGGACGCGGACGTCGGACACGAGCACACCGAGTTCGTGGCCGACGCGGACGCCACCGGCGGGGTGGCGACCACCCGCGACGTCACCGGCTCCCGGACGACCGCCCCGGCACCGCCCGACGAACGCGGCCTCGGGATGACGCCGGAGGCCGCGCCCGGCGACACCATGGGCCTGCGCCGGCGGCCGGACGACCCGTACGCCCCCGGCACGGCCGCCGCCCAGGGCACCTCCACCGCCCCGACCGGCTCCCGCCCGGTGACCCACCGGGAGGGCGGCGTCCCCTGGGAGCACGGCGCCGGCCCGGCCACCGGACGGGCCGCCACCGCCTACCAGGACGAGACGGCCACCATCGCCCCGGTCTCGGCGTTCCGCCACAAGTCCGACCCGGCGATGGCCGCCCCGGACGCCACCGGCACGGCCACCGACACCTACTCCGACACCGGCATGGCCCGCGCCACCGGCGCCGGCGCGGTGACGGCCCCGGGGACCGACGCCGACCTGGACATGGCCGCGACCGAGCGGGAACGCTCCCGGGGCGGCGCCGGGACCATGATGGGCCTGCCGGTCGGGACCATCAGCGGCACCTACCGGGTGGACCGCGTGGACCTCACCGACGAGTCCCTGGCCCGCATCGCGGACGTGCGGCTCGACGACGACACCACCGAGGTCTTCGCACTCATCGTGCAGTGCAAGGACGGCAGCGTGGATCCGACCAGCGGCGGCAGCCGTGGCCGGCACGCCCGCGGCTGGCCCGGCGCCTGAACCGGCGCGGCGCCGGACGAGTGGTGGCCCGGACCGACGGCCCCGGGCCACCGCTCGCGGTCAGCCGGCCGGCGGCACGAGCGGCAGCGGGTCCGCGGGGGTGAGGTCGGGGTCGTCCACGGCGAAGGTCCGCACCCGTCCGGGCGGGGAGTCGGGCCGCTCGAACCGGACGGTGACCCGCCCCACCCCGCTGCCCTGCACCCAGCCCGGCCCGTACTCCGGGTGGTGGACGTCCTGTCCGGGCCGCCACGGCGCCACCGCCGCCCCGGTCGCCGGCGAAGCCCCGACCGGCCCCACGCCCCCGACGGCGCCGTCACCGCCGGCGCCGTCCACGTCCGCCCGGGCACCGGCCGTCCCCGGCTCCCCCGCCCACCCCCCGGTCCCGTCCGCGGCCGGCGCGGCACCGTCCTCCGGCCCGCCCAGGGCGACGAACAGGTCCTCCTGGGTGAAGTCGGCCAGGCCGCTGATCCCCACCCCGAGCAGCCGCACTCCCCCACTGGTGTCCACGGCCTCCAGCAGCCGCCGGGCCACCTCCGTCACGACCCGCACGTCGTCGGTCGGCGCCGGAAGGGTGTCCGACCGGGTCAGCGTCGCGAAGTCGTGCCGCCGCACCTTCACCACGATCGTGCGACCGGAACGCCCCGCCTCGCGCAACCGGGCCACGCAGCGCCGCGCCAGCCGCTCCAGCTCCGCCCGCAGCCGCTGCCGATCGACCAGGTCGGTGTCGAAGGTGTCCTCCACCGAGATCGACTTCGCGTCCCGCTCGGCCACCACCTGCCGCGCGTCCTCCCCCCGGGCCAGCGCGTGCAGCCCGTGCCCGTGGGCCTGCCCGAGCAACCGCACCAACACGCCCTCCGGCTGCTCCGCGACGTCCCCCACCGTCTTCAGCCCGGCACGGCGCAGGTGCTCCGCCGTGGCCGGCCCCACCCCCCACAGCGCCCGCACCGGCAGCGGCGCCAGGACCTCGCGGTCCCGCCCGGGCGGGAAGACGACCAGGCCGTCCGGCTTGGCGCGCTCCGACGCCAGCTTGGCCAGCAGCTTGGTACCGGCCACCCCGACCGAGGCGGTCAGGCCGGTACGCGCCCGGATGTCCGCGCGCAGGTCCTCCGCCAGCGCCTCCACCATCGCGACCACCGCCCGCTCGCCGCGTTCCGCCGCCTCCGCCAGCGCGGCGCCGTGCACCCCGGCGCGCAGGTCGACGAAGGCCTCGTCCAGGCTCACCGGCTCCACCAGCGGCGACAGCTCGCGCAGGGTCCGCATCACCACCTCGCTCACCTGGCGGTAGGCGTGGAAGCGCCCGGAGAGGAAGGCCGCGTTCGGGCACAGCCGGCGGGCCTGGGCCATGGCCATCGCCGAGTGCACCCCGAAACGCCGGGCCTCGTAGGACGCCGTGGCGACCACCCCGCGTGGCCCGAGACCGCCGACCACCACCGGCTTTCCGCGCAGGCTCGGCTTCGCCGCCTGCTCCACGGCGGCGAAGAAGGCGTCCATGTCGAGATGCAGGATGCCGGGGACCGCTGCGGGGGCGGCCTCCGGGCCGGGCCGGGGACGCTCCGACCCCGCCACCGAAGAACCCTCCACACCTGTCGATGATGACGCACCCCGCCGACAGCCTATTTGGCTCGTTCGCCTCCGGGCCCCAAGCCGACGTCTTCCCTCGTCGTCGGCTGCGCTCCGGTCGTTCCTCCCTGCGCTTGCCGCTCCTCAGTCCAGACGCCGGCGGCCCTACGGCTCACTCGCGTGTGTGGCGGCTCACCCGCGCGCGGGCTGGCTACCCCGCGCGGTTGCGGCGGCGGCGGGCGAGTTCGTCGCGCGGGTCGTGCACCATCAGCGTCTCGCCGGTGGCCGGATCCTCGCGGGGCAGCACCCCGACGGCCTGCTCGACCTCGCGCCACACCGCGCCCACGGCGATCCCGAACACGCCGTGGCCGCCCTGGAGCAGCTCCACCACGTCGTCCGGGGAGGTGCACTCGTAGACCGTCGCGCCGTCGCACATCAGCGTCAGCCCGGTCAGCTCCTCCTGGTCGAGCATGCGCAGGTGCTGCGCGGCCAGCCGGATGTTCTGCAGCGACACGCCGACGTCCAGCAGCCGCTTGACGATCTTCAGCAGCAGGATGTCGCGGATGCCGTACAGCCGCGCTCCGCCGAGCGTCCCCCGCACACTGGGCTCCACCAGACCGGTGCGCGCCCAGTAGTCCAGCTGGCGGTAGGTGATCCCGGCGGCGGTGCACGCCACCGGACCGCGATAACCGACCGGTTCCCGATCCCCGCCGGGCAGTGGCTCGGGCGTGGACCGCCGCGGGTGCGCGACTCTGGCAGGACCTTCCCGCTCAGCGGCGCCCACAGCTGTCCTGTCGCCGGTGCTGCTCACGCCGACCTCCGTCTCCTCATGCCCCGGGAACGCTCCAACGGCCGGTCGGCCCGGTCCGGGCGCCCGCGGGAGCGGTGCCCCCGCAGCGTTCCTCCTCGAAGGTAGGCAGTCCCCTGGGGCGCGTCAACGATCGCCACGCCTGGCACGCCCAGCGGCGTCACCCGTGACGGTGGTTTGGCTAAACCTGTTCCGGGGTAAACGCAACGGCTCACCGCAAACGGGACGGCCGCCCGAGGTCACCCGGACGGCCGCTCCCGTCGGCCGGCGTCAGCCGCGCTCAGCCACCCCGGCCAAAGTCCTCCGGGGAGATCTGGTCGAGGAACTCCCGGAACTTCTCGACCTGGTCCTCCTGCTCGTCCGGGATGGAGATGCCGGCCTCCGCCAGCACCTCCTCGCTCCCGTAGATGCGGGTGCCGGTCCGCAGCGCCAGGGCGATCGCGTCCGACGGACGCGCCCCCACGGTCACCCCGCCGGAGAAGACGAGTTCCGCGTAGAAGACCCCGTCGCGCAGATCGACGATGCGGACCTGCTCGATCGTCTGGTCCAGCGCCTTGAGCACGTCCCGGAAGAGGTCGTGCGTCAACGGGCGCGGCGGCGTCATGCCCTGGTGGGCGAACGCGATGGCGGTCGCTTCCCCCGCGCCGATCCAGATCGGCAGATACCGGTCGCCCCCCACCTCGCGCAGCAGCACGATCGGCTGGTTGGAGGGCATCTCCACCCTGACCCCTACGACGTCCAGCTCATTCACGTGGCAACCCTATCGCTCGTCGGCCCGCCCGGCGCGACCGCCCGTTCGATCCGCGCCCCCTCCTTGCGCACCATGCCCCTGATCCACGGTGCTCACCCGCCTCCCCGGCGGCGGGAAACCGCCCCACGCCCCGCCCGCGGCGCGGCGTGGCCGGCTCACCCCGCCAGCCGGGTGCGCAGCAGCGCCTGCACCAGCGCCGCGTGCAACCGCACCGACAGGGTGGCCAGCTCCCGGGCGGTGGCCTCCGCCGCCGTCCGGGTCTGCGGGTTGCGGTGCCGGCGCAGCGGCGCCACCACCTGCTCCACCAGGCCCACCTCGCGGTCCGCGGCGGCCTTCACCGCGCGCAGGTGGCGCGGCTCCAGGCCGTACCGGCCGAGGTCGGCGACCAGCTTGGCGACGGCCAGCACGTCGCCGTCGTAGCTGCCGTCCCGGTCCGCCCAGACCAGCCCGTAGGACTCCCACTGGACCAGGTCCTCCTCCTCGACGCCGGCCGCGGCGAGCAGCTCGGCGCGGCCGAGGCGCAGCGTCGACCCGGCGCCCTGCGGATCGGAGCCGTCCCCGCCGGGCGCGCCCATGCCGTCCGGGCCGGCCAGCACGGCGCCGAGGTCTCCCCGGCCGCGCTGCGGGGCCGGCAGGGCCGGCGGCTCCTCGCCGCGGTCCATGGCGTCCAGGTGCTCCCGGATCACCTTCAGCGGCAGGTAGTGGTCACGCTGCATGCGCAGCACGTACACCAGGCGCTCGACGTCCTCCGGGCTGAACTTCCGGTAGCCCGACGGCGTCCGCCGCGGCTCCACCAGCCCCTCCGACTCCAGGAAGCGGATCTTGGAGATGGTGACCTCGGGGAAGTCGTCGCGCAGCGTGTTGAGCACCGCGCCGATGCTCAGCAGACGGCCTTCCGCGCCCGCCCCGGCGGCCCTGCCGGCCGCGGCCGTCGTCGTCCTAGCGGTCACGTTGGACTCCGTGCTCACCACTTCTCCCGGGAAGGACGGGGACCGGCGCGCGGCGATCCGCCGCGCGCCGGCCCGACGGCCGTGCAGCGTCACATGCGGTGACTGGTGAAGAAGACCAGCCGGTACTTGCCGATCTGCACCTCGTCGCCGTTCCCCAGCGGCGCCTGGTCGATCCGCTCGCGGTTGACGTAGGTGCCGTTGAGGCTGCCGACGTCGGCCACCGTGAAGCCCTCCGGGGAGCGACGGAACTCCACGTGCCGACGCGAGACGGTCACGTCGTCGAGGAAGATGTCGCTGTTCGGGTGGCGACCGGCGGTGGTCACGTCGGCGTCGAGCAGGAACCGCGCGCCGGAGTTCGGCCCGCGGCGCACCACCAGCAGCGCCGAGCCGCGGGGCAGCGCCTCGACGGCCGCGGCGGCCTCCGGGGAGATGGAGTCCTCCGCCGCGATCGGGGCGTCCTCCAGCATGGCGATGGAGATCGTGGAGGTGGTCTCCGAGATCCGCTCGGCGGGCACCAGGCCCGGACGCAGCGGCGCCCCGCAGTTGGAACAGAACTTGCTGGCGACCGGGTTGCGGTTGCCGCACCTCGAGCACACCGGCATGGACTGCTCCTCCTGGCCGGCCCCACCGGAGGCGAACCCTCCAGGAGAGGTCGATGGTTGCGACGAACCTATGTCGCGCCCCGTGCCGTGGTCAACGGAACTCGCGGACTGTCGCCCGTACGGGTCACCGGCCGGGTACGCCTCCCGGCTCGGCGTGCCCCGCATGCCCGGGAGGCCCCCGGACGGCCCGGCAGGCTCCGCCGGGCCGGTGGCCTGGGCGGGCGCCGCGTGGCGCCCGGTCGGCACATCCGAGCCGGACCGGCTGGAGTTCTTGCCGAAGAGCTTCGCAAACAGTTTCACGGGCGATTCCCCTTGAACGAAACAGGCCCGCCCGTGGGGCAGGTTGGACCCGGTGGACGGCGTGGGCCCGGCCATCCGGACGGACCCCTCCAGAGATTGTGCGACACAGCTGTGTGGGACGCGGCCGGCGGCTCCGGCCACGTGTCCAAGATTCTGTCAGTTCTTCCGCGGCGCTCCGCGACGGCCTCGGCGCTCACTCGGGTGCCGAGCGAGAGTAGTCAGGCGCCACCGGCGCTCGCAAGGCGTCGATCTCGATGCTGTCGGCCTCCTCGATCCGCACTGTGGCCTGCTCCTTCTCCAACGTACGCACCACACCGCCCGGGATGTTCAGGGCCGGCTGGAGGTCGTCCGGGTTGCCGATCACCTCGAAGCGGTACGGCGCGGAGACCGCCTGCCCGTCGATGTCCACGCCACCGGAGGGCCGGTCCGTGAAGTAGGTGCCCGCCACGACGCGCACGCCGTTGATCTCGATCGCCTCGGCGCCGGCGGCGCGAAGCTCCTGCAACGTGTCGAGCAGCATATCGGCGCGCACGGCCCCGATCCGATCTTCGACGGTCAGGGTGATCCCCGGCCCGGAGGCGCGTGCCGTGCCGGCCAGCACCCCGAGCGCCGCGGCGCGCCGCTCGGTCTGCTCCCGGGCCTCCTGCGCCCGGTCCGAGCTGTTCCGCAGCTGCCTGCGGGACTCCTCCAGCCGGCTCAGCTCGGTCTCCAACCGCTGCTGGCGGCTGTCCAGCTCGTCCAGGATGCGCACCAGGTCCTCCTGCCGGGCGCCGCGCAGCCGCGTGTCGTCGTTCAGCGACCGCACCTGGATGGCGAGGCCGAGGCCGAGGACGAACAGCAGCGCGGCGACGGTGAGTTGCGCGCGGGTCAGCCTCGGCGGCCACAGGCCGTCGACCAGCCGTCGCCGACCGGCCGCGGCGGTGTCCTGGTCGGTCTCCGTCCCCGTCACCGCCCCGGTCGCCGCGTCGTCCCGCGGTTCCCCGCGACCCGTCACGCCGGGTGACGTCGGCTCGGGCTCCGGCGGTTCCCGGTGGCCGTCCGCCGCGGGCTCCCCCGGCTCGTCCGGCTCCCCCGGCTCGTCCGGCTCGTCCGGCTCGTCCGGCGCGGACGACTCGCCCGGCGCGTCCGCCGCCGGCTCGGACCGACCGGGCCCGGCCCCGGACTCGGCCGCCTCCCCGGCATCGTCGGCCCCGGGCTCGATGCCCTTCGCCTCGGTGGTCTCCGGCTCGGTGGGCTCGGGCTCGGCGGCCTTCGCCTCGGCGGCCTTCGCCTCGACGGCCGCCGGCTCCTC
The DNA here is from genome assembly GCF_013407765.1 of Allostreptomyces psammosilenae. Classification (GTDB taxonomy): domain Bacteria; phylum Actinomycetota; class Actinomycetes; order Streptomycetales; family Streptomycetaceae; genus Allostreptomyces; species Allostreptomyces psammosilenae. Next base: position 2,545,523 of record NZ_JACBZD010000001.1, read on the forward strand.
CGCCGGGCGCCCCGACGGCTCCTCGGCGTCCCCGGGCCCGGTGGCCCGCTCCTCGTCGCGCATCGTCATCCCGTCCCCGCTCACGCCCGGAAGACGTGCCGCCGGATCGCCGCGGCGTTGGTGAAGATCCGGATGCCCAGCACGACCACCACGCCGGTGGACAGCTGCGCGCCCACGCCCAGCTGGTCCCCCAGGAAGACGATCAGCGCCGCGACCACCACGTTGGACAGGAAGGAGATGAGGAACACCTTGTCGTCGAAGATGCCGTCGAGCATGGCGCGCAGCCCGCCGAAGACCGCGTCCAGCGCGGCCACCACCGCGATCGGCAGATAGGGCTCGACGACCTGCGGAACGACCGGCTGCACGAGCAGGCCGGCGACCACGCCCGCGACGAGGCCGATGACGGCGATCACCCGATGTCCTCCCCTGTCTTCATCGCTTCGATGCCGACGCCGACGGCGCGGGCGACACCGCCCCACCCGCCCCGGCCTCCGGCTCGGCCAGCCGCAGCGCCAGGCTGGACGCGGCCGGCAGCCGCAGCTCGGGCTCGACGGACGACTCCACCCGGATCCGGTAGTTCTCCCGCAGGGCGTCCAGGTAGTAGCCGTCCGCGCTCGTCTGGAAGCCGTCGAGCACGCGCGGCCCGTCGCCGATGGCCAGGATCGTGTAGGGCGGCGCCAGGGGCGTGTTGTCCACCAGGATCGCCTCGCCCGCGGCCCGGATCGCCGACAGCGCCGTCAACCGCTGCCCGTTGACGCTGACCGCCTCCGCGCCCGCCTGCCACAACCCGTTGACCACGCGCTGCAGATCGCGGTCCCGGATGCGTCCGGCGTCCCCGAACGTACCACTGCGCGGGTCCACCCCGGCATCGCCCGCCTCGGAGCCCTCCGCGTCGTCCAGGACCAGGCTCAGCCCCGGCCCGGTCACCGGTGTGGCCCCGGCCAGCAGCTCCGGCAGCGCCAGCCGCTCCTGGAGCTCGTCGCCGTCCAGGGCGGCCCGGCGCGCGGCGTCCACCTCGGCGCGGACGGTGTCCACCTGCTCCTGGAGCCGGTCGGCCGCGGCGGTCTCGTCCTCCACCCGGCCCATGAGCTGTTCGCGGTGCTCCTCGGCGATCGGCGCGGCCGTGTACTGGCGCGCCGCGCCCGCCGCCAGCACCCCCGCCACCAGCGCCAGGCCGAGCAGCAGCAGGGGCCGGTGGCGTGCCCCGGCGGCGGCGCCCGGCGTCGTCCCGGCGGCGGTGCGGCGGGCCGCCGCCTCCGCGTACCCCTCGTCCAGGCTGTGGTCCATCAGCCGGGTCAGCAGCAGCATGGAGGCGTCCGGCCGCCGGTAACCCGCGCCGGGATCGGCCGGTGTGGAGGAGGGTTCCCGGCGATCGGCGCGGCCCGCCGATCCGTCGCGTGATCGTCGCTGGTCGTCCGCCATCCGCACATCGTCCCACGATCATGGATCGTGCTTCGAACAGACCTTCCGGACCGGCACGGGGCGGGCACGCCGGAGGCCCGGTGCGGGGCGCACCGCCCCGCACCGGGCCCCGGCTCGGCCGGCCGTCACGGCCGCCCGCCGCGCCTGTCGGGCACGGGCGGGCAGGCGGCGATCAGCCCTGGCCCGCGCGGTCCACGACCCGGGTCCACTCGTCGAGCAGCGCCTCGGCCGCCGCGTCGTCGGGGCCCTCGGCCCACAGGTGGGTGACGGCCTCCGCCGGGTCCGGGATGATCAGGCACCAGCGACCGTCGGCCTCGACGATCCGCACGCCGTCGGTGGTGTCCACCTCGCGGTCGCCCGCCGCCTCGACCACCGAGCGCATCACCAGGCCCTTGTTGGCCCACGGCGTGGCCAGCGAGCGGCGGTGCAGGTGCGCCCGCGGGATGCGCTGGTCGATCTGGCTCAGCGTCAGCTGGGTGCGGGCCACCAGGCCGACCAGCCGGGCGAAGGCGGCGGCGCCGTCGAAGACCGTGGAGAACTCGGGCACCACGAAGCCGCCGCGGCCGTCGGCGCCGAAGGACATCCGGTCCTGGGCGGTGGCCGTGGTCAGGTGGTCCGGGGAGGTGGTGGTCCACTGCACCTGCACCCCGTGGAACGCCGCGACCTGCTCGGCGATCCGGGTCGTGGTCACCGGCAGGGCGACCCGGCCCTTGCGCCGGTCGGCCGCCACCAGGTCCAGGAAGACCAGCAGGGCACGCTCGTCCTCGACGATCGCGCCGTTCTCGTCCACCAGCGCGATCCGCTCGCCCACCGGGTCGAAGCGCACGCCGAAGGCGGCCCGCGAGGAGGCCACCACCTCGCCCAGCCGGACCAGGCCGGCGCGCCGCTCCTCGGCGGTCTCGGTGGGCCGCGACTCGTCCAGGCCGGCGTTGATGGTGAGCGCGTCCACCCCCAGCCGGCCGATCAGGCTGGGCAGGACCAGGCCGGCGTTGCCGTGTGCCGCGTCCACCACGACCTTGAGGTTCGCCTCAGCGACCCCCGAGGTGTCGATGGACTTCAGCACCGAGCTGGCGTAGCTGTCGAAGACGTTCGCCGGGAAGGAGAGGTCGCCGATCTCCCCGGGGAAGGCCCGCCGGTACTCCTGGCGGGCGTACACCCGGTCCAGCTTGCGCTGGGCCGCCTGGGAGAGGTCCGCGCCGCGCTGGTCGAAGAAGATGATGTCCACCGAGTCCGGGACGCCGGGGGTGGTGCGGATGTAGATCCCGCCGGCGCTTCCGCGCGCGGTGTGCTGGCGGGCCACCGGCATCGGCACGTTCTCCAGGTCGCGCACGTTTATGGCGCTGGTCTGGAGGGCGGAGATCATCGCCCGCTTCAGGGCGCGGGCACCACGGGAGTGGTCCCGTGCCGTGGTGACGGTCGAACCCTTCTTCAGGGTGGTGGCGTAGGCCCCGGCGAGGCGCACGGCCAGCTCCGGGGTGATCTCCACGTTGAGGATGCCCGAGACACCGCGGGCGCCGAAGAGGTGCTTCTGCCCCCTGGACTCCCAGATCACCGAGTTGGTGACGACGGCGCCTTCCTCGATCGTCTTGAACGGGTAGACGCGCACGTCACCCGAGATGATCGACTCCTCGCCGATCAGGCACTCGTCACCGATCACCGCCCCCTCGTCGATCCGGGCGGCCCGCATCACGTCGGTGTTCTTGCCGACCACGCAGCCCCGCAGGTTGGTCTGCGCTCCGACGAACACGTTGTCGTGGACCACCGCGCGGTGCAGGAAGGCGCCGCGCTTGACCACGACGTTGCTGCCGAGGACGGTGTGCTCGCGGATCTCCGCCCCGGCCTCCACCTTGGCGTAGTCGCCGATGTAGGCCGGGCCGCGGACGACGGCTTCCGGGTCGACCTCCGCGCCCTCGGCCATCCACACGCCGGGCGAGATCTCGAAGCCGTCGATCTCGACGTCGACCTTGCCCTCCAGGACGTCGGCCTGCGCCTTGACGTAGCTCTCGTGGGTGCCCACGTCCTCCCAGTAGCCCTCGGCCACGTAGCCGTAGATCGGCTTGCCTTCCTTCATCAACTGGGGGAAGACGTCGCCCGACCAGTCCACCGACTCGTCGGCGGCGACGTAGTCGAAGATCTCGGGCTCCATGACGTAAATGCCGGTGTTCACGGTGTCGGAGAACACCTGCCCCCAGGTGGGCTTCTCCAGAAAGCGTTCGACGCGGCCGGCGTCGTCGACGATGGTGATACCGAACTCAAGAGGGTTGGGGACACGCGTGAGGCATACGGTGACCAGACCGCCCTTCTCCTTGTGGAAACGGATGAGGTCGGTGAGGTCGAAATCGGTGAGCGCGTCGCCGGAGATCACCAGGAAGGAGTCGTCCTTCAGCGCTTCCTCGGCGTTCTTCACGCTGCCCGCCGTGCCGAGGGGGCTCTCCTCGGTGGCATAGGTAAGGCTCATGCCCAGCTCTTCGCCGTCACCAAAGTAATTGCGGACGAGCGAGGCCAGGAACTGGACGGTGACCACGGTCTCGGTCAGGCCATGCTTCTTCAACAACCGGAGCACGTGCTCCATGATCGGCCGGTTCACCACCGGCAGGAGCGGCTTGGGCATACTCGCGGTCATTGGCCTGAGGCGAGTACCCTCGCCACCGGCCATCACAACGGCCTTCATGTCGTTGCGTCCTCCCTATGTATGCGCATGTCATCAAGGGGAGCCAGTGCCGTACGCCGGTGTACGGGGCGAGGACCACCACAACGGCACCGGAAGAGTGCACGGCCGGGGTTCCTCGGGGCTCAGCGGCGGGCAGGCCGCACCAGGCGGGCCACCTGCACCACGTACAGAATCCCTGCCCACCAATAGAGCCCCGTACCCCACCAAGCGAACGCCCATCCGAAAATCGTCGCCAAGGTAGCCACATGGCCGCCCAGGTCCCCCAGCAGGAGCAACGGGAAGGCGTACATCAGGCTGAAGGTCGCGGCCTTGCCGAGGAAGTTCACCTGGAGGGGCCCGTACCGGTGGTGACGCAGGATCGGCAGCGTCACTCCCACCATGACATCGCGGGCGAGGAGCACCACGACCAGCCACCACGGGATCACTTCGCGGAAGCCGAGTCCCAGAAGAGTGGAGAGGACGTAGAGTCGGTCGGCGGCCGGGTCCAGGAGCTGGCCGAGCCGGCTGATCTGGTTCCAGCGCCGGGCCAGTTTGCCGTCGAGGTAGTCGCTCACCCCGCTCAACGCGAGAATGAGCAGTGCCCAGCCGTCCGCCTGCGGGCCGCCGAATACCGGCCGCATCACGAGCCAGAAGAAAACCGGCACCCCGACGAGCCGCAGCGCGCTCAGAATGTTGGGGATGGTGAGGACACGGTCTGTCTGCACCCGTGTCTCCTGTACCTCCACCCGAGTTGCCTCCCGTGCCGCGCGATGGGGCCGACCGTCGATCCTTGTCGACTCTACCTCGCGCCTCCGTCGGAGCGTCGCCACCAGGCAGTCGTACCTGTCACAGGCCCACGCGGGAGGGACGGTGCGGACACCCGCCCGGGGGCCCGGGCAACCGCGAACGCGAAAAAGGGGTGTGGCCCCGACCGATTGAACTCGGTCGGGGCCACACCCCTTCACAAATATTCCGGCGGCGTCCTACTCTCCCACACACTCCCGCATGCAGTACCATCGGCGCTGTAAGGCTTAGCTTCCGGGTTCGGAATGTAACCGGGCGTTTCCCTCACGCTATGACCACCGGAAACCTTGGGAACACAAGGCAACCAGCAAATTATTCACTTAACACTGGTCCTGGTCATTGTTCCAGAACCACACAGTGGACGCGTAGCATCTATGGACAAGCCCTCGGCCTATTAGTACCGGTCAGCTCCACACCTCACAGTGCTTCCACACCCGGCCTATCAACCCGGTCGTCTACCGGGAGCCTTAACCCATCACGTGGGTGGGAGTCCTCATCTCGAAGCAAGCTTCCCGCTTAGATGCTTTCAGCGGTTATCCCTCCCGAACGTAGCCAACCAGCCATGCCCTTGGCAGAACAACTGGCACACCAGAGGTTCGTCCGTCCCGGTCCTCTCGTACTAGGGACAGCCCTTCTCAAGACTCCTACGCGCACAGCGGATAGGGACCGAACTGTCTCACGACGTTCTAAACCCAGCTCGCGTACCGCTTTAATGGGCGAACAGCCCAACCCTTGGGACCAACTCCAGCCCCAGGATGCGACGAGCCGACATCGAGGTGCCAAACCATCCCGTCGATATGGACTCTTGGGGAAGATCAGCCTGTTATCCCCGGGGTACCTTTTATCCGTTGAGCGACGGCGCTTCCACAAGCCACCGCCGGATCACTAGTCCCTGCTTTCGCACCTGCTCGACCCGTCAGTCTCACAGTCAAGCTCCCTTGTGCACTTACACTCAACACCTGATTGCCAACCAGGCTGAGGGAACCTTTGGGCGCCTCCGTTACCCTTTAGGAGGCAACCGCCCCAGTTAAACTACCCACCAGACACTGTCCCTGATCCGGATCACGGACCCAGGTTAGACATCCAGCACGACCAGAGTGGTATTTCAACAACGCCTCCACCACGCCTAGCGACGCGGCTTCACCGGCTCCCACCTATCCTACACAAGCCGAACCGAACACCAATATCAAGCTATAGTAAAGGTCCCGGGGTCTTTCCGTCCTGCTGCGCGAAACGAGCATCTTTACTCGTAATGCAATTTCACCGGGCCCATGGTTGAGACAGTCGAGAAGTCGTTACGCCATTCGTGCAGGTCGGAACTTACCCGACAAGGAATTTCGCTACCTTAGGATGGTTATAGTTACCACCGCCGTTTACTGGCGCTTAAGTTCTCAGCTTCGCCAACCCTGAAGAGTCGACTAACCGGTCCCCTTAACGTTCCAGCACCGGGCAGGCGTCAGTCCGTATACATCGCCTTACGGCTTCGCACGGACCTGTGTTTTTAGTAAACAGTCGCTTCTCGCTGGTCTCTGCGGCCACCACCAGCTCCAGGAGCAAGTCCCTTCACCAGCAGCGGCCCCCCTTCTCCCGAAGTTACGGGGGCATTTTGCCGAGTTCCTTAACCATGGTTCACCCGAACGCCTCGGTATTCTCTACCTGACCACCTGAGTCGGTTTAGGGTACGGGCCGCTCCAACACTCGCTAGAGGCTTTTCTCGACAGCATAGGATCATCCACTTCGCCACAAAGGCTCGGCATCAGGTCTCAAGCACATGCCAGGCGGATTTGCCTACCTGGCGCCCTACACCCTTACCCCGGGACAACCACCGCCCGGGCTGGACTACCTTCCTGCGTCACCCCATCACTCACCTACTACCCCTTTGGGTCACCGGCTCCACTCCCGCAGTCCCGAAGGACCACGAAAGCTTCACGGGCTTAGCATCAGAGGGTTCAGCGTTGGGCGCGTTGAAACGGGTACGGGAATATCAACCCGTTGTCCATCGACTACGCCTGTCGGCCTCGCCTTAGGTCCCGACTTACCCTGGGCGGATCAACCTGCCCCAGGAACCCTTAGTCAATCGGCGCAGGAGTTTCTCACTCCTG